>NZ_VFVA01000050.1:0-30427 GCF_006442155.1 Mesorhizobium sp. B2-4-14 | reverse complement strand
CCGCCGACCAAATCCTCGCGTCGGTCAAGCGCTTCTGCCAGAAGACAATGAACCGAACTTCAGATTCAGGTGACTAGTATGTGAAGGCACTGTCCTATTCCGGCCTCGACTTTGCCTTCCGCTACAAGGGCGTGCCGGTGCAGACCTTTGTCCAGCGGCCGGAGTTCGCGGCCTGCGCCGAGGCCAAAGACAGTGCCGCCCTGTGGAGTTGCCGCGACAGGGTCTGGGTAGAACATTTCCGTGGCAAGAGCGTCGATGGCGTCACCTACGAGGCCATGACCTTCCAGCAGGCGTTCTTCCAGCCCTTCTTCGCCGGCCAGACATTCGGCCTTGGCCAGATCAGCCCGTTGACCGCGCTGGAAGTGACCGACCTGGTCAACAGGGTGAGCGGCTATGACAGACTGACGCCAGATCGTCCGCAGGCGATCTATCGTGATGTCATGGATCCGGATCGCAGCATCGTCTACATCGCGGCGATCGTGCGCGACGCCATCGACGCTTACAAACAAGAGGGCTTCGACATATCGGGCAATCCGGGCGTCACGGCCATGCTCTACAATGTCGGCCAACCCCGGCAGCGGGCGGCCGACCTGCGCGTGGCAGTCGCCAGTGGCAAGGGCCGCAAGCTGCCGGTGGAAAATTATTACGGCTGGCTCGTCAACGACAAGCTCGACGAACTCAGGAGCCTGCTCGACAGCGGCAGCTGAGAGATGCTTTTTATCAGGGAGCTTGCGTGCAGTCGTTCATCGACCAGAGCGTTTGTTTCATTGAAAACCATCAGGCCTGGGCCGGCGTCGTGGTCGGGCTGCTGGCGTTCGGCGAGTCGCTGGTGCTGGTCGGCATCCTCCTGCCCGGCACCACGGTCCTGGTCATCGTCGGCGGCCTGGTGGGCGCAGGCATCGTCCAGCCTTTGCCCGTTCTTCTCGCAGCGATGGTCGGTGCGGCGCTCGGCGACACCGTCTCCTATTTCCTTGGCAAATGGCTCGGACGCGGTGTCGTCCATAAATGGCCGCTCAATCGCTACCGGCGCGAGATCGCCCGGGCGCGGCTGTTCTTCCATCGTTATGGCTTCGCGGCGGTTTTCGTCGGCCGCTTCTTCGGCCCGGTCCGCGCTACCGTGCCGCTGGTCGCGGGCATGATGGGCATGAACCGGCGCCGCTTCCAGATCGCCAACATCCTGTCGGCGATCATCTGGGCTCCAGCCGTGCTGTCGCCGGGATGGCTGGTCGCCAAGGGCGCCGGCAGTCTCCCCGAACTCGATGCGACCAGCCTGTTCGGCATGGCGGTGATCGCAGCCATCGCCTTGGTCATCATAGCGGTGATCGCCGGCAAGCTCCGGGGCAAACGCCAGCCTAGCCGCGCTTCCTGAACACGCCGATCATCGGTCCCAGATTCCAGTAATCGTCGTTGCGGCCGATTGCCGGGGCAAGCAGGCTTGAAATCGAGCCGTCGAGGAACAGCGCATTGTCGCAGCCGAGCGCATCGCGAAAGAGCCGGGCGAATGCATGGAACGTCACCGCACCATTCGAAATGACAAAGACCGCGACACCGTCCTTTCGCACGCCGACACCGTCGCGGGTCTTGCGCGAGGTGCTGTCGGACTGGAATTTCGGATGAAGCTGGCCGTCGATCACCAGCATCGGCCCGGATTGCGTCGCATAGTCGGTGGGCGGCCGCTTCCTGACGAAGTCCCTTGTCGCCCGGACCGCGGCCTTGCCGCCGCTGATGTAGAAGATGCCATTCGGCTGCAGTGAAAAATTGCCAGTTCCCGATCCCGTCTTCACATCAGCCATTTCCTGGCCTCGCTCGATATAGAGGCCGACCGGCCTGAGGTCGGGGTGATACATGCCGGCATTGATGGCAAACAGCATGGTGCGGCCGGCCGCGTGCTGGGCATTATCGAGATTGTGCAGCGACTGAAAAGGTTTACCAGCTGGATCCTTCCAGAACAGCTCGATCGAATAGCGTTTCGGGTCTACCTCGCAGACGAGATAGCTGGCCGCCTCAAAGGCAAAATCGCGGCACGGTGGTACCGTTGCGAACCATTGGCCGAACGCCATCATCGTGGCGATCGCCTGGGGCAGCGCGGTCTTGGCGAAGGCCGCCAACAGCGGGACGGTGTTGAGAAGTGTCGGAAAATCCATGCGCCTACCGGATTGCCAGCTCCAACCAGCGACGTGGATACCACCGCCGGGCGCTAAAATGGAAGGCTTGAACAGAACGCAGGAATGGTCCGTTAGCGGGCGCCATAGCGCCGCGGAGACTATTTGACAGCGCTGACCAGCTGTTCGTCGCCGCCAAGGATGGAAACCCAGTGCCCGGTGTTGTCGCTCGCCTGTCTTTTCAGGTAGCGGTAGCTGGTCTGGTTCCAGAGGCGGATCTTGTCGGTCAGGTTGTCGAGGATGAAGTCACCCTTGTCGGTGCGCACTGTCAGCACGGCATGACCCTCGCCGTCGGGCTTGCGCACCACTGTCATCATCAGATTGGCGATGGCAATGCCCAACCTATTGAGTTCGCGCCGCTTTTCCAGCGCGTAGTCCTCGCAATCACCGAAGCCGTTGTCGGGATAGGCCCACCATTCCTCCTTGCCGTAATTGTCGAGGTCGCTCATCGGCTTGACGCGCGTGTTGACCGAGAGATTTACCGCCGTGATCTCGTGCAGCAGCTTGCCGGTCATATGTTCGGGCGCGTTATCGGGTGAGCGGATGGAGCATTCCGCGACATGGATCTTGCAAAAATCATAGTGGCCGATCGGCTGAGAGGTCGAGCCACCGACAACCATGGACGCGGGCGCGGAATAGGCGAAGCTCGCCGCCGAACAGAAAGCGGTCAGCGCAACCGCCAGCCCCAGCCCCTTCGCCTTGCGGCGCCAACCTGTCGAGGATGCCATGTGGCCCCGCCCATCGCTTTTTTATTAACGGAACGTTAAGGGCGGTTATGTCCCGAAGTCAATGAACGCGGCTGATCACATCTTTGCGGGCGCCGCATGGGCCTCGGCGGGTTGCAACGGCGCAACACCAAGGTTCAGGTTCCGGGGCTATGCCAGCCATCCCATCGCGACGCCGAGCAACAGGACGACGCCGAGCAGGCCACGGTAGATGACGAAAGGCCAGGCGGAGAACCGTTCCAGCACGCGCATCAACCCCCAGATGGCGAAGAAGGCGGAGATCGAGGCGACGACCAGCCCCGTGGCAAGAACCGACCAGCCATGGGCATCAAGGTGAACCTTGTGCAGTTCCCACAGTTCCTTCAGACCGGCCAGCGCGATCGCCGGCAGCCCGAGCAGGAACGAGAAGCGCGCCGCCTCGGCCCGTTTGAAGCCGAGCCCCAATGCCGCCGTCAAAGTCGAGCCCGAGCGTGAGACGCCAGGTATCAGCGCGCCGATCTGGGCGATGCCGACCAGAAGCGCGTCGGCGAGCGACGCTTCGCCCATGGTGCGGCGGTGGCGGGCGAAAATCTCGGCCAGCGCCAGCAGGACCGCCATGACGATGCAGGCCCATCCGATCACGCTCAGGCTGCGCAGCGGCGAATTGCAGGTATTGAGAACGCCTGACAGCGCCACGCCGGCAATGACGATCGGGATCGTCGCCAGCACGATCCAGGAAGCCAGCCGAAAGTCGCGGTCCGCGAAATCGCGCCGCACGAGAGCCCCGAGCGAGCCGAACACGAGATCCCTGACATCGCCCCAGAAATAACTGACGACGGCGGCGAGCGCGGCAAGCTGCATGGCCGCGGAGAAGGCGGAGCCGGGATCCTGCCAGCCAAGCACCGCCGGCACGATGCGCATGTGGGCGGTCGAGGAAATCGGCAGCAATTCGGTGATGCCCTGAACGAGGCCGAGAAAGGCGACCTTGGCATATCCCAGGCCGACAAAGCCCGTATCCACGCCCTGAGTGCAGATGTCAGCCATGTCGGGTTCCGTGTGTGAGAGATCTAGCTTGCGCAGGTGTTACCGGCGTCGGCCGGTCCCGCGCAAGCCTTACCGTCATGGATCGGATAATCAATTTACGGATTTGTAAGCTGGCGCCGTGCGTCGAAGTACGTCGTCCGGGACCGCCCCAAGAGGCCGGCCTTTTTTCTCATGGGATAGAACGGCAAGCAATTACGGGCACAACCAAGGTTTCTGGCAGGTCCTGGCGATCACATGGGCCGGGGGAACGACAGGTTCTTCGGCCGATGGTCGGCGCACCCGTTCGAGCAGCATGCGTACCTGTTCCGGGCGCACACGGTCACGCTCCATCACAAGCAGGACCATCGGATCGCTCAAAAGCTCGTCCAGGGTGCTGATGCTGTCGTTCATCCGTCGTCTCCTCGAATGCCGGCCCGCGCAGCATAGATAGGACGCAAAGATGGCCCGCCAATGACGTTTTGCCGGCTATCGCGTGACGATTTGGATTAATTTTTTGTCATGACTGCACGGCTTCGTCCTTCTCCGTACGGGAGAAGGGGGAAGTACTTACGGAGGCGGGGCGTCTTCATATTGCGGCAGGCCGTCGTCAAGGACCAGCCAAGGCTGCTTCGAGCCGGTCCAGATATGCATCTGCGGCCGAAACAGCGAAGGATCGTCGAGCGATCCGGTGGTGATGCCGATGATGCCGGCGGAATCGCGCCGCGAAAACATCGTCGTGCCGCAATTCGGACAAAAGCCGCGCTTGAGATCCGGCGAGGTGTTCACAGTCGCCAGCGGTCCTTCGACCGTCACATCGTCGATGCGAAACAGCACGCGCGCATTGAAGGCAGCGCCGATCGCTTTCTGGCAAAGCCGGCAATGGCAGATACGTTCGTTGACAGGATCGACGTCGGCACGATAGCGCACCGCTCCGCACAAGCACCCGCCCTGATATCCAGCCATCGTCCTGATCCAGTCTTGGAGAGAGTAATCGACAGGCTAGCGGCGGAACCGATTGGGTCAATTGAAAAGCTTTGATACAAGGTCATCGATTATGATGATGCGGGTGGAACGGAAGCCATGACGCCAGATATCGAAACCATCGGGATTGCGGACCTGTTCGGTCCGCCCTCGCCCGCCCGCGACCGAACCGACGCCCGGATCATGGCCGCCGCCTCGGGCATCGGTTTCATGGCGGTCCGCGATTTTCCCGGCGATGACTGGCTGACGCCGGACAAGCGCGGGCAATTGCTGCGCATCTTCACGCTTCCCGATGCCGAGAAGCAGAAACTGCTGCGCTGGAATTTCGACCGCACCAAGAAGAATTTCTACCGCGGCTGGTTCCCGCTGCAGCCGCGAGCCGTTTCCTACAAGGAAGGCATCGACATGGGGCCTGACCTTGCCGATCCGACGCGTGTTTCGGCTTCCGACGATCCATTGCGCGAGCCAACACCATTTCCGGCCGAAAGCGCGCTGCCCGGCTGGCGCGCCGAGGCGGCCGACTACTATCGCGCCATGGAGACGGTCGGTAACGCGCTGATGCGGTCGATCGCCCGCGGGCTTGGCCTGCCGGAGACGGTCTTCGATGCCTATTTCGAACAGGGCATCTCGACGCTGCGCCTGATCCGCTATCCCCTGCGCGACGTCAATGCCGGCGTCGATGCTGGTGGCCCGCAGGTCACGGTGGTCCATAAGGGGGAAACGCGCACCATCATCGGCGGCGAACATGCCGATTCAGGCTTCGTGACTTTACTGGCGCAAGACGGCGTCGACGGCCTGCAGGCAAAAAACCTGGCCGGCGAGTGGGTCGACGTGCCGCCTGCCAACGGCACGCTGGCGGTCAATTTCGGCCAGTTGCTGGAGCGCTGGACCGGCGGACGCGTCAGGGCGACGCGGCACCGGGTGATTGCGCCGAAGACGGTGCGTTTTTCGATCCCGTTTTTCTACGAGCCGCGCGTCGATGCCGAGATCGCTCCGTTGCCACTGAGCGGCACGGAACCTTTCGAGCCGTTTCTTTATGGTGATTATCTCTGGGACTCGGCGACGAATTTCGTCGAGATGAGCGGCATCAAGCATCTAAGGCTGCCCCGTCGCGCGAAGGCTTCATAAACAAACCGTTGGCCATCTCGTTGGGCCAACGGGAATCGACGGGCGGTTACTTCGTTTCGACATGGCCAGCGAAAAAACTCTGGAGATTGTTGCTGGGAGAATTGCGTACCGCGCTCGCGTCAGTGGCGCTTGGCTTGGACCAGATAAGCGTCGATCTCGGTCTCGCCGAGCCACTTGGCTGCTTCCAGACGATGCAGGCCTTCGACGAGTACATGGCGCTTGCCGTCGTGGCGGACCTGGATCGGCGTCTTCATGCCGTTCTCCAGTATGTCCTCGGCGAGATGCCGCACCGTCTCGGGATGCAGCGTCTTCCTGCGCGCAGTGGGCACGTAGATGTCGTCGACCTTGACCTTTTGCACCCTCAGCATGCCTGTCCCCGTGGCGGAACCGCCGCCGTCTTCCTGAGATAGTCGGTTTGTTCAGGAGGGCCAAGGGCGCGGCTAACGAATATCGGCCCGTCCACCGGTTTGCCTCTCGCCACGCGTTTCGCTATGGCGTCTCGCGATCCTAATAGAGGCCACGGAACCATGAGCAAATCCCTCGTCACCTTCGTCGGTGTCGTCCATCCCTGGATGTGCGACGTGATGGGGCACGTGAATGTGCGCTACTACGCGGCGATGTTCGATGATGCCAGTTTCCAGCTCCTCGGCCATATCGCCGGGCAGGATGGCAGCCAGGCAGCGGCGACCGGGTGGGCCGACGTGCGCACCGAAATCGACTATCGCCATGAAACGACAGCCGGCTCGCTGATTACCATCCGTTCGCATGTGGCGAAGATCGGCCGCACCTCCATCACCTTCGAACAGATCATGTCGGGATCGCTCGACGGCATCATTCATGCCGCCATGCAGAAGGCGCTGGACGAGATGATGGCCGACGGGCCAGACGGAAGCTGCCCGCACGATCGGCTTCAGCCGCTTCCAGACCTTGCGCAAGGTCGTGCTTCCACAGGCCGCAAGGCTGATGATCCGGCCGCTCGGCGTCAATACGGTCGCTCTGCTCAAGGGGTCGGCGCTCGTATCCACCATCTCGGTGGTGGAGCTGACCTATACCGCCCAGCGCTTCATCGGCTCGACCTACAAGCCGTTCGAGATCTTTGGCGTCGCGGCCCTGCTCTACATGGTCATGGTCTACGCCGTCGCCCGTGTCGTCGATCTGCTCGACAAACGCTTCGCCATCGTCTGACGGGAGAGCACGATGCAAGGTTTGGATTTCACCGTCGTCACGCCCTATTGGGATCTCCTGTTGACGGGCGCCTGGTGGACCGCCGTACTGACGGTTTCGGCGGGAGCCCTCAGCTTTGTCGGCGGCATCATGTTTGCTGTCATCGTGCTCTATGCGCCGGCAGTTCTCGCCTATCCCGTGCGCGCCTTCATGTGGGTGTTCATGGGTACGCCGCTGCTTTTGCAGCTGTTCCTGATCTATTTCGGCCTGGTGCAGATCGGCATCAATATTCCCGCGCTTGCCGCCGGCATTGTCGGGCTCGGCCTGCACTTTGCCGTCTACAAAGCCGATGTGATGCGCGCCGGCATCGTGGCTGTCGACCTTGGCCAGACGGAAGGCGCACGCAGCATCGGTTTCGGAAAATGGCAGACGCTGCGCTACGTCGTGATACCGCAAGCCGTGCGCAACACGGCGCCGCCGATCGGAAGCAACCTGATCGCACTGCTGAAGGAATCCTCGATCGTCTCTGTCATCGGCATCGCCGAGCTGGTTCACTCGGCGCAACTGGCGATCAGTGAAACCTTCCGCCCCTTTGAGTTCTACATCACCGCCGCCGCGCTTTATTACATCTTGAACCTTGTGCTCGAAGCGGCCTTGCATCGGTTTGAAAGACATGTGGAGGTTTCCCGATGAGCACGCAGCGGCCAATGGTCGAGGTCCGCGGCGCACGCAAATCCTTCGGCGCCGTCGAGGTCCTCAGAGGTATCGACCTGTCGGTCGAACGTGGGCAGATCGTGGCCATCATCGGGCCGAGCGGCTCCGGCAAGAGCACGCTGCTGCGCTCCATCAACCATCTCGAGACCTTGAACGGCGGTGAAGTCCGGCTCGACGGCGTTCAGGTCAACCAGAAGCTGCAAGGCCAGGCCTTTGAGCGGCACATCAACAAGGTGCGCCAGCAGATGGGCATGGTGTTTCAGCACTTCAATCTGTTTTCACATCTGACCGTGATCGAGAACATCACGATGGGACCGGTGATCCTGAAAGGCATGGCGAAAGCCGAAGCCCGGGCGCTGGCGGTTGGCCTGTTGTCCAAGGTCGGTCTCGCCGACAAGATCGACGCCTATCCGTCGCGGCTTTCGGGCGGACAGAAGCAGCGCGTTGCGATCGCCCGCGCGCTGGCCATGCAGCCAAAGGTGATGCTGTTCGACGAAGCGACCTCCGCGCTCGACCCCGAACTCGTCGACGAGGTCAACGCGGTGATGAAACAGCTTGCCGCCGAACACATGACCATGCTCATCGTAACGCATGAAATGCGCTTTGCCGGTGAAGTCGCCGACAGGGTGCTGTTCATGGACGGCGGCGTGGTGGTCGAGGAAGGCCCGCCGATCGAGATCTTCCGTTCGCCGCAGAAAGAACGCACGCGCAGCTTCCTCAAAAAATATCTTTCCGCCTGAGCACGCCGATGACCAGACTACCCACGGAATTTCCCGATTTCGGACTGACGGAGGAGCAGCGTCGCCACGCGGTGCGCGGCCATTACTACGAGTGGCCCGGGATGGACGGCGATCCCGGCGAAATCTGGTGCTACAGCGACCGCTTTTCCTATCGCGCCGGCGAGACAGTGACGCTGCATCTCAGTTCGACGGCTCCATCGTTCAACATGACGATCGTCCGCGACGGCGGCAGCGAGACGACGGTGTTCGAGAAATCGGGCATCGCGGCACGCTGGCAGGATAGTCCGGATCAGTGCTCGGCGGAGGGCTGCGGCTGGGAAGCCTCGTTCGAATTGCGCGTGGGAAGCGACTGGCCGTCCGGCGCCTACCGGGTGACGTTCACCGCCGACGGACGCGATGGCAAGCCGATCCTTTGCCACCATCTGTTCATCGTCTCTCCCCGACCCGGGAGAAAGCCCGGCCGCGTGCTGCAGGTGGCGGCGACGGGCACCTGGCTTGCCTACAACACCTGGGGCGGCTCGAACCACTATCAGGGCATCACCGGGCCGGATCGCAACCAGTACTCGCCAATCGTCTCGACGCAGCGCCCCTGGTGCCGTGGCTTCGTCGTGCTGCCGCAGGATGCGCCGCGCGTGCCGCTGGAGGTCGCCGTGCCGCCAAAGACGGTGCCGCGCTATCCGCATATGGAATGGGCGCTCGCCACTGGCCATTCGAAGAAATACGCCTCGTCGGGCTGGGCCAGCTACGACAGCCATTTCTTTCGCTTCGCCGAACGCGCCGGCTACGGCGTCGATCTCGCCAGCCAGCACGATCTGCATTTCTCGCCCGAGATTCTCGACGGTTACGACTGCGCCGTCTTCGTCGGCCATGATGAATACTGGACCTGGGAAATGCGCGACGCCGTCGATCACTATGTCGAGCATGGCGGCCATGCGGCGCGCTTCGCTGGCAATTTCATGTGGCAGACCCGCCTTGAGGAGGAGGGCCGCCGGCAGGTCTGCTACAAGTACCGCGCCCGCGCCGAGGACCCGGCCTATCGCGGTGGCGACGTGACCCGCGCCACCAATTCCTGGGAGGCGCCGGAAATCGGTCGGCCCGGTTCGGAAACTTTCGGGCTCAACGCGACGCGTGGCCTTTATGCCGGTTGGGGAGGTTGCGCGCCGCGCGGCGTGCGCGGCTTTCCGGTCTATCGGCCCGAGCACTGGGCCTTTGCCGGCACCGGCATCTATTATGGCGACCTGTTGGGCGCCGACAGCCATGTCTATGGCTATGAGGTCGACGGGCTGGATTTCGAGATACGCGGCGGCCTGCCCTACCCCACCGCGACCAGCGGCGCGCCTGATGGATTGCAGGTTCTTGCCGTCGGCATAGCATCCCAGGTCGAGGAAAGCGCCGACATTCCGATCGAGGACCAGTTCCTCACCGACGAGGATGGCCGCTTCAGCGCCGAAACGCTCTTCGGCGACAGGAGCGACGCCAATCTCGAAAAAGTCAAACGCAGCAACGGCATGATCGTCAACTTCCCGCGCGGCAAGGGCGAGGTGTTTCACGCCGGAAGCTGCGAATGGGTCGCCGGTCTGCTAAGACAGGACCCGATGGTCGAACGCGTCACCCAAAATGTCCTCGATCGCTATCTCGGAAAGTCCTGACATGCCGAAAGTCCAGCCTGCCGTTCAAGACGCCGACGCCCGGCGCCAATCGCATCTGTTCTACCTCTCCAGCCTGCGCCGGCCGTTGATCGACCGCGCCGAAGGCATCTACATGTGGACGCAGGACGGCCGCCGCTTCATCGACGGATCGAGCGGCCCGATGGTGGCCAATATCGGCCATTCCAACCGCAATGTGCTGGACGCCATGAAGCGGCAGATGGAGCGCGCCACCTTCGCCTACCGCCTTCATTTCGAGAACGAGCCGGCGGAAGAACTCGCGCGTGAACTCGCGGGAAAACTGCCGGAAGGCATGGACCGTATCTTCTTCGTCTCGGGCGGCTCGGAAGCGACGGAATCCTGCATCAAGCTGGCGCGGCAATGGGCCGTCGCCACCGGCCAGGGCAGCCGCTGGAAGGTGATTACCCGCTTCCCGTCCTATCACGGTGGCACGCTGGGTTCGCTCTCGATCACCGGCGACGATGCACTGGCCGAAACCTTCGAGCCGATGATGCGGGTGATGCCGACGGTGCCGGCCCCGACCGCCTGGCGCGACCGCGACAATCTTTCGATGGAACAGCGCGGCATCCGCTACGCCGACATGCTGGAGGAGAAGATCCTGGCCGAAGGCCCGGAGAGCGTCGTCGCCTTCATCATGGAGCCGATCGGCGGAGCGGCTACGGCAGCCCTTGTGGCACCGGACAGCTATTATGCGCGCATCCGCGAGATCTGCGACCGCTACGGTATCCTGCTCATCCATGACGAGGTCATGAGCGGGGCCGGCCGCACCGGAAAATTCCTCGGCGGCGACCATTGGAACTGCAAGCCCGACATCGTCGCGCTGTCGAAAGGGCTGGGCTCGGGCTATGCGCCACTCGGCGCGCTGGCGGCGCCGATGCGGCTTGTACAGCCGCTGCTCGCTTCTGGCGGCTTCCAGCACGGCCACACCTATGCTGGCAATCCGCTGGCCTGCGCCGCCGGGCTTGCCGTGCTCGGCGAAATGGACCGGCTCGACCTGATCGCCAACGCGGCTGCCATGGGCGATGTGCTGATGGACGGATTGAAGGGATTGGCCAAGCGCTTCCCTTTCATCGCCGATGTGCGCGGCAAGGGCCTGCTGACCGGCGCCGAGATGGTTGCCGATCCCGAGACGCTGAAGCCGATCGACCAAAGCAACAAGGCCACGCAGCGGCTGCTCGACCTTGCCTATGAGCGCGGGCTGATCATTTATGGCCGCAAGGTCAAGGGCGGTGTCGACGGTGACAATTTCATGGTCGCGCCGCCGATGATCGTCACCGGCGAACAGGTCGGCGAGATCATTTCCATCATTGGCGACTCGCTGGAGGCGTTGGCTTCCGAGCTCGACCTGCCGGTCGAAGGCCGGGGGTAACGAAATGGCGCCGCGAAAAGTCATCATCACCTGCGCCGTCACCGGCTCGGTGCACACGCCATCGATGTCGCCCTACCTGCCTGTGACGCCGGACCAGATCGCGGCTGATGCGATCGCGGCCGCTGAAGCCGGCGCCTCGATCCTGCATCTGCACGCCCGTGACCCCGGGGATGGCCGGCCGAGCGCCGATCCGGACATCTTTATGCAGTTCCTGCCGCGCATCAAGCAGGCGACGTCGGCGGTGATCAACATCACCACCGGCGGCTCGTCGCTGATGACGCTCGACCAGCGGCTGGCGGCGCCACTGAGGGCAGAGCCGGAAATGTGCTCGCTCAACATGGGCTCGATGAATTTCGCGCTGTTCCCGATGCTCGACAAGCCACGGGAATGGCAGCACGAATGGGAGCCCAAGCTGCTGGAAGCCACCCGCGACACCATCTTCAAGAACACCTTCGCCGACATGGAAGGTGTGATCGAGAGACTGGGCAGGGGCTGCGGCACGCGCTTCGAATTCGAGTGCTACGATGTCGGCCATCTCTATTCGCTGGCGCATTTCCACGACCGCGGGCTGGTGTCGGGGCCGCTGTTCATCCAGTTCGTGCTGGGCATTCTGGGCGGCATCGGCGCCGATCCGGACAATCTCATCCACATGAAGCGGATCGCCGACAAATTGTTCGGCGACAGCTACCAGTTCTCCGTACTGGCGGCCGGCCGCAACCAGATGCCGCTGATCTCGATCGCTGCGGCGATGGGCGGCAATGTCCGTGTCGGGCTGGAAGACAGTCTCTACGATGGCCGTCAGCTGGCGAAATCCAATGCCGATCAGGTGCGCCGTATCCGTGGCATTCTCGACGGACTGTCGCTGGAAGTTGCCACGCCGGCCGAAGCGCGCGAGATGCTGGCGCTCAAGGGCGGCGACCGGGTGGCGTTCTGATGTTGGCGCCAAGCCCCCCCCTCTGGCCTGCCGGCCATCTCCCCCGCAAGGGGGGAGATTGGCAGTGTCGCCGATGGCGCCTTTCTTGCAACATCGGGGATTGGCGAAGGCGCAGGCGACATCTGATCTCCCCCCTTGGGGGGGAGATGTCCGGCAGGACAGAGGGGGGTGCCTTGGCGCCATCCCTGTCGTGAGCGGCATCCTCATCCGCCCCGGCCGGATCGACGATGTGGACGCAATCCACGCCGCGCTTCTTAAACTCGGTACCCATATCGGCGCGCATCAGGAGATCACCTCAACCGCTGATGATCTCCGCCGCTACGGCTTCGGCGAAAAGCCGGCCTTCTCGACCCTCATCGCCGAGATCGGCGGCGAATTCGCCGGCCTCTGCCTCTA
Source organism: Mesorhizobium sp. B2-4-14 (assembly GCF_006442155.1). Classification (NCBI taxonomy): domain Bacteria; kingdom Pseudomonadati; phylum Pseudomonadota; class Alphaproteobacteria; order Hyphomicrobiales; family Phyllobacteriaceae; genus Mesorhizobium; species Mesorhizobium sp. B2-4-14. Next base: position 17,445 of record NZ_VFVA01000050.1, on the reverse strand, counting down.
TTTCCCGATCTTTTCGACCTGGATGGGCCGGCCCGGCGTCTATGTGCAGGACCTCTATGTCGAGGACCGGTTCCGCGGTCGCAAGATCGGTGAACGCCTGCTGCGACGCGTCGCTGCGGAATGCCGGAAAGAAGGCGGCGTCTATCTCAGGCTCTCGGTCGATACGGATAATGAGGGCGCCAAGGCCTTCTATGAAAGGCTGGGCATTGCCTGGTCGAGCTATGAACAGACGCAGAAGATCATCGGCGAGGCCTTCTTTGCCTTTGCCGACGCGCCGGAGAATGAGGAGCAGGAATGAAAGCCTTCTATGCCGAGGAGCAGAAGCGTCACGATCCCAAGGCCTTTCTTTCCAGTGGCGCGCCGAAGCCCAATCCGGAAAAACCGGAGCGCGTCGAGAGATTGTTAGCCGGCGCAAAATCTGCCGGCTGCACGATCGAACGGCCCCGCGATCATGGGCTCGGTCCGGTCTCGGCGGTGCATACGCCAGAATATCTCGACTTCCTCGAGCACATTTTCGCGCGCTGGCAGCGCATTGATGGCGCTTCTGACGAGGTGATCCCGAACATCCACCCGATCGCGCGCGGCGGCTCCTATCCGGCCTCGGCGGTCGGTCAGGCCGGCTACCACATGGCCGACACCGCTTGCCCGATCTCGGGCGAAACCTGGCATAGCGCGCTGTGGAGCGCCTGGAGCGCGGTCGACGCCGCCGAGGCGGTGATGGCTGGCGCACCGGCCGCCTATGCGCTGTGCCGCCCGCCCGGCCATCACGCTTTTGCCGACGTCGCTGGCGGCTTCTGCTTCATCAACAATTCGGCCGTTGCGGCCCAGGTGTTGCGCAAGCAGGCCGCGCGCGTGGCCATCCTCGATGTCGATCTGCACCATGGCAACGGCACGCAAGGCATCTTCTATGCGCGGCCCGACGTGCTCACCATCTCACTGCATGCCGACCCGGTGCGCTTCTATCCCTTCTTCTGGGGCCATGCCGACGAGCGCGGCGAAGGGCCTGGCCTCGGCTATAATTTCAACCTGCCGCTGCCACGCAAATCCGCCGACGCGGCATTTCTGGAAGGGCTTGCGGTGGCGTTCCAGCGTATTCGCGCCTTCTCGCCCGACGCGCTGGTCGTGGCGCTCGGCCTCGACGCGTTCGAGGGCGATCCGTTCGGAGGACTTTCGGTGACGACGCCAGGCTTCTCGCGCGTGGGCGAGGCCATCGCCGGTCTCGGCCTGCCGACGGTCATCGTCCAGGAAGGCGGCTATCTCTGCGACGCGCTCGGCGACAATCTCACCGCCTTCCTCACCGGTTTTGGCGGCAAGGCGCGGTGACAGTTCAGGCTCGCATCAGGAGCGCTGCTGCCTGAGCATGGCGATCACGCGGTGCACGCTCTCCAGCGTCTCGTCGATCTCAGCCGCCGTGTTGTAGTGCGCGATGCCGATACGCACGACGCCTTGTTCGGCCGGAATGCCGAGTTGGTGGACAATCTCCCAGGCGTAGTTGTGGCCGGACCACAGGAAGATGTTTTCGGCGTTCATCTGCCGCACGATCGTTTCCGGAACGATACCTTCGACGGTGAAGGAGACTGTCGGCACCCGATCACCGAGCCGTTTCGGATCGGTGATGCCGTGGATGGTCAGGCCTGAAATGTCGGACAGGCCATCGATCAGCCTTTGCGCCAGCGAATTTTCATAGGCGATGGACACTTCGAACGCCCTGGCGATCTTCTGCCTCCTCGAGCCGCCCTCACCCGCCGCCGCACCCAGTCCGGCAAAATAATCGACGGCCGCCGTGAGACCGGCCATCAATTCGATCTGCGGAGTGCCGAGTTCGAAGCGCTCCGGCAGACCGTTGGACGAACAGCGGCATTTGTAGGCTTCCAGACTGTCGATGACGTCGCGCCGACCCCATAATATGCCCATATGCGGGCCGAAGAACTTGTAGGCCGAGCAGATCAGGAAATCGCAGCCGAGATCCCGCACATCGATCAGGCCATGCGGCGCGAACTGGACGGCATCGACATAGACCAGGGCGCCGGCCTGCTTTGCAAGTTGGGTCAGAGATTTGACCCTGTTGATCGAGCCGGTGAGATTGCTGGCGTAGTTCAAGGCGACGAGCCGTGTCCTGCCGGACAGCAGACCGGCCAGCGTCGCCTCCTCGACCTGCCAGCTCTTTTCATCGAACGGCAGCCAGCGCACAACCAGGCCGAGATCCTCGGCCAATTGCAGCCAGGGCGACACGTTGCCCTCGTGATCCATGCGGGAGGATGATCTCGTCGCCCGGGTTCAACGTGCGGCCGAGTGTGCGCGACATGTGATAGGTCAGCGTCGTCATGTTGGCGCCGATGATGATTTCCTGCGGGCTCTCCGCATCAAGGAAATCGGCCATTGCCTCATGCGCTTCGTCGACGACTGTTTGAGCAGCGACCGTCGTTTCGAAATAGCCGCCGAGATTGGCGTTTGTGGTCAAGAGGCAGTGCGACACGGCGTCAGCGACAGTTTGCGGCACCTGCGTGCCGGCCGGATTGTCGAGATAGATGCGGCGGCGACCCTTGTCAGTCAGTGAGAGGGCGGGAAATTTTCCACGCACGGCCTCGATCGAAAAATCCACCATCATCTCCACCCTTCTATTATGCCTCGATAATTCTGCAACCGGTCCCGATCAAGGACAGGGATTGCCGACCCTCTGGTGAATGGCATCCACCGCCTTCTGCATCTCTTCGGTCCACACCACATCGACGGATGATAGTGCCATCTCCAACTGCGGAATGGTTGTCGCGCCGATGATGTTGGAGGTCACGAAGGGACGGCTCGAGACATGGGCATTGGCAAACAGGGCCGGCTCGAACCCGAAACTGCGCGCCAACTCATTGTATTCGAGCTGTGCGTCAGCCGCATTCGGTTTCTCATAACGCTGGCCACGGTTGAACAGTTGCGAGCGCGACCCCGGCGGGCGCGCGCCATGGTCGTATTTGCCGGTCAGATAGCCCTGCGCCAGCGGCGAATAAGCGAGCAGCGACACGTCCTCACACTCGCAGACCTCGGCGAGATTGACCTCGAAGGTGCGGTTGACGAGATTGTAAGCATTCTGGATCGACGCGACGCGCGGACCGATCCCTTTGTCGGCCTCTGCCAGGAAGCGCATCACGCCCCACGAACTCTCGTTCGACAAACCGAAATGGCGAATTTTTCCAACCTTCACCAGTTCGTCGAACACTGCGAGTGTCTCGGCGACCGGCGTCTCGCCAGCCGGCGCGCCGGCCGCGTCGGCACGACGCGCCACGGCGCCGACGCGTGTTGGGTTGGCGCCCCACGGGATGTCGCGTTCCGGCCAATGGATCTGATAGAGGTCGAGATAGTCCGTGCCGAGCTTGGCCAGCGACTTGTCGATGGCGTCAAAAATGTCGGCCCTCACCAATTGCGAGGGCCGGCCGCCGCGAAACCAGTTGTTGGCGGTGCGGCCGACGACCTTGGAAGCGAGGATCACCTTGTCACGGTTACCCCTCGCCTTCATCCAGCTGCCGATGATCTTTTCTGTCCGTCCCTGTGTCTCGGCCTTGGGTGGAATCGGATAGAGTTCGGCGGTGTCGATGAAATTGACACCGCGCGAAAAGGCCAGGTCCATCTGGGCGTGTCCCTCGGCCTCGGTGTTCTGCTGGCCCCAGGTCATGGATCCCAGGCAAATCTGGGTAACAAGAAGATCGGTCCGACCGACACGGCGTTTGTGCATGAATTTTCTGCTCCGGAGGGAAAGCGTGCGCGGCCGCGCGGGGAGGAAATCATATCCTACAGGAAAGCGGAGCCGCTCTCCAAGTCTTGCCGGACCGACTTTGAACGAATTGCGCTGCGTTTAGCGGCGAGCGCCCGCGACGGCGCGGCGTTTGGCGTCGTCGATCAGCATATTGGCGATCTGCATGCGGATCATGGCGTGCTGGCGCAGATGCGGGGCGACGCGATCGGGATGGTTGGTAAAAGCAAAGCTGCGGCGCATGCGTCCGAAATCGGCGGCGCCCTTGGGCTGGTCCAGTCCCAGTTCGGCTGCGATCGATTCGGGGTCGATCGGCGGCAATTTTTCCTCGGGTTTCGGTTCCTCGCCGGCCAGCGCCAGCCTGGCGTGGTCCAGCAAGGCGGCAAACTCGCTCGCCAGATCGGCACCTACCTCGCGATATTCGGCGGCGGATACTTTGATGCGGCCGGAATGGAGTTCATCCGCCACGGAGAGATAGTCGAAGGGAATGGACGGACGCGTGCCTGCCTCGTCGTCCTCTGTGCCGTCACCCTTTTCGGAGGCCACGAAGAGGTCGTCGAGCAACGAAGCGAAATCACGCTTGGCGCCGGTAGCGATGTCAGCCTCCCCCTTGCCCGACTGTTCCGTTATCAGAACATAGAACCGGCTCGTTAAAAATAAATGCCACCGGTCTTGATGAATTTAGCCATTCGGAGGATCGCGCCCGGTCCCCAACAAAAGCCGGACTGCACTTTCGTGCAGCCCGGAAATTCGCCAGAAGTGGCGAGGAAAAACTGGCCACGTGCCGGCGTCCAAGCCGACGATTTGTGCGGCGCGAAAGTTTCACCGGACCGCGAAGAAATCTCACGAAAATCATCCCGGACATGGCAGGCATGCAAATGCTGCACTGCACAATTGTCACGATTCACCTATATTGGGAGTCGTGGAGGACCAATCAGGAGCCTGAATCATGGGTTTCTTCACTGAAATGTTCGCCCGGCCTCGGCCACAGGAACATCTGAGATACCGCGCGGCACTTGCGCTGCTTCATTCGATGAGCAACGCCGACCGCGCCGATATCGGCATCAAGCCAGCCGATTTTCCGCGCATCGCCCGCGAAATGTCCGTTCGCTAAGCTGGTTGTGAGATGTCCCGGATCGATCCGGGACATCTCAAGACCTCAATCCTCAACGCGTTCCGAGGAATGTCGCCTTGCCGAGCGGCACGCCATTGTGGCGCAGAATGTCGTAAGCGGTGGTGAGGTGGAAATAGAAGTTGGGCATGGCCAGATGCAGCAGATACTGCATGCCGCCCATCGTGGTTTCGCGTCCGCCGAGCTTCAACTCGATCGTCCTTTCGTCGGAACCGTCGATATCGGCGGCCGAAAACGTCGCCAGATGCGCGATCGTCCTGGCTATCCTCGCCTCGAGGTCGGCGAAGCTTGCCTCATTGTCCTCGTATTTCGGCACTTCGCGGCCGGCCAGCCGCGAGGGCGCGCCTTTGGCATGATCGGTCGCGATCTGCACCTGCCTGGTCAAGGCGAACATGTCGGGCGCCAGCCGCGCCGTCAGAAACACCTGCGGGTCGATCTTGCGGTCAAGTGCATTCTGTTCGGCAGCTGCCAGAACACTGGAAAGTGCTTTCAGCCTGGCCGAGAACACCGGCACGGAAGCCTCATACATCGATATGGTCACGTCAAATCTCCTGTCCGGTCTAAGCGCCGTCGCGAGGAGCTAGCGCCTCAAGGCGCGATTCTTCAAGCGCCATGAGCGCCGCGTCACCGCGCCGCCGCAATCGCAATGGTAGAATCTGCGTTATCGAACGCGGAGATTCCCGATGAGACGCGTCCTTCTCGCGGCGACTGCCCTTCTCTCCCTTGCCGCCGTCGGCCATACAGCACGTGCCGCCGGCGATGCTCCCGAAACACCCTATATCGACGACAGGTCGAGTGCCGAGGCGGTCATCCGTTCGCTCTACAGCGCCATTAGCCGGCACGAATTCGCCCGCGCCTGGGGCTATTTCGGCGATACCAAGCCGGCTAAGGATTTCGACAGTTTCGTCAAGGGCTATGACGGCACCGACAAGGTCGAGGTCGCGACCGGTGCGGTTTCAGACGAGGGAGCCGCCGGCAGCATATACTTTAACGTGCCCGTCGCCATCCGTGCCACGGACAAGAACGGCGGCGAAAAGGTCTTTGCCGGCTGCTACACGCTGCGCCAGGTGAATGCCCAGACCCAGGCGGAGCCACCGTTCGATCCCATCCATATCGAGAAAGGCGCGCTGAAACCTTCCACCGCCGATTTCGAAGGGGCGTTGCCGCCAAGCTGTGGCGACGGACCGCCGCCGCCCAAGAAGAACACCGCGCTCGAACAGGCCAAGAAGGCTTTTCTGGCGACGTATGGCGATCAATGCGACAAGAACCTTCTGGCCAACGAGCCGGACACTTTCTCGATCAAGTACAGGGACAAGGATGCGGCCGCCAGCGACCCCGACCGGGAAGCGCGGCTTTTCCATTTCTCCTGCTCGGTCGCCGCCTACAATGAAAACTCCATCTACTACATGAGCGACGATGTATCAGGAGTGCGGCAGTTGCAGTTCACCGAGCCGGAGATGGATATCCGCTACGTGAACAACGACAGCGAGGGCAAGGTCGAATCCATGCACATTGTCGGCTTCCGGACGACAGGCTGGGCGACCAATTCCAGCTATGACAAGGATGCCCACACGATCACCACCTTCAACAAATGGCGTGGCGCTGCAGATGCCTCTTCGTCGGGCACCTATCTGTTCCGCAATGGCGATTTCTCGCTGGTCCAGTATGATGTCGATGCGTCCTATGACGGCGAGCAGAACCCGCAGACCGTCGTCGACTACAACACCGCGCCCTGAAATGTCGGTGGGCTTCTCCCAGCCAGCGGCGGTCAAGGTGACTTCGACAGCATCCAGTTGAGCGTTCCCCGCCAGTCGGCCATGCGGATCGGCGTGCCGTGCGTGCCGGTCTCGAAACGGACGAAGCGGGTCGGATAGGTCTTCGATTTGGCCAGGATCGAGCGGAAGAAGGCTTCCTGATTGGCGACGGGAAAGACCACGTCGTGACTGCCCTGGCCGAAGAACACCGGCACGCGGCGTTTGAAAGCGGGGCTGGCGAAAAAGCTGTCGTCCCACAGCGAACCGAGCAGCAACAAGCCATCGATGCGGGCGCCCGTGTCCTTGCGTCCGGCAAGCTTCCAGCACAGCGCGCCGCCCATGGAGCCGCAGGCGACGAAGATCTTCGCGCCCGGAGACTGTTCGGCATAGTGATCGATCAGGGCCGCGACCTGCGCGGCGCCCTTGTCGCCGAAATCGGGGAAATCCGGAGAGAGATAGAGGCCGCCATTGCCGGCCATCAGGTTCTTGATGCGGTTGAAATTGCCGCCGAAAGTGAAGTCGTCGACGCCCTGCTTGCGGCTGCCGCCCTGTCCGTGCAGATAGAGCACGATGATGGCAGCGCCTTGCGTCTTGCCGACGGCGACATGCCTGACATCGCCGACGTCCGTCTTCAGCATCAGATCCTGCTGCACCTTGCGTACGCCGGTATCGGCATATTGCGGATGCACGCGTTTTTCCGGCACCTCGTCGCGCTGGTTGATGTCGCGCATTTCGCGGTAGTCGATGACCGTGTAGGCGCCATTGGTGTCGGACGAGAGCGTGGCCGGATAGGCGAAGAGATCGTCCTTGAAGGGTTCTAGTTCAAGCGCATTGGCGGCAGTGCAAAAAGCGAATGTCGCGACCAGAAGGCCATGGAGCGGGGAGAGGATACGAAAAGCCATACCTTAGCCATGCGTAATACAGCTTGGGTTTGTCAATCCTGCAGCACGCCGCCGGCATCTTCCAGCGCCTCGCGGGTGTCGACATCGACTGACGCGCCCTCGCCGATCTCGACATCGATGACATCGAGCCCTTCGGCCTCGACCAGATGGCGGGCACCGGTATCGCCTTCGAGATGGGCAATCGCCGGGAACAGCGAGCGTGGCAAAAGCACCGGGTTACCGCGCTTGCCCCCATGCGAGGCGCGAACCACCGAATTGCCTCCAGCCTTGCGGAACGCATCGATCAGCCTGTCGAGGTCTTCGGGCGCGACACCCGGCATGTCTCCCAGCACGATCATCGCACCGGCCATGTCATGTGGCAGATAGGCAATACCGGCTCTCAGCGAAGTGGACAGGCCATCGGCAAAATCGGGATTGTCGGCGAAGGTCACCTCGAGACCCGACAACGCCGCCCGTACCCGCTCGCGCTGATGACCGGTGACGATGATCGTGCCCGATGCCTTCGAGGCAAGCGCACGCTCGGCGGTGCGGCGCACCAGCGGTTGGCCATCGAAGAGCGCCAGAAGCTTGTTCGGCCCTCCCATGCGGCTCGACCGGCCGGCCGCCAGAAGCACGATCCCGACCTTGAGCTTGCTCTTGGCGGGCAGCGGCTCGCGCGGCTGCGGCCGCGTCGGGATTTCCATCAACAGCCCGCCGACCCCCATACCGGCAATGTCGCGGGCGGTGACGTCGAGGCCGGCAATCAATCGGTCAAGCACCCAGTCGAAGCCATTTTCCTTGGGACTGCGGGCGCAGCCGGGCGCACCGATGACGCGCTTGCCGGCAAGCGTGCCGAGCACCAGCAGATTGCCAGGATCGACTGGCATGCCGGCGCGGATGACGGTCCCCCCCGCCATTTCGATCGCCGCCGGAACGACATCGGCGAAATCGCTCATCGCCGAGGCGCCGAAGATCACCACAATGTCGTTGTCGCGCGCCAGCGAATTGGCAGCATCGGCCAGCGGCGCGATCTCGTGTGCCGTGCGGCGTTCCGCCGTCAGCCTGCCGCCCGTGCGCGCCAGCCGTGCTTCGGTGACGCGCAACGTCTTGTCGAGCACGCTGGACTTGATGCCCGGCAGAACCGTCTGGACGACGCCGACGCGCACCGGTCTGTAGGCGTTGACGGCGAAGATCTCTTCGCCGGCACAGATTTCCGTCACTGCGTCGACAAGTGTGGAGGCAACCGCGAACGGGATGATCTTCACCGTCGCGACCATCCGGCCCTTCTCGACCGGCGCGTGCTGAGCCAGCGTCGCGATGGTGATGGCGGGATCGACAGCGTTGATGGCGTCGATCATGGTGGCATCGACCGTGAAGATGCCGGCCGCCCTGGCATGGAGATTGACCCGACCGGTGGCGGCGGGCCTAGCCTCGACGCCGCTGAAAATCATGCCCTCGGCGATTCTCTGCGCCGCGGCGTCCTCGCCGAGATCATCCGAAGCCAGCACGGCCGCAACGACCTGCGAGATGCCTGCTGCTTTGAGTATGGAGACATCTTCGGCGCTCAACCTGTGGGCCTTGCGAAAGCGCTTTTCGCCGGCGGTGGTGGCATGCGCCAGCACCGCGCCTTCGGCCGCCTCAATCGGGATCGGACCGAATTTCACGCCACCGCGCCCGCAGAGTGCCGCGCGTCCACCTGGACGCGCAAAGGACGCTCTGCTGTTTTGAATTTACGCATCCTGCTTGTCCAAAGCTGATATCGATCTTTCGAGGCCGCGCGAGCGGAAGGCGGAGATGGTCTGCGCGAGAATGGCGACCGCGATCTCGGCGGGGCTCGCGGCGCCGATATCGAGCCCGATCGGCGCGTGGATGCGGGCGATCTGCTCGGCATTCGCGCCCAGCGCCTGCAAACGTTCGACGCGCTTGGCATGCGTCTTGCGGCTGCCGAGCGCCCCGACATAGAAGCAGTTGGCGTCGAGCGCCGCCTTCAGCGCGAAATCATCGATCTTCGGATCATGGGTGACGGCGGCAAGCGCCGTGTAGGCGTCGAGCGGCTGGCGCTTCAATACTTCTTCCGGCCACTCGGCATGCAAGGCGACATCGGGAAACCGGTCCGGCGTGGCGAAAGCGGTGCGCGGATCGATGATCTCGAGGGGATAGCCGGCGATCCTTGCCATCGGCGCCAGCGCCTGGCTGATATGGACGGCGCCGATCACCACAAGGCGCGGCTGGGGCAGATGCGCATTGAGAAAGAAGGTCCGTCCTTCCGCTTCGACGGAACCGGAATTGCCTGATCGGAAAGCCCTGGCGATCGCTGTTCCGAGCTCGCCGGCAACCTGATCGCCCTCACGCACGATACGATCGCGGCCGTCACCGAGATCGGTGACGAGGATCGCCGCGCGGCGGGCGCGTCGTTCGGCGTTGAGACTCTTCAGTGCATAGGGATCCATCGGATCACCCTAGTCTCTCTACATAAACCTTGATGCGGCCACCGCAGGACAGGCCAACCTGCCAGGCGGTCTCGTCGGCAACGCCGAACTCCAGCATCCTTGGCTTGCCGGAGCCGATGACGTCGATCGCTTCGGTCACCACCGCGCCCTCGACGCAGCCGCCCGAAACGGAACCGTGGAAATTGCCGTCCGCATCGACGACGAGGTGGCTGCCGACCGGACGCGGCGCGGAACCCCAAGTCTCGACCACGGTCGCGATGGCGACATCCTTGCCGTCCTTCATCCAGCCCTCCGCGATGATCAGCGGATCGCGGGCCTCGTCGAGATAAATGCTGTCGCTCATCGTCGCTTCTCTCAGGGTCTGTTTTTCCAAGGAGCCAAGAAGGCATATGGCTATGCCGCACGCCTCGCGCCAGCATCCATCCATCGCCGCGGATCGACTGAAAGCGCCGACTTCTTGTCCAGCGAGGCGCAGAGGTCGGCGAGCGCATCAAGATTGTGCACAGAGCGGAATTCATCGACATGCGGCAGCATCGCCTTGACGCCACGGGCGCGCGCCTGAAAACCGTTAAAGCGCAGCAACGGGTTCAGCCAGATCAGCCGCCGGCAGGATTTGTGCAGCCGCTCCATCTCCTGCGAAAGGCCGGCGACATCATCGCGCTCCAGCCCGTCGGTGATCAGGAGCACGACCGCGCCCTGCCCCAGCACACGCCGCGACCATATCAGGTTGAATTCGGCCAGCGTATCGCCGATGCGCGTGCCGCCCGACCAGTCCTTGACCGCCGCCGAACAGTCGGCGAGTGCCGCATCGGGGTCGCGATGTCGCATCTGCCGCGTCAGATTGGTCAGCCTGGTACCAAAGACGAAGGTGTGCACGCGCCGGCGTTTTTCTGTCAGCGCGTGCAGGAAATGCAGAAAGATGCGCGTGTACTGGCTCATCGAACCGGAAATGTCGGCCAGCACCACCAGCGGCGGGTGGGCCTCGCGGACCGAACGGAATCTCGGCAGGATCAACTCGCCGCCGGTGCGCGCGGCCGAGCGCATCGTGGCGCGCGGATCGATGCGGCGGCCATGCGCATCGGCCTTGAAGCGCCGGGTCCGCACCAGGTCGACAGGCAGCCTCAGCTCCGCGATCGCCTTCCTGGCGTCGGCCATCTCGGCGGCGTTCATCTGGGCAAAATCCTTGTCCCGCAACAGCTCGCTGCCGGAAAAAGTGAAGCGGGCGTCGACCTCGATCTCGGGAACCTCCCGCGGCGGCTGGTTCTTCCGATAGCCCTCGAACATCGCCTGGCTGACGCGGTTCTCAGCCGCGCGCGGCTTCTGCTTCTCCCTTGCGTCGGGCGCTACCGGCGAGAACATTGCCAGCAGTTTCTCGATCAGTTCGCGTGACTTCCAGAACAGCCGGAAGGCTTCGTCGAAGGTCGGGTGATCCTCATGGCGTGAGACCAGCACGGCGTGCAGCGTCCAGTAGAAATCATCGCGCGAGCCGATGCCGGCGGCCAACACCGCCTCGATCGCGTCCTTGACCGAGGCCGGCCCGACCCGCATGCCTGCCTTGCGCAAGGTGCGGGCGAAATAGACGATGTTATCGGCGATGCGGCCGTCCGCCGTCGCCTCTCTGGGGTCGGGACGCGGCGCCTTCATTGCCGCTACTGCGCCGCCGCGAGTTCGGCCTTGACCTCGTCGAGGATGCGCCGGCCCTCGCCCGCGCCGATGCGGGCAATGTCGTCCTGGTATTTCAACAGCACGCCAATCGTGTCGGATACGGTCTCGGGATCGAGCGCCACCTTGTCGAGTTCGGTCAGCGCGCCGGCCCAGTCGATGGTCTCGGCGACGCCCGGCACCTTGAACAGTTCCATCCGGCGCAGCTTCTGGATGAAGGAAACCACTTCCGCCGAGAGCCGCTGGTTGGCCTGCGGCACTTTGCGGCGCACGATCTCCAGTTCGCGCTCGGCATCGGGATAATCCACCCAGTGATAGAGGCAGCGCCGTTTCAGCGCGTCGTGGATCTCGCGGGTGCGGTTGGTCGTGATGATGACGATCGGTGGTTCCTCCGCCTTGATGGTGCCGAGTTCGGGTACCGTCACCTGGAAGTCGGACAGGATTTCGAGCAGGAAAGCCTCGAAGGCTTCGTCCGTGCGGTCCAACTCGTCGATGAGGAAGACTGGCGCGGCGCCCGCCTTGCCGGTCAACGCGTCCAGCACCGGGCGGCGGATGAGGTATTTTTCGGAGAACACGTTGCGTTCCATGGCAGAGCGATCGACGTTTCCAGCCGCCTCCTCCATGCGGATCTCGATCATCTGCGCGGCATAATTCCACTCATAGACGGCCGAGGAGACATCGAGCCCCTCATAGCATTGCAGCCGGATCAGCCTGCGGCCGAGCGCCCCAGCCAACACCTTGGCGATCTCGGTCTTGCCGACGCCGGCCTCGCCCTCGAGGAACAGTGGCCGGTTCATGCGCAGCGACAGGAAAAGCACGGTCGCCAGCGACCGGTCCGCCACATAGTCCGCGCCGGTCAGGAGATCGAGCGTCTCGTCGATCGTCCGCGGCACGGCTCGCGGTCTCAAGTCGCTCATTCCTTCTCCGTGGGCGCCGCTGCCCCACTGTCCAGCACGTGGTAGCCGCGTGCATGATAGATCAGCGGCCGCAAATTATCGCCCATGCGCAGTCCTGTCACCTTGCCAAAAAGCACACGATGGGTCGCCAGATCCTTGGTGTCGATCAGTTCGCAGTCGAACACCGCGAGCGCGCCCTTCAGCGTCGGCGCGCCGGTGGAAATCACGTCCCATTCGCCGAGCGCGAAACGCTCCTCGACCGGCAGACCGGTGATGCCGGAAAACCCAATCGACAGCGGCTGCTGGTGCGACGCCAGCGTGTTCAAGGCAAATCTGCCGTTCTTCACGAAAGGCTCGTTCTTGGGATTCTCGCGGTTGAGGCAGACCAGGATGGTCGGCGGCGTGTCCGATACCGAACAGGCAGCAATCACCGTCGCGCCACGCTTGCCCGCGGGCCCATCGGTGGTGACCACATGGACGTGACCGGCAAAATGGCTCATCGCGTCGCGATAGGCCTGCGGTCCAATATCATTCTTCTTCAGCACCGGAATTTTCCACAGCCAGAAACCCTACCGCTATATATGGCCAGACATGACATGCCACAAGCGAAGTGCTTGGCCCATATCCCTGAATTCGCGTGTTGCACCAAGGCCGGGCACCCTTTAGGTCTTGGCGGGGAAATGCCTGCGGGAATATCGCAGGCTTGGAGGGACTCTTCGGCAGGATGCGACCCGGGGCAACGATATCCGCCACATTGGCCTGGCTTTGCCTTGCCAGCGCCGCCAGCGCCCAGACGCTCACGGTCGGCGTAGCTGCGCCCCTGTCGGGACCATCGGCCATCCTCGGCAAGCAGATCGAGACCGGCGCCGAACTGGCAGCGGAAGCAACCGGCATCGAACTCAAGACCGAGGACGACGCCTGCACCGCCGATGGCGGCGAGGCCGCGGCCAGGAGCTTCGCGACGGCCAAGGTCGGTGTGGTGGTCGGCTTCCTCTGCACGGAGGCGATCGAGGCGGCGTTGCCGATCCTGAAGGATGCCAATATTCCGGTCATCACTGTCGGTGTGCGAACCGAAAGCCTGACCGACCGCCGCGCCAAGACCCGCTGGCCGGTCTATCGCCTCGGGCCGCGCGGCGACGATGAGCGCAATGCCGTTGCCTCCACCCTGACGCGCCTGTGGCAGAACGAGCTGTTCGCCATCATCGATGACGGCACCATCTATGGCCGCGAGATCGCCGAGACATTTCGCGCGGCGGCGGAACAGGCGGCACTGAAACCTGTGTTTGTCGACACGTTCCGGCCACAGCTCGACAACCAGATCGGCCTCGTCGGCCGGCTGAAAAAGGCCGGTGCCACCCACGTCTTTGCCGGCGGTGACGGGGATGACATCGCGATCATGGGTCGCGATGCCGCGCAACTTCAGGCCGGCATCATCTTTGCCGGTGGTGAAAATCTGCGCACGCCGCCGAGCGACGTTCCCTATGCAACGGGCACGTTGATGATCGCGCCGCCCGAATGGGCCGATGTCGCCGACCCCAAAGTGCTGGAAAGCTTCTCCGCGCGAAAGATCGTGCCGGACGGGTACACGCTGCCGGCCTATGCGGCGGTCGAGATCGCCAAGGCGGCGTCGGCCTTGTCCGGGAGCTTGGGCAAGCCGCTGGCCGATGCACTGAACACCAATGATTTCGCCACGGCGATCGGGCCGATCCGCTTCGACGCCAAGGGCGACCTCAACCAGAGCCTTTACCGCGTCTTCCGCTTCGATGGCACGCGCTTCGTGCCCCTGGAAAGCAACTGATGTTCCGCACCGGTCCGCGCAATCTGATCACCGACGTTGCCGGCCTGCGCGTCGGCAACGCGTCGGATGCCAGGCTGAAGTCCGGCGTGACGGCTGTGCTTTGCGACGAGCCGGCGGTGGCGGGTGTGCAGATCCTTGGCGGTGCGCCCGGCACGCGCGAGACGGACCTGCTCGAACCGCACAATTCAGTGGAGACGGTCCATGCCGTGGTGCTTTCGGGCGGTTCGGCCTTCGGCCTCGACGCGGCGTCCGGCGTGCAGGCCATGCTGCGCGAGCGCGGCATCGGCTTCGAGGTGGGCGGCTTCCGGGTGCCGATCGTGCCGGCGGCGATCCTGTTCGACCTGCGCAATGGCGGCGACAAGGACTGGGGCCGTTATCCGCCCTATCGGGACCTTGGCTACGAGGCCGCGCAATCCGCCGCCATCGATTTCCAGCTCGGCACGGCCGGTGCCGGCACCGGTGCGCTGACCGCAGGGCTGAAAGGCGGCCTGGGTTCAGCCTCGACCCTGCTGGACAGTGGCGTCACCATCGGTGCGCTGGCAGCCGTCAACCCGACCGGATCGGTCACAGTCAGCCGCACCCGCCATTTTTGGGCGGCGCCGTTTGAAATCGGTAACGAATTCGGTGGGCAGGGATACCCCTCACCAATGCCAGACGATGCGAAGAGCATCTTGCTGAAGTTTCGCGACAAGCATGCCGGGCAGCAGATGGAAACCGGTGGCAACACGACGATCGCCGTAATTGCCACGGATGCCATTCTCACCAAGGCCGCGGCAAAACGCCTGGCGATGTCGGCGCATGACGGCTTCGTACGCGCCATCTGGCCGACCCACACGCCAGCCGACGGTGATCTGGTGTTCGCGCTGGCAACGGGCAAGAGCGGCATCCGGCTCGAAGCCGATGCGGCAATCGACCTCTATGCCGCGGCCGGCGCCACCATGGCACGCGCCATCAGCCGCGGCGTGTTTGCCGCGACGCCAGCCGACAATGATATGTTTCCCGTCTGGTCATTGCGTCGCTAAAACGGGTTGCCGTTTCACGCAAACGGCAACCCGTTCTATCTCGTTGTGTTGACGTAATCCCGGATGGGATTGGCCGAAGCCGTCAATCAGACCGGATCCGACTTCTCTTCCTCGAACGTCACCGCGACATCGGAATTCGCCGACAGCCACACCTTCTTGCCATCGACTTCGGCAACCAGGGCCAGAGGAATGTAGTGGTGATGGCCCTTGTGAGCGCCCTCGCCGCTATCAGCCTTGGTCAGTTTGATACGCTGGCCGTCGACCTTGTCGACGGTGCCTAAATGCACGCCATCGGCGCCGACGATTTCCATATGTTCACGAATTTTGCTGGTGTCGGTCATGGGGGGTTCTCCATTTGGGGACTGCCGACAATAACAAATGACAATCCGTTTGGATGCATTTTTTGGCCAGACGAGATTTTGATTCGGTCTTTGAGACGACCGCCGGATTGGAAACCTTGCAATCCTACCATGCCGAATGGCATGCACCCCGTCTTCGCCTCACCGGCTCTGTTTTCCGCCTTGTTTGTCGCGGACCTCCGCTTTGGGCGGCAGCAACATTGAGCATTTTGCCCGCCTCTGTTAGGACGCGGCCAACGCAACGCGAAGCTGGAAATCGATCCGTATGATCCCTCGCTATTCCCGGCCGGAAATGGTCGCCATCTGGTCGCCCGAAACCCGGTTTCGCATCTGGTTCGAAATCGAAGCCCATGCCTGCGACGCCTTGGCCGAACTCGGCGTCATCCCGAAGGAAGCGGCGAAAACCATCTGGGAAAAGGGCGGCGCGGCGAAATTCGACGTCGAAAAGATCGACGAGATCGAGCGCGTCACCAAGCATGACGTCATCGCCTTTCTGACCCATCTCGCGGAATTCGTCGGACCCGACGCGCGTTTCATCCATCAGGGCATGACGTCTTCGGACGTGCTCGACACCTGCCTTGCGGTGCAACTCACCCGGGCCAGCGACATCCTGCTCGCCGACATCGACGCGCTGCTTGCCGCGCTCAAGCGCCGTGCCTTCGAGCACAAGAACACCGTCACCATCGGTCGCAGCCACGGCATCCACGCCGAGCCGACAACCTTCGGCATCAAGCTGGCGCAGGCCTATGCCGAATTCTCGCGCTGCCGCGAGCGGCTGGTTCACGCGCGGGAGGACATCGCAACCTGTGCCATTTCCGGGGCGGTTGGCACCTTCGCCAACATCGAGCCCTATGTTGAGGAGTATGTGGCGGCAAAGCTCGGGCTGAAGCCTGAGCCGGTGTCGACGCAAGTGATCCCGCGCGACCGCCACGCCATGTTCTTCGCCACGCTTGGCGTCATCGCCTCGTCGATCGAGCGGCTTGCGATCGAGGTCCGGCATCTGCAGCGTACCGAGGTGCTGGAGGCGGAGGAGTATTTTTCCCCCGGCCAGAAAGGCTCGTCGGCCATGCCGCACAAGCGCAATCCGGTGCTGACGGAAAACCTCACCGGCCTAGCCCGCATGGTGCGTTCCATGGCCCTGCCGGCGATGGAAGATGTGGCGCTTTGGCACGAGCGGGACATCTCGCATTCCTCGGTCGAGCGCATGATCGGCCCGGATGCCACGGTGACGCTCGATTTCGCGCTGTCGCGGCTGACCAGCGTCGTCGACAAGCTGGTCGTCTACCCCGAGAACATGCTGAAGAACATGAACAAGTTCCGCGGCCTTGTGCATTCGCAGCGCGTGATGCTGGCGCTGACGCAGGCCGGCCTGTCGCGCGAGGACTCCTACCGGCTGGTTCAGCGCAACGCCATGAAGGTGTGGGAACAAGGCGCTGATTTTCTCGAGGAACTTCTGGCCGACAAAGAAGTGACCGCTGCCCTGCCCGAGGCGGAAATCCGCGAGAAGTTCGACCTGGGTTACCACACCAAGCATGTCGACACGATTTTCAAGCGGGTGTTCGGCAAGACCTGAGTTTCCTTCTCCCCGTTCACGGCAGGGCTATCGCATATGGATTCTTGCGAAGAGGAACCCCCACCCTAACCCTCCCCACAATTGGGAGGGAATGTTGCCGCGCGCATCTTACTTCCGCCCCGGCATCGAAAATCATGCTCAATCAGCCAGGATCGGCATCAACGGAAGTCCCCCTCCCC
>NZ_VFVA01000005.1:0-265910 GCF_006442155.1 Mesorhizobium sp. B2-4-14 | reverse complement strand
CTACGGCTCGGCCGGACGGCCCTCGGTCGCCAAAAGCGACCGCATCATTCCGCTGCTGGTGCCCAAGTCGGGCGGCTAAGTATCACTGCCGAGACAACCTCCCATGTTCAAAGCTCCCCCAAACCTCCGCGAGAATGGCCAAGACAAATTGGCGCCTGGGTAGGCGCAAGCAGGGCAACCTAGAAATGTTCCCCGGCCCGGAAAGGTCCAACCCTGGTTCCGGCTGCTATCAGATAAGCGGTCGACCAGCCGATCAGCAGAAACCCATTGATCCCTTCAAGGGCAGCCAGCATGCGCCAGCCATTGGCTGGGACGATATCGCCATAGCCAATGGTCGAAAACGTGACTGTTGAAAAGTACAGCGCAGTCTCGAAATCGGGAAGAACGCCTAACAGCCTGTAGCATCCCGCCCACAGCCATATCTCCGCGGTGAGCACCGCAAACAGCCCCATCACGACAGTAATCATGGCGATCACCCGGCCCCGGCTGCCATGCATGCGGAAATGCACGACCAGCTTGGCCATTGCCCTCGTAATCGCCATCAGGCCGAAGGTGTGGATAAGCACGGTCAGACCGATGATGACCGTACCCGTTGCGAGATCCGCAAACATCGGCTCAGGAAGCGCGAGCCGGGTCCGGCCACCGCCAGCCGCTGACCTCAGGCATATCGGCTCCATGTTCGACTATGTATTGCTTGTGTTCGATCAGGCTGTCGCGGAATGCCTGCTTCGCATACGCAGCGGTCGAGCCCAGCGAGCCGACGCGATCGATGACATCCATCGCCAGATGAAAGCGATCGATGTCATTGCGCACGGCCATATCGAATGGCGTCGTGGTGGTGCCCTCCTCCTTGTATCCACGAACATGCATGTTTTCATGGTTGGTACGCTTGTAGGCCAGCCGATGGATCAGCCAGGGGTAGCCGTGATAGGCAAAAATGATCGGGCGGTCCTTGGTGAAGAGTTCGTCGAAGTCGGCATCCGAGAGACCGTGTGGGTGCTCGCTTTTGGGCTGCAGGGTCATCAGGTCGACCACGTTGACGACGCGAACCTTCAGTTTCGGCAGGTGCGTGCGAAGCAGGTCCACCGCGGCCAGTGTCTCCAGGGTCGGCACATCGCCACAGCAGGCCATCACGACATCGGGATCATCGCCACGATCGTTGCTGGCCCATTCCCAGATGCCAACGCCGGCGGTGCAGTGCTTGATTGCCTGGTCCATCTCAAGCCACTGGGGTTGCGGCTGCTTGCCGGCGACAATGACGTTCACGCGGTTCCAACTGCGCAGGCAGTGGTCCGTGACATAAAGCAACGTATTTGCGTCTGGCGGAAAATAGACGCGAACGATATCGGCCTTCTTGTTCACGACATGATCGACGAAGCCCGGATCCTGATGGCTGAAGCCGTTATGGTCCTGGCGCCAGACGTGGGACGTAAGAAGATAGTTTAGAGACGCGATCGGCCGCCGCCAGGCAATCTCCTTCGAGGCTTTGAGCCATTTGGCGTGCTGGTTGAACATGGAATCCACGATGTGGATGAAAGCCTCGTAACACGAAAAGAAGCCGTGCCGCCCGGTCAGCAGATAACCCTCGAGCCAACCCTGGCAGGTGTGCTCGCTCAGGATTTCCATCACCCTGCCTGTCGGCGAAAGGTGATCGTCATAGCTGAGTGTCTCGGCGTCCCAGGCTCGATCCGTCACCTCGAACAAATCCTGAAGTCGATTAGACGCCGTCTCGTCGGGACCAAAGACCCTGAAATTGCGCCACTCCGCATTGGCCTTCATGACATCGCGCAGGAAGGCGCCGGTAAGCCGTGTCGTCTCGGCTTCAGAGCCGCCTGGGCGCGCGACCGTCACCGCATAATTCCTGAAATCCGGCAATTGCAGCGGACGCATCAGCGCGCCGCCATTGGCATGCGGATTGGCGCTCATGCGTCGTTCGCCGGTCGGCGCCAATGCGGCTATCTCGGCACGTAGACGGCCGGCCTCGTCGAAAAGCTCCTCGGCGCGGTAGCTGCGCAGCCATTCCTCGAGCAGGCCGAGATGCTCGGGCTTGCCCATGGTGAACGGCACCTGGTGCGAGCGCCAGAACCCTTCGGCCTTTTTCCCGTCCACGGTCTTTGGTCCTGTCCAGCCTTTCGGCGATCGCAACACGACCATCGGCCAGATCGGCCGCCTCACCTCGCCGCCTTCACGTGCATTTCGCTGGATCTCGCCGATGTCGGCAAAGGCGTCGTCGAGCGCTGCCGCCATCTTCTGGTGCATATCGGCGGGTTCATCGCCTTCGACGAAGATCGGGCGATAGCCATAGCCCTTGAACAGCGCCTCCAATTCGGCAGGACTGATGCGCGCAAGGACGGTCGGGTTGGCGATCTTGTAGCCATTGAGATGCAGGATGGGGAGGACCGCCCCGTCACTGGTCGGATTGAGGAATTTGGTTCCGTGCCAGGAGGTCGCGAGCGGCCCCGTCTCGGCCTCCCCGTCTCCCACCACACATGCGGCAATCAAGTTCGGATTGTCGAAGACGGCGCCGAATGCATGCGACAGGGAATAGCCGAGTTCTCCACCCTCGTGAATCGAGCCTGGAGTATCGGGGGCTGCATGGCTCGGGATGCCGCCCGGGAAGGAGAATTGCCGGAATAGATGGCGCATGCCGGCTTCATCCTGCGAGACGTTGGGATAGAGCTCGCTGTAAGTACCCTCCAGCCAAGTGTTGGCGATCACACCGGGCGCGCCGTGACCCGGTCCCGCAATGAAAAGGACACTCTCGTCGCGCTCCTTGATGATCCTGTTCAGATGGACGTAGATGAAGTTGAGGCCAGGTGTCGTGCCCCAGTGGCCCAGAAGGCGCGGCTTGACGTCCTTCATGCTGAACGGCTCGTGGAGCAGCGGGTTGTCGAGGAGATAAACTTGTCCGACGGCCAGATAATTGGCCGCGCGCCACCAGGCATTCATGAGGTTCATCTGTTCCGGCGACAGAGACTTGGCACGCGCTCGGGTTCTGTTTTCGCTCGTCATTTGCGTTCTCCGTAGACACAATAGCCAGATGAACATGACCGTTGAGAGTCGGTTCCACTAAGGTTCGCCATTTGTGGAACTCCGTCCCGCCGATCGCCTTGATGTCGGTCAAGGATTGCAATTCGCGAGCCGGGCAGGTCGCGCATTAGGAGATCGAGACGATGGCTGACGCGATCCTGACGCTGAATGCCGGTTCATCCAGTCTCAAATTCGCATTGTTTGCTGACGATGGAGATCGCTTGGCCCCGGCGTTTCGCGGCGAGATTGAGGAAATCAACACCAGCCCGCGACTGAAAGTAACGGGCGAGGCTGCGGCCGTGTCGGCCAATCAGACCTGGCCCGACGCCGCCGGCGACTTCCAGTCCCTGTTGGAAAAGGTTATCGATTGGATTGAAGGCCATGCCGCCAACTATCGCGTCGTAGTGGTTGGCCACCGGATCGTGCATGGCGGGCCCGACCATTTGAGACCGGAGCTGGTCACTCCGGATCTTCTGATGGCGCTGGACGATCTGACCCCACTGGCGCCGCTGCACGAGCCGCAGAACATTGCGCCGATCCGAGCCATTGCCATGGTGCGTCCCGCCCTGCCCCAGGTAGTGTGCTTTGACACTGCCTTCCACCACACCATGCCAGCAGTGGCTAAGCGCTTCGCGCTCCCCCGTGAGTTTGAGGCAGCGGGCCTCAGGCGTTACGGCTTTCACGGCCTTTCCTACGAATATATTGCAGGTCGCTTGTCAGAGATTGCTCCGCAATTGGCCAAGGCGCGCGTCATCATCGCGCATTTGGGCAATGGCGCGAGCTTGTGTGCTTTGCGCGGAGGCGCAAGCGTCGACACCACGATGGGGTTCAGCACACTTGACGGCCTGATCATGGGAACGCGACCCGGCAGTCTCGACCCCGGCATTATCCTTCATCTGCTGCAACAACGGGGCATGGGCGTGAGCGATGTCGAGGATCTGCTCTATCGCCGGAGTGGCCTGCTTGGCGTTTCCGGCGGCATCTCCAGCGACATGCGCAAGCTGCTCGCCAGCACCGACGCCGCCGCTGCCGACGCGATCGAACTGTTCTGCTACCGGATTGCGCGTGAATCCGGAGCGCTGGTCAGTTCACTCGGCGGCCTGGACGGCCTGATCTTTACGGCGGGCATTGGTGAGCACGCGCCGCGCGTGCGCGAACTCGTCTGCCGGAGGCTGCAATGGCTGGGCATCGAACTCGATCTGGACGCAAACGCCCGCAATGACGGGAAAATCAGCACGCCGGCAAGTCGTGTCGAGGTTCGCGTGGTCGCGACCGACGAGGAAGCGATGATTGCCCGGCATGCTTTAGAGGCGATCCGGCCCGACTTTCATGCGTAGCCAAAACTTCGACTATAAGGCGGCTTGATTGCCGAGCTGCTTTGTGACCAGCACCAGCGTAGGGTCGTCCGGGTAGGAACGAACGACAAAGCCCATATTTCGCTCAAGCTCGATGGCGTCGTGATTGTCTCGGCTTTCGATCGACTCGATCGCTGCCAGACCGCTCCTCTCCGCCTGCTTGGCGACAAAGGACAGCATCTCCCATCCGATGCCGCAGTCCCTGTAGTCCGCGCGCACCGAGACGGCGACTTCGCCACGGCGGCCGTGCCGGTCGCAGGCCAGCATGGCCGTCGTGACCGCGAGCTTGCTGCCGGCGATAAAGCCGATATAGGTCTCGGTCGTGCGATGATCGACATCGATCATTGCATGGATCTGTTCGGGCCTGACAGCTTTTTGGCCAGACAGGAAACGGAAGTGCAGATCGTCATTGCGAACTTGATGGAAGAGTTGATCGAGAACGGCCTCGTCGCGTGCACCCGCGGTTCGCACATGCAGTTTGAGGCCAGTGCGCGTGGTGATTTCCCAAGATTGAGCGTCCATTTGAATAGCCTTTCGGTAGCGACAGCGCCCTTTGCAGATGGCGCGATAGAACCTCCCATAAGCCACCGCAGGCTTCGCTGCCTTGAGCTAGCGCAAAAGACAGGACCTTGGGTAGAAAGTTCCCTCTCAAGCCGAAGCCTGCCTCGAAGTCGATGCGCATGCGGCTCTCTTATGGTCTGGCGAACCTACCGACCAGGACGAGGACTAGCGCCATCTCCAACCCGGTTTGTAGACTCTCAGGTTCGGGTTCGCACGCCGCCCGAGCGTCGGCTTGCGATCGTCGTCAGCACCGCGGCCGCTATGATAACGGCACCGGTCGATGCCTGCACGTAAAAGGACGGAACCTGCGCCAACGTCAGCAAGTTGTTGATGACGCCGATCAGGAGCCCTCCGCTAATGACTCCGATGATCGTCCCACGTCGGGCCGGCGATGCAGCTCACTTTTAAGATGCCAGTGATGTAAAGGAGCTCAAGGATTGCTTTGAGGAACTTCCGGGGTGACGGGCGCACACTTGGCCAAAATTGTCTAGCAGAAGGTTGTCGACACGGCCCAAGGTGCCGCGGCCAATATCGATGGCGATGCAAGCGCCCGCTGCATGCCGTCAGTGGCTGAGCTTTGACCCAACATATAGTACCAGACCGGCCGAAGAGAGTCATTCTTAAGACTTGCATGGCATGCTCTTGGGGTGGACGAAGCAACAGAAACTGTCTCGAACGCGTCAAGCGTGACGACCTTCCGGCACGGCAAGGGCGAGGCGCTGCTGCACAATTTCGTAGAAAACGCCACGATCCCGACCTTCCTTTTCAATACTGACGGGAAGATCGTTTACGCCAATCGAGCCGGAAGCCATGTTCTTGGGTACGGGCCCGACGAATGTGTCGGAATCCACTTCACGACAATCGTTCATTCCGACGACCTGGCGACAGCGCGCACGCAGACCGAAGATTTGATTGCCGGAAAGATCCATGGATATCAGGCAGAGCGACGGTATATCCGCAAGGACGGCAAGATCATTTGGGCTTTGACATCCGTGTCACTGATGACTGGCGACGAGGATCAGGCTCGTTACCTCTCTGTACAGGCGGTGAATATCGACGGCCGAAAACGCGCTGAGGCCGCACTGAAGGAAAGCGAACGCCGCCTGCAAGTGGCGCTGGACGCCTCCCAAATAGGGGTGTTCGAGGGCGACCTGGCAACTGGGGAGCTGTTTTGGGACGACAGGGCGCATGACATTTTTGGCATTCCGCGCGAGCGGAAATCCCTTCACGCCGCCGATTGGGAGAATGCCCTACACCCCGAAGATGCAGCAAAGACCCTTGAGGCGATGTCACGCGCCATCAAGGAGAAGGGGACATTCAACGCGAAATTCCGCATCATCAGGGCCGACGGTGAAATCCGCACTCTTATGTCGCGCGCGACTTACTTTCAGGACGATCGCGCAACACCAAAATTCATCGGCGCAAACTGGGACATCACCGACGAAGTCGCCTTGGAACAGAGGCTCAAGACGGCAAAGGCACTTGCCGAGGCTCGCAACGTCGAACTGGAAGCCGCCAAGGTCCGGATCGAAACCCAGGCCCTCCATGATGCGCTGACCGGCCTCCCCAACCGGCGGTACCTTGACCAAATCTTGAACCAGTACCGCAACCGGTCGCGACTCCCAGGCGATGGTTTGGCATTGCTCCACATCGATCTGGATCGCTTCAAGCAGATTAACGATACGCTGGGACACGCGGCCGGCGATGCCGTGCTGGTTCACGTTGCCCGGCTTCTAAATGCCAAGGTCGGAGGGCAGCATTTCGTCGCGCGCGTCGGTGGCGACGAATTCGTCATAGTCTGTTTCAATGATGCAGACGCCCATCGCCTCGCCGGTCTTGCCGATCAGATCATCACCGAGATCCGACAGCCGGTGCCATACGAGGGGCACTTCTGCCGCTTGGGCGCAAGCATAGGAATTGCCCTTGAGACGGGCGCGGACTTCGATGCGCTTCGCGTGCTGATAAACGCCGACATCGCGCTCTATCGGGCTAAGGGTCGCGGCCGCAACCGCCATGAATTCTTTTCAAAGGCACTGCAAAGTGAAATTGAATCGACCAAGCATATGGCCGACGAAATTCTCAGCGGTATCGAGCGGGGCGAATTCCACCCCTATTATCAGCCGCTCCTCAACGCGACTTCCCTCGACATCATTGGGGTCGAAGCGCTTGTGCGCTGGCATCATCCTACGGAGGGCATCTTAGCTCCGATCCGGTTCCTCAGGATCGCCGAGGATCTCAATGTCTTGGCTGCGATTGATCGCAGCATCCTGCAGCAAGCAATGCTCGATCTCGACCAATGGCAATCCCAAGGCATTGCAGTGCCGACCGTATCGGTCAATGTCTCGTTCCGACGCCTGAGCGATGATCGCCTAATTCCAGGCCTTCGCGAACTCAATATTAGGCCGGGCGCAATTTCGTTTGAATTCCTAGAGTCAATTTTCCTCGACGAATTTGACGATGGGGTCGCATGGAATATCGATGCAATCAGGGATATGGGCATTGGCATCGACATAGACGATTTTGGCACCGGCCATACATCGATCGTCAGCCTGCTCAAGCTCAAGCCGCGCCACTTCAAGATCGATCGTCAGCTTATCAACCCCATCGCGCACATGCCGGAACAGCGGCGCCTGGTTGCCTCCATCATCGACATAGGACGGTCTCTTGGCATTAAAGTCGTCGCCGAGGGCGTCGAGACGATCGAGCAAGCCCGGATTCTGAGAGAATTGGGCTGCGACATCCTGCAGGGATACGCCTTCGCCCGGCCGATGCCCGCTGACCAACTGGTGAGCTGGATCGCCGGGGAAGGATGGCGAAAGGCCTCGTAGGCCCGGTACGCAGACGCTAGGTGGGTTGGCCTTCCTAGGCTGCAAGTCGCACGGGGTCGGTTGTTGGATGTCAGCCCTGGAAACGGATGGATGTCCGCTTTATCGGCACCAAGGAGACGTCTTTGCGACCTGATCGTGGTTCTGGATGGTTCACCAACCATGTGAGGTTCATAGAAAGTCGAGACTGCCTAAACGGGTCTTCATCAATACTTCACCATGGGGAAAACCTGTACGGAACCTTTCTGATTGCTGCGGACTTCTGGGATTCACTGTAAATTCGAATGAAGAGGTCCCCGCATGAAAGTCACCGCAGCAGGCATCGACCGCATTAAGATTGGCAATGCGGACGCGAGCGGCCAAGGCGCGCATTTCGTCGTTTGGCTTTATCTTCAGGTCGACGAGGGCGGTACACAGACCGGTCAGGAACTGGTGGTGTCGGTGCCGTACGATGCGCAGATGACGTTCGACGATCTCGCTACCCAGGCTTTCGAGAAGGCGCACGCGATGCTGCGCGCCTGCTGCGAAATAGATGAGGCCATGTGGTGGAAGCAGTTCAACCGCAGCCTGGCGCCGCTGCCCGAATGGACGCCCGGCGCCCAGTGATTGGCAGACGCCCGAACCAAGCACGGGATTGCCCGAACGCTGACCAATGCGAATCGCGGGGTTCGACTTCGCATCGTTAGCTTCTGGCGCACGAGGACCTTCAGCATTGTCACCTGAGATGTTGGTTCCGGCGGAGGCAAAGCTTGCCTCAATGGCCGACATGCATCGCGAAGCAGCCGTTCGCTTACGCTCGATTTCAAATCAAGCCCCGTCCAGATTGGATGTCTGAAATGGGGCCGACGAACGAACCCGCTGCGCGGGATGGGCGCGTGGGGGTGAGGTAGAGATCACGAGCCGGACGTCGCGCTCGCATTGAGGGTGGTTCGGCAGCGGCAGAGCATCACGGGCTTCTTCAACAAGGAGCCTGACTATGCCCTATCCTGTTCTTGATGCACCTATCAGTCCACTGCGTCAGCGGCTGATCGCCCACATGAACATGCGGCGTTTCTCACGGGAGACGCAGCGCAACTATCTCCGCGACATCGGACGCCTGGCGACCTTCCTCGGCCGGTCGCCGGATACAGCGACAACCGACGACCTGCGCCGGTTCCAGGTCGAGCAGCAGGATGACGGTGTTCCCGTGCCGACGATGAACAGCATCGTGTCGGCGCTGCGCTTCTTCTTCACGCATACGGTCGATCGTCCCGATCTGGCACGCAAGCTCGTTCGTCTGGCGCACCCGCGCAAGCTGCCGGTGGTACTGAGCCGCGACGAGGTCTCCCGGCTGCTCAATGCCACCACGTGTCTCAAGCACCAGGCCCCGCTGTCGGTCGCCTATGGCGCGGGCCTGCGCGTGGCGGAGGTGTCGACGCTGAAGGTCGCCGACATCGACAGCGAGCGCATGCTGATCCGGGTGGAGCGCGGCAAGGGCGGGCGATACCGCAACGCCATGTTGTCGCAAGACCTGCTCTTGTTGCTGCGCCAATGGTGGAAGGTCGGACGCCAGCAGGGCGTGATGCATCGCGACGGCTGGCTGTTTCCGGGGCAGCATGCGATGAAGCCGATCAGCACCCGGCAGCCCTATCGCATCGTCGTCGAGGCAGCGCAGGCCGCCGACATCGCCAAGCGGGTCGGGCCGCACACGCTGCGTCACAGCTTCGCCACCCACCTGCTGGAGGACGGCACCGACATCCGGATCATCCAGGTCCTGCTCGGGCACGCCAAGCTCAATAGCACCGCCTTCTACACCAAGGTTGCAACCCGCACGGTGCGCACCGTCACGAGCCCGCTCGACAAGCTTGGCCTCTTCAAGCCGGAAGCGATCTCACCCGACGGCTGAGCGTGCGCGCCTCGATCGAGGTCGCCGACATCTTCCGCACTGTAGGGCCCGCCTACCGGGCCGCCCATGCAGGGCATCTGACACTGCAGCAGCTCAAGGTCATGTCGGCGATCGAGCACTGCCGCACCGCGGCCCTTGGCGGTCACGTCGAGGCCTGCGAGGACTGCGGCCAGTGGCGCATCGCCTACAATTCCTGCCGCAACCGGCACTGCCCGAAGTGCCAGGGTGCGGCCGCGCGGACATGGCTTGCCGAGCGCGAGGCCGACCTCTTGCCGGTCGGCTACTTCCACGTCGTGTTCACGCTGCCCGCCGAGGTCGCCGACATCGCCTTCCACAACAAGGCGCTCGTCTACGACCTGCTGTTCAAGGCGGCGTCGGAGACGATGCTGACGATCGCGGCCGATCCGAAGCATCTCGGGGCGCGCATCGGCATCACCGCAGTGCTCCACACCTGGGGCTCGGCGATGACACACCATCCGCACGTGCACATGATCGTGCCGGGCGGTAGCATCGCGCCGGGCGGAAGCCGGTGGATATCGTCGCGTCCGGCCTTCCTGTTGCCGGTGCGCGTGCTCGGCAAGCTGTTCCGCCGCCTGTTCCTCTCCCGGTTGGTCGCGCTGCACGACGCTGGCCGGCTCGCCTTCTTCGGCGCAATTGCTCATCTCGCGGAACGGCGGGCATTCCTGCGCCACCTTGCTCCCGTCCGGAAGAAGCGCTGGGTGGTCTACGCCAAGGCGCCCTTCGCCGGCCCGGAAGCGGTGCTCGCCTACCTGTCGCGCTACACGCACCGGGTCGCGATCTCGAACAGCCGCCTCATCCGCCTCGACGAGAGCGGCGTCACCTTCCGCTACAAGGACTATCGTCGCGAAAGCGCCGACCGGCAGCAACTCATGACGCTCGCGACCGACGAGTTCATCCGCCGCTTTCCTGCTCCACGTGTTGCCAAAGGGGTTCCACCGCATCCGGCACTGCGGCCTGCTTGCCGGCTCTGCTCGCAAGGCCAGCGTCGCGCTTGCTCGTGAACTCCTCAACGTAGCCGTACCGTCCGACGATGACACCACGGACGAACCGGACAACTTCCGCCCGCCATGCCCCTGCTGTGGCGGCCGCATGATCGTCATCGAGGTGTTCGAACGATGGAGGCAGCCGCGCGGACCGCCACACGGTTCCCGGTCGACCGGGAGCAGCACGCCATGACCCGGCATGGAATGGTTCAGCCTTCAGCTGCGGGCACTCAGCCGCCGGGTGATGATCGACTCCGACAGAGCCGCGCCCAGCCGCCCACCGTTCCGGCAACACCGCACGGAGGCGCAACGAAGCGGTCTGTCCGCACTCACCCCAGAGCTCCCCGACGGCGGTCGCGCCATCGCCGACATCTGCCGAAATCCGAAATCCCCATAGCCATCACCTGTGGCCCGCGGGTTCCTTCTTCGGGGACTTTCGTACGCCTGCCGGCGCCCGAAACTCTTCACGTTTGCGGACCGGCAGCTTCTGGCGCTGGGAAGTGAGAGCGGACGTTAAGGTCACAGGGTGAGATGGCCGGAGTTGACCCAAAGACGACCTTAGCATCCAGCAAAACGAACAGCGGTTCAGTCGCATTTTAGACACTCTGGTGGCTCGGATTTGGCCGTCGGTAATTCGGCCGTCATGGCGGAGGGAATCGAACTGGCGCCCCAAAGCGCGTCGAAGCAACGTCAGTTCGCTCCTTGGCAGTCAGCCCATGTAGCGGCCGATGGCCATCATCGTGATCGTGACGGCCAGCATTGCGGCGATGACACGGCTGACGACCGTCACCCGGTTCAGCAGGCGCTCCAGACGTAACGTCCTCTCCTCATCGTGCTGCTCTTGTGCAAACCGAGCCAGCTGGCGGGTTGTCGGGGCAATTGCAAGAACGGCTAGGATGATACTTGCCTCGGCCAAATGACCACCCACCGAGTACCAGACCGCCGGTCCGGTGAAATCTGTGCCGGCCCAAAGCTCGGCGTAGAGAGCCAGCCCGGCAATCACCGAAATAAAGCCTGCGACGAGCGATGCTGTCATAAACCAGGACTTGGCCAGAAAGCGGGCGGCAATGGCGGCGCCGTCGGTGCTGCCCTTTCTCAGGGCAGGTAGGAGAAAGAAGCCCAACGTGACGGTTCCACCCATCCAGAATGCGCCGAAGACGATGTGGATGGCCCGCAGAAGGGCGATCATAGAGTTGCTCAAGGAAGCTTCCTGTACAAGTATTGGATTTGATACCATTCGCGATCAGGCGGACCTGGCGGGAAACCAGATCCGCCTCCAGACCGGTCGGTCAGAGTAGCTTGCGGCCATCGTAGGGCTGATCGGGCATAAACTCGCCAGCCACGGCCCGTTCATGCAGCTCCCAGGCCGATGCACCAGCCTTGCGCGCGGCCACCAACTTCTCGGGATCCACGAACGCAAGGTTGGACTGCGCATTGCGCAGGTGCTCGGTCGCGATCCACTCATCGCTGTAGTTGTTGACGTTGAGCTCGACGCTGTTCTGGTCCGGGTCGCAGTAGTAGAGCACCATCTGGATGCCTTGGTCGGCCGCCATCACCGGCAGGATGCCTTCTCCCTTCAGGCGGATGTAGGTGCCGAGGAGGTCGTCAAGCGTGTTGTAGGCAAAGGCCACATGCTGGATTCTGGCATGGCGCTTCTTGTCAGGGTCCACCTCCAGGTCCGGCATCTCGAACATCGCAATGCGGTGGTTGCAATCGTCATTGCTGACGAACGCGGCCGAAAACCACGGGCTGTTCTGCGGGCCGTCGATTCGCGCGCGGTGGTTGACCGTCATGCCCACCACCTTGCGATACCAGTTGATCATTTCGTTGAGATTGGAGGTGGTGAGGCCAAAGTGCTGGAGCTTCGGGTGGGCGATCTGTTCGGTGTTCATGGTCGTTTCCTTGGTTGTTAAAGATACGCTATCGTTGCATTTTAGGATGCAGGTCGCCCATCGGCAGGAGGCCCGGCGTGTTGTGCTCTGCATTCCCGGCCGGCAATCGCCGGCAGGGCCGCAGTCCTTGTCAGAGTGTCCGGAGCGCCTCCACGACCGGCAGCCGCGCGGCCCTTAGGGCGGGAAGCAGCCCGCCCAGAAAACCGATGGCGAGAGCCCAGCTGATACCCTGCAGCATCAGTCCTGGTGTCACTGTGAGACGGAACACCAACTGGGTGAAGTTCCCACCCAGGGCGTTGACGCCATGCCCGTTAAAGAGCAGCCAGGCCGTAACCGCTCCCGTCACGCCGCCGAGCAGCGAGAGCGCCATCGCCTCGGTCATGACGGAGGCGACGATCGGCACGCTACCGAAGCCAATGGCCCGCAACGTGGCGATTTCCCGGCTTCGCGCGCTCACCGCCGAATACATGGTGTTGAGCGACCCGAACACGGCGCCGATCGCCATGATGCTGCCCACCATGGTCGCGATCAGCGTCATCATTTTGGTCAGGTTCGCCGAGAGCTTGGCCAGGTATTCGGTCTCGCGGTGCACTTCGACCGAAAGCTGCGGATTGGCGATCAGGACGGCCTCGAGTTGCGGCATCGACCCCGGCGACTCGAGCTGGACCGTCACGCTCTGAAAGAGCGTGTGCTGGTAGGCTTCGAGCGCGGTCTCGGCGTCGGTGATGATCTCGGATTCATGGGCGTCACCGTCGCTTTCGAACGTGCCGACGACGGTCCACTCTTTGTCGCGCAAGGTAATCTGGCTGCCGACGTCGAGCCCTGCAAACTGGCGCTGGGCGCTCTTGCCGACCACCAACTCGTGCAGCCCCGGCTTGAACCAGCGGCCTTGCACAAGCTTGAGCTCCGGCCGCAGGGCGAGCCCCTGTGAACCAACGCCGCGCAGCGTGACGTTGGCGTCGGTGCCGCCGTTCCGCATGGGGCGGGTCAGGATCAGCACCACTTCCGGGGAGCCGAGGGTCAGTCCCGAGGCGCCACGACGGATGCCCGGCGCGTCGAGGATCATATTGACCGCATCGCGCGACAATGTGCTGGACAGCTCCGTGTCAGACCCGCCACGGAGGATGATGGCGCGGTCCTCACGGCCGGCATGGGCCATGGTCGAGCTCAGGCCGGTCACCATGGCAAGGACGGAGACAACCACGCCGACGACCCCCGCCACCCCGAGGATGATCACCAACGAGCTCCAGAAGCGCGTGGGCAGCGTCTTGAGGTTCAGGATAGTTACAGCAATTGCTTGTCTGAGCATGATCAGCGTCCTCCCAGGGCATCGACGAGATTGAGTCGCGCGACCCGCAGGCCGGGCAGCAATGTGGTCACCAAGGCGAGCAGAACGGCATAGAATAGCCCGAGCGCGAGTACGCTGGCCGGAAGGTGGGCAACGCCCACGACGCCTTCCAGGAGCGGAAATGCCGCGACTGAAGCTGCAAGCCCCAAGCCGGCCGCGACGAGCGAGAGCAGCAGGCCTTCAGCTACGACCAAGGCGAGGACCGTAAGGTTCGGGAAGCCGATGGTCTTGAGGATCGCGAATTCCGGGATCCGCTCGCGCACCGACTGCATCATCGTGTTGCCGGTCAGGAACAGGAGGGCAAAGAACACCGCCCCGATGATGGCGCTAACGATGAAGTTGATGTCGCCGAGCTGTTTCAGGAACGACTGGGTGAACTCCTTCTCCGTGACGGTCTTCGTCTCGTGGTCGGAGTTGGCGAACAGGTCATCGATGGCTTTGGACACCGCGCCGGCGTGCGCGGGATTGTCGATGTGGACGCTGTACCAGCCGATCAGGCCCTTATCGAAACCCCGGGCCTCGTCGAAATAGTCGTTGTTGAAAAACAGCCGCTGCTCCTGCGAGGTATCCTGAGGGTTTTCGAAGATGCCGACGACCTGGAATTCCCAGTTGGACGTGCCGTCCGCCTTGGTCCAGATCGTCGACTTGATGGGGATGGTGTCGCCGACCTTCCAGTTGTAGGTCTCAGCCAGCTTACGGCCGATGACCGCCCCGGTGCGTGTCTTTTGCAGCGCCTCGAGCTGCGCCTTCGGCAGGACGATCTCGGGGAACAGGTCGAAGTAGGTGGCTGCGTCGACCGGGAACGAGAAGATGCTGTTCTTGGTGTCCTGGTAGTAGCCGCCAAACCAGCTCGCGACGGTGATGCCAGTGACGCCCGGCACCGATGCGATGCGCTCGCGGTAAGCCAGCGGCAGCTGGTCGGCCATGTTGACCTTGCCCTGGACGATCAGGCGATCGAGGTGCGCGCCCTCCACACCACGGCTGAAGGAGGCGTTGACGCCCTGCAGCATGCCGAAGAGCAGGAACGCGACAAGGATGGAGAGCAGCGTGAACAGGGTGCGCAGCCTCTTGCGCATCAGGCCCGCCCAGATGAGGGGAAGGTATTTCATCGAGCCAACTCCGTCTTGGCCAGCTGGCCCTTGTCGACATGCAACTGGCGGGTCGCCGTGTCAGCCGCCCGCTGGTCGTGGGTCACCATGATGATGGTCTTTCCTCGGCGGAAGGTGAGCGCGCGCAGAAGTTCGAGCACCTCGGTCGCGGTGTCGCGGTCGAGGTCACCCGTGGGCTCGTCGCAAACCAGGATCGGCGGGTCGGAGACAAGCGCGCGCGCGATTGCGACGCGCTGTTGTTGGCCGCCGGAGAGCTCCGACGGCTTGTGGCGGGCGCGCTCTGAGAGTCCGACGGCCTCAAGGGCTGCAGCGACCCTTGCGCGGCGCTCTGCCTTTGTGAGCGACAGCAGCAACAACGGCAGCTCGACGTTGGCCTCCGCGCTCAAGGCCGGCATCAGGTTGTAGAACTGGAAGATGAACCCGATGTTGGCCGACCGCCAGCGGGTCAGTTCGCTACCGGACATCTGGTCGATTCTGTGCCCCGCCACCGTCACGGCGCCGGAGTTCGCGTGGTCTATTCCGGCGATGATGTTCAACAGCGTCGATTTGCCGGAGCCCGAGGGTCCCATGATGGCAACGAATTCGCCTTCCGGAATGGACAAATTGAGGTCGTGGAGGACCTCAACCGTCTCCCCGCCGCGGCGGTATGCCTTGACGACATTGACCAGTGCTATGGCTTCAGTCACTTGGTGATCTCCTGATTTCATTGTTCGGTTTTGACTTTGAGTCCGTTCGACAGCTTGTCGAGATTGGTAACGGCCACGGTTTCGCCGGCCGTGAGCCCGGACTGCACGATCTGGTTGCCGGCTGCCTGCGCCCCCAGCTTCACTGTGCGCCGTTCGGCGTGATCGTCGCGCACGACAAAGAGGACATTCTCGCCGCCGCTGGACAGGATGGCTTCGGAAGGAACTGCCACGCCGGACGGCGGAGCCTCTTCGGGTTGGGACTTGGCGTCGGCCAGAAAAGCCACCTTGGCGCCTATTTCCGGCAGGATCCGCGGGTCCTTGATGTTGAACCCGACCCGCACCCGCACCGTCGCCTTGGTGCGGTCGGCCGTTGGCACGACCGCGATGACATGGCCCGGGATCTGCCAGTCCGGATAGGCGTTGAGGGTGACCTTGCAGCCCTGGTCCGGACGAACACGGTTGATGAAGCTCTCGTTGACGTCGACCTCGACCTCGAGGGAGTCCATGTCGACAATCGTGGCGACGCCGGTACGTGTGAAGCCGGAGCCTGCCGACATCGGCGAGATAATCTCGCCGGCCTGGGCGGCCTTGACGGTCACCACGCCTGAAAACAGCGCACTGATTACCGTGTCGTCGAGGTTCTGCTGGGCAACCGCTACTGCCGACTGCGCCACAGCTACCGCTGTTGTGGCGTGATTGTAGGTTGCCTTCGCGGTCTCGAACGCCTCCTGGCTAGTCAGTCCCTTCGCAAGCAGGGCCCTGCTACGCTCGAATGCCGGTCGCCCGTCAGTTGCCGCGATAGTGGCCTGATCGAGTGTCGCCTTGGCCTGGTTGAGATCGGCAATGGCGTTGGAATCGTCCAGGTGAGCGATCACCTGTCCGGCCTCGACATGCATGCCTTCATCCACGAGCACATCCCGCAACCTGCCGGCGACCTTCGGTCCGACCGTGGCCGCCCTGCGGGCAACCACGTAGCCGGTGGCATTGAGGAGCGCCGTCCCTGCGGCCACGCCGCTCTGTTGCGCAAGTGGCTGCGCGGTGGCGACGCGGACGGAGGTTGTCTGCTCGAGCAGCGACGCGCCGGGCAGTTGCTTGCCCAGAAGCACGGACCAGCCCGTGCCCGCCGCCACCGCCAGAATGGCCGCGCCAAGAGCAATGGCGGTCCAACGGACAGCCTGACGCGGTGGCGTTGGCGGCGTCGGCGCCGCGCGATCGATGCGCAGCGCGTCGAGGAGATCAATCTTATCGTGTTTCATCGTTCGGACTCCTTCACCGGATGCCCGGCAGCTTGATTTCTTGGACCTGGCGGCAGAGCGAAAGCGAACCGAACTGCCGTTGCTCTCAGGGGCGACGTTGGTGCGGTTCCACCAGCCCCGCCGAGCGCCTGGAGCAGTGCCGCCGTGTCGCTGTAGCGGCGCCTTGGGCCTTCAGGGTGTCGACATCGGCTTCCAGGCCCGCAGGGCATTTCAGCATTGCGTCAGGTCCTATTTTTCGAGGCACCGCCATAATGAAACGGTTCCGTTGCATTATGGCTAACACGCATTCGGAGGGCCGTCAACAAAAATGCACGGTACCGTTCCTTTTCATTTACAACGCTTCTCCAGCGGGCTACAAAGGGCGTTAGGACACGGCGGCGACGTGCCGGCGTCAAAATGAAGATTTTGAGAGGTGATGATGGCGCAGGGGGTAGAAGGGGCAACAACGGCTTACGACGTGCGTCTGGGGCGACCACCACGTGATCTTGCGCACGAGGTCGACGAACGCATCCTCGATGCCGCCAAAACCGCCTTCCTTCAGTACGGGCTCGCCGGTGCGAGCATCGATGAAATTTCCCGGCTCTCGCGTGCCGGCAAGCGGACGATATACGCGCGTTTTCACTCCAAAGAGGAATTGTTCGCCGCGGTCGGGATGCGCAACGCGGCAACCGTGGTCGCGCGGTTCCAGGACTTTACACCATCCGGGTCCACTCTCCAGGAACGGCTTGTGAGCGTAGGGCTCGCCGTTCTTGAGCGCCTGCTCGATGATGACAATATCGCTTTCATGCAATTGTCCGCGGCCGAGGCCCGCCGGTTGCCGCAACTCTCAAACTTCGGACGCCAGGCCCGCACCCAAGGCGTAAAGACGATCATGGATGCGCTCGGGACTGTGGCTCGCTCCGACGAGATTCACGAATTTCCTCGTCTTGCCGCGGCCCTTCTTCCCTCAAGCGGTCGGTTCTTTGCGGATCTCGTTGTGGCCCGCCCGCTGATGCGCGCGCTCTTGGGCGAGCCGCTGGAAAAGCTGCGTGCGGAGCTACCCGCTCACGTCAGGGACGGCGTCGCTTTTTTCCTGGCAGCCTGCCGCCAACCGTTGGGCCGCGATGAACGGACGGCCACCTAAGATCAACCTATAAAGATGACGAGGCGACTCTAAGCGGCAATCTTCTTAGGGCGCGATTTCCATGAGCTCGAACCGACAGGCGTCCGTGAACTCCCGGAGAAAATCGTAGCGGGAGCCGTTCGGGTTATTGGGGTCGGGGGCATCCAGAGACGGGCAGCGATAGGCCAGCCCTATGGTTCCCATGACCCGGTCTGCCGCCTTCAGCGTCGTGTCTGATGCAAATAGCCGCAATTTTCCCAGTATGGCGTAAAGCTCGAACAGCGGGACAAATGTCTTGGGTTCGCCGACGACTGCATCGGCGTATCTCTTGGCGGCTTCTTCGATGAACTCCCCAAAGAGCTTCTCCCGCCGCGCATGCTCCTGCAGGAAGCGCTGGCTTCGGTTCTGCGAGGCCTGCGTTAGCCAAGTGGCGGCGATCGAGGCCATGGCACCAATGGAGGAGCCAGCCAGCGCAGAGACGGCGGATATATAAGCAGGGTTCATTCGGGGCTTCAGCATAATGGAACGATATCGTTCCATTATCTAGTTCGCATCTGGGCGACAGTCAAATAAAATGCAGGGACATCAATTCTTTTCAGCAGTAACTATCCGAATGCAGATCTGGGGCGCCCCCAACGAGGCGCAATCGGGGCCTTCACCGTGATCGCCGGCAATGTCCGCTTTCAGGCTGTGGCAAATCCGCTCTCTACGGCCGGCATCAGGCGCAAAACTGCCACATCGCGTGTCGAATTGCCCGCAAGTCTCATAATTCAAGGCTGAGCGTCTTAATCCATTTCAAGCCATGGTCGGTTGCGGCCCTGGGCTTGTATTCGCATCCAACCCAGTTCCGATAGCCAAGCCGTTCAAGCGCTGCAAACACGGCGAGATAGCTGATCTCGCCTTCATCGGGCTCGGCACGGCTCGGCACCGCCGCAATCTGGACGTGGCCGATCTTCGGCAAGTGACGGGAAAGTCGAGTCAGCACATCGCCTTGGCTAATCCCGACATGGTATATGTCAAACATGATCTTTAGGTTCGGCGCTCCGACTTGATCAAGCATGTCAGCGGCTTCCTCGATCGTGGAGTAAAAGTAGTTCGGTTTGTCGCGCTGGTTGATTGGCTCCAGCAGGATCGTCAGGTCTGGGGCAGCATTGGTGGCGAAGACAAGATTCTCGATGAACACTTGCTTTCCTCGCGCTCGTTGGTCCAGCGGAACGACGCCAGCCATCGCGTGGATCGAGTTCGCGCCGGCTTGGCGCGCATAGCCGGCGGACATCGCGAATCCCGTGCGAAATTCGCTCTGGCGTCCATCGATGGCGCCCAGTCCGAAATCGCCCTTATCGGTATCGCCCAGCGGCGTGTTGATCCCGAGAAGAGTTAGGCCGTGATTGATGCAACGCTGCTTCACCAATCCCGCTGGCGTCTCGTAGGGCCAATGCAATTCGATGGCTTTGAATCCAGCCGCCGCTGCCGCGTCGATGCGATCCACGAGCGGGCGGTCGGGCCACAAGAATCCTAGGTTTGCGGAGAAGCGGAGCATAGTCGATCCATCATTGGACGAAGTGTCCTGGGTTTTTGAATCCGAACGCTGTCTTGTTGATCAGGGTTTCATGGTCGCTGATTAGGATGGCGTTCGTGGCGGCCACCGGATCCGCCATCATCAGGCATCTTGCGTCGACCAATTGGAAGCGCGGTTTCCCGTGGACCACGCCCCAACGCTTCCCCCGTTGTCTTCACGAATGAGGTCGCTGCCCTTGGCACCGATCATAATCGATGCAGCATTGGTATTACCGCCAATCAGCTTCGGCATGATGGACGAGTCGATAACCCGCAATCCCTCGAGGCCACGAACCTTGAGCCTCGGATCGACTGTCGCGAGCTCGTCAACTCCCATCCTGCAACTGCCAACCGGATGGTAGTCGGTCTCAGCAGTCTGCCGGACGAAGTCGAGGATCTGCGCGTCGGTCTTGACGTCGGCTAAGGGGGCGTAGGGGCGAGACACATAGGGCCTGAATGCCTTGGACTCCATGATTTCCCTTCCAATCCTAACGCAAGCGATCATCTTGTTGGCGTCAATAGGGTCGGCCATGAAGTTTGGGTCGATCAGGGGAGCATCTAACGGGTTCGACGAGGTAAGTCTGACCTCGCCGCGGCTGACCGGCCGCATGTTATTATTGTGCAGCGTGATGCCATTGCCGGGCAATTTGGTGAACCCGTGGTCGATGACCCACGCCGGCAGGAAGTGGACAGAGATATCTGGCTCCTCGAGCCCAGCTTCGCTCTTGGTATAAGCGACAGCCTCGCATCCCGACGATGTGACCGGTCCTGACCTGAAGAGGAGATAGCGGGCGCCGTGAATATATTTGTAGGGGAAACGCGCCGCGTCATCGTAGGTGAGTTTAGTGGTCGCGTGCCAGATGGCCGCCGCGTCGAGATGGTCCTGCAGGCCTTTGCCGACACCGGGCAGGTCGTGCACTACTGTCACGCCGGCTTGCTTAAGCTCACTTGCCGGACCGATGCCGGAAAGAAGGAGGAGCTTGGGAGAATTAAAAGCTCCCGAGCTGACGATAACCTCGCGCGTCGCGCTCACCCTTGTGGTGCGGTTGTCATTCCCGACCAGTTCGATTCCCACGGCACGCCCTTTCTCAATGATGATCCGCGAAACGAGGGTGTTCGCGTAAACGTCGAGATTCGAGCGGGACTTGCGCGCCGGATGTAGGAACGCGCGGGCGGAGCTCATGCGCCGTCCGTCTTTCACGGTGTATTGGAAGTGACCGACACCGTGCTGGGTAGCACCGTTGAAATCCTTGCTGCGCGGTATGCCGACCTCCGTACAGGCTTCGATAAAGGTCGCGGTCAGAGGATTAAGGTAGGTGAAGTCGGTGACGTTTAGCGGGCCGTCGTTGCCGTGATATTCGTCGTGCAAACGGGTATTGGCTTCAAGGCGTTTATAGACCGGCAGAACGTCTTGGTAGCTCCAACCTATGCAGCCATCCTCTGCCCAACGGTCATAGTCCTGATGGCTGCCGCGTATATAAATCATGCCGTTGATTGAACTGCTACCCCCGATCGCTTTGCCCTGTGGGATGAACATTTCCCGATTGTTCAGGTGCTTCTGAGGGGCCGTACGAAACGCCCAGTTGTACTTGGTGCCTTCGATCAGGCTTTGGATGCCGGCAGGCATGTGGATCATCGGCGACAAGTCTCGGCGACCGGCCTCCAGGATCAGGACCCGGACATCTGGATCCTGGCTTAACTCGCTTGCGAGCACACAGCCTGCGGAGCCTGCGCCGATGATGATGTAGTCATAGTCTTTACGCATCTTGCGCACCAATCGTTCGGGCGAGGAGGTGGCAATGGCTTAGCGCCATTGCGCGATGAAGAGATGAACGGCCAACCCCGTTTGGAGCTGGCCTGGAGAGTGTGGTCGCTTCAGGCTGTTACCAGCCGAGGCCGCGCTGGATCCGCACCTGGGATCGGACGTAGGTCGGCGATCTGGGCTGCACGCCAGAGGCGATCCAGTTCAGCCGCCTGCATGCGCAGTTGCGGCGAACGCACCACCGGGCGGGAAATCGCGCCCACCATGTAGGCCACTTCCTTGTAACGGGTGTGCAGGTCCGCATATGGGAAGCCATAGATCGCATGGTTGAGCGGCGCGAGACGACGATGAAGGGCCTGCGCATTTAGCAGGTCGCCCTTTTCAACAAGACGCAGCATTTCCACGCACTCGTAAGGAGCGAGTGCCGCGAGCCCGGACAGGATGCCATCGGCGCCTGTCGAGAGGTTGTGGAAGAAGGTGGACCCGACCGAAGGCAGGCAGATGATCTTCTTCTTGAGAGATTTCAAGGCGTAGTAGTCACGATCATAACGTACGCAGTCCGCGGCCTGCGCCATCTTCACTCCGACCACTTGGTCGATCTCAGACGCCATCTTGATCAATGCTTCATGGGGATAGGAAAGCTGGTCGCCGGAGGCCAGCTGGAACAGCAGAATGGGCATGTCCAAGCCTTCCGCGACCTCCTTGTGGAAGTGGAAGGCGTATTCGGGGCTATGGTTAGCGTTGTAAGCCGAGAGGTAGGGTGAGCAGACCATGACTGCGTCGGCGCCCGCTTCCCGTGCCTCCTCGCCTCGACGTATCGTTGCCGGTGGCGCCCAATCGAATATCGCCGCGACGACCGCCTGACCGGGGCGGATGTTCTCCTTGTGCATGGCGACTGCGCGCTTACGCTCCTCTGTGGTCAGCGCAGGGGACTCCGCGGCAAATGCGTTGACGACAAAACCCTGGATCCCGGGCACCGATGCCAGGTCACGCGTGCGCTTGGCCATTTCGTCCCAGTCGACGTCAAGGTTGTCATTGAAAGGCGTTATATTGGCGATCAGCACGCCACCATCAAGCTTCATGGTTTCCTCCTATTCCGTGAGGGCGCCGACAACTTCGGCCGGACCCGAGACGATCTTCTTGGCAAAAAGGCGTTCTACATCGGCGTCCGACAAACCCATTTCATGCAGGATTTCGGAGGTATGTGAGCCGACTTCGGTCGAGAGCGTATGAAGTTCCGGCACCTGGCCATCGTAGCGTAGGGGATGGTTGACGAGCGTTGCCGTTTTCCCGTTGACCTCGACCTCGCGGAAGACGTTGTTAGCGGCGATCTGCGGATCGGCGGCAACAGCCTCATAGTCCTGGACGATCCCGTACCATACGCCGCGCGCATCGAAGGCTTTTGACAGATCGTCATACGTCCAGCTGCGAACGGCTTCGGCAACCGCCGCCGCCAGCACGTCACGGTCGTCGTAGCGATCTAAGTGTTGCAGCGCCCGCAGGGCATCGCTGTCTAGCGCCTCGGCGACGTTAGAAATGTCATTGGTCGGGATCACGACCTGGGCGTCGGCGATACGATAAACGCCGGTCGGAGCTTCGTGGAACCAGGTGATCAGATTTTCCTGGCGGTCGAATGCCTCTGTTCCGGGCCGGCTGGACATGTAGTTCGTGAGTGGCTCTGTTTGGAGGTCCAGGCCAGAATTCAAGAGGCTGCCTTGAACGTGGGTGCCCTTGCCCGTCTGCAGCTTCTTGATGTAGGCGGCCAGAACGCCCATGGCGAGCAAAGCGCCCCCGTGCTGATCGACGATAGCGCACCCTGCCGCCGTCGGACGATCGTGTGGGCCAGTGGCGGAAATGAAACCTGAACGGGCCTGGATGATCAGATCTTGCGCCGTTCGGCCGACCATGGGTCCATTCAGGCCCCAGCCCGTGCCGCTTGCGAAGATGATATCCGGCTTGCGCTTCTTCAGGTCCTCATAGGACAGGCCGAGTTTGTCCATGACGCCGGTGCGGAAATTCTCTACCACGGCGTCCGCCTGATCGATGAGCTTGAGAACCAGCTCCTTGCCCTCGGCCGACTTCAGGTCAACGGAAAAGCTTCGCTTGTTGCGGTTGGCCGCCAGGAAGAACCCGCTGACGCCGCCGACGAACACCTTGGCGCCGGACCAGCTCCTCTCGAATGGGCCCTTAGCAGGTTCGATCTTGATGACGTCGGCCCCCATGTCCGCCAGGTACTGGGTCGCAGCCGGCCCCTGCAGAAAGTGGCAGAAACTGACGATTTTCATTCCTTGCAGAAGCATTTGTGCATTTCCTTGTGCAGTAAACGGTAGTTCTAGGCCGCAATGACAGGGGTCGCAGCGCGTCGATCTTGATGGTCGGCGATGTTCTGTTGGGTCGCGGGGTCAAACACGTGGATCTCTTCAGTAGCGATCGACAGGTTGACGGCTTGAGCCGGTGACAGGCGCCGGAATGGGTCGACACGGGTCACTGTCACCTGCTTCTCGCCGAGACGTACCTGAACGAGTTGTTCCGAGCCAAGAAGCTCGGTGATATCGACGTTGCCGGATGCGAAACTGCTCGAGCCGGCGCCATCGATAACGATATGTTCAGGACGCAGGCCGAGAAGCGCGTTGCCACGTAGTGACAGAACTGCCGCTTTCAAACGATCCGGCACAGGCATCTTAAGGTCACCGGCCGTGAAGAACGAGCGGTCGCCGATCGAGGTAATTCCTACCTCGATGATGTTCATAGGTGGCGAACCGATAAAGGTAGCGACAAAAATGTTCCTTGGGCGGTGGTAAATGTCTTCGGGTGTTCCGGCCTGCTGGACCTCGCCGTTGGCCATCACAACGACGCGATCGCCGAGCGTCATGGCCTCGATCTGGTCGTGGGTGACGTAGATAGACGTCGCGGTGATACGGCTTTTGAGCCTTTTCAGCTCCTGCCTCATTTCCAAACGCAGCTTCGCGTCCAAATTTGAAAGCGGTTCGTCGAACAAAAAGAGTTTCGGATTCCGGACAAGGCAGCGGCCGAGCGCAACGCGCTGTTGCTGTCCACCTGATAACTGGCGGGGTTTGCGGTCCAGCAATTTTCCGAGGGCCAGTACATCGGCGGCGCGTCTGATCTCGCTGTCCACCTGCGCTTTCGGCATGCCGCGGTTTCGCAGTCCGAAGGCCATGTTGTCGTACACGTTCATGTTCGGATACAGGGCGTAGTTCTGGAACACCATGGCAACGTCCCGCTGGGCGGGACTGAGGTGGTTGGCATGCTGCCCCCTAATAGACAGCTTGCCGGACGTGATGGTCTCGAGGCCCGCGACCATGCGAAGGGTAGTCGTTTTGCCGCAACCAGACGGCCCGACCAACACGACGAATTCGTCGTGCCCAAGCGAGAGGTCGACATCCTTCACGACTTGAACGGCGCCGTACGATTTGTTTATTCCGACGAGTTCCACGCCCTGCATCGGCTTCCTCCTTCGCGAACTCAATTGCGCTTGACTACATAGGGCGGGGGTTGTAATCGATTACAAGCTGATTGTCTAGAGGCCGTCCATTGCCATTTCTCGATCGTATTTCTTTCAACCACGCAACATTCGGACCAGAGGCGTCGTTCCGTACGTTTTTGGAGACCGTTGCTGAGACAGGTGCACGAGGTGTCGGTATATGGACTGAACGGCTTGACGGCCTGTCGCCTACTGCGGCGGGTGAGCTCATCCGAGACCACGGGCTCGCGATCAGCGGCGTGAACCGCGGAGGCTTCTTTACAGGTTCGACAAAGGAACAACGCGACGCCACCATTGAGCGAACTCTGCGCCAGATCGAGGCGACGGCGGAATTGCACGCCGACACTCTGGTCATAGTTCCCGGCGGTCTGCAGCCCGATCTGAAGGATATTCGGGTCGCGAGGGATCAGGTGAAGGATGGAATAGCCCGCGTCGCGCCATTCGCGCGGGATCATGGCGTCCGTCTAGCAATCGAGCCATTCCATCCAGCTTTGTCGGCGCTGCGCGGCGTAGTGAACACACTCGACCTAGCTATGAACCTGTGTGAGGTTCACGGCGGCCACGTCGGGGTCGTCACCGACATTTTCCACCTGTGGTGGGATCCTGGTGTCTATCAAGCCATTAGCCGTGCCGGCACGCGCATATTCGGGCATCATCTCTGTGACTGGAAACTGGACGCCGTCGATCCGGTCGCCGACCGAGCGGTGATGGGCGACGGAGTTGCTGACATCCCGGGGATCACGGCCGCAGTAATGGATGCGGGCTACTCCGGCTGGATGGAAATCGAGATATTTTCCAAGAATGACCTATGGACCATGGCGCCGTCAGCTATTGCCTCGCGATGCCTCGAACGGGCGCGGGAGTGTCTTGATGAGGCGGAGAAGATGCGAAAAATTTGACCTTTCGGGCGCTGTCGCCTTTGAGTGGGCGATCGTTCGAAACGTGATGAGGTCGCTATGAGCGGGAGTGTCGCAGGGAAAATGGTGCGCAAGAGGGCGCCAAGGAACAACGGGGGGCAACAGCAACCTCGTTTGGCCGACGTCGCTAAGGCGGCGCGGGTAAGCACGGCCACGGTTT
This sequence comes from Mesorhizobium sp. B2-4-14, assembly GCF_006442155.1. Lineage (NCBI taxonomy): Bacteria > Pseudomonadati > Pseudomonadota > Alphaproteobacteria > Hyphomicrobiales > Phyllobacteriaceae > Mesorhizobium > Mesorhizobium sp. B2-4-14. The sequence continues at coordinate 239,959 of NZ_VFVA01000005.1, read as the reverse complement.
CGCGCGTCATGAATACGCCTGAGATCGTGACCGAAGAGATTAGGGAGCGGGTGCACAGCGCGATTCAGAAGCTCAAATGGGTGCCGAACGCGACAGCCAAATCGCTCAGGACGAGCCGCACACACACGGTTGGGGCAATTATGCCCACCCTGGATCACCAGAACTTCGCCCGGATCGTCCAGTCCCTCCAGACAACCATGGCGGTCGAGAAATATGAGCTGCTGGTGGGCGTCACCTACTACAACCGAGAGGTCGCGACACAGCAGGCCCGCGCGATGGTCGACAAGGGGGTGGAGGCTCTCGTCCTTGTCGGCGCCGATCATCCTGATGAACTGATGCAGCTGCTCGAGGAGAAAGGCATCCCGTTCGTGCTGTTGTATGTGGCGCCGGGCAGCGCGCCAGGCCGCAATGTCATCGGCTACAACAACTACCAAGCCTTTGTGACTATGACCGAGCACCTGCTGTCACTGGGCCACCGCACCTTCGGACTTATAGCCCAAGATACCTCTTTCAACGATCGAGCGCGCGCCCGTCAGGAAGGTGTTCGAACGACGCTTGCTGAGCAGGGCATTGCCATCCGTCCACGCCATTTCATTGAGGGCGAATGGAAATTCGAGGACGGCATGAAGGCCTTCGAGAAGATAATGCGCACTGATGATCCGCCCTCGGCCATCATCTGCGGCAACGACTATCTCGCTATTGGATGCATGCTCAAGGCGCGCGAGATGGGTATCGACATCCCTGGCGATGTCTCGATCACCGGATTTGACGATATCGATTTGGCGCGCCTGCTGCAGCCTGGCATCACGACCATGAAGGTTCCTGACGAACTGGTCGGTGAAATGGCTGGCCGATTTTTCATCGACGTTCTGCGTGGCAAGGGCGGGCAGCTGGGAGAGGTGCCGGCACCGGAACTCATCATGCGCGGGTCCACCTCTCGCCCGAAACCGAATTAATCAGGAGCACTACAGATGGTCTATAAACTTGCCTCGGATTTGGACCTGGGACCGCGCTTGCCGATCGGAATGGTCGGCGGCGGCCGGGGATCGTTTTTTGCACCCTATCACCGTGCGGCGCTTCGCCTCAGCGGCCGCTGGGAGCTTGTCGCCGGGGTGTTCTCGTCTGAGCGTTCTAGGTCGCTCGAAGCAGGCACCGCGCTCGGCGTGGCTGCCGATCGCAACTATGAGACAGTCGCGGATCTCGCCCGAGCCGAAGCGGCGCGCAGCGATGGCATCCGGGCGGCGTGCGTCGTCACGCCTAACCATCTGCATTTTGATGCCTGCAAGACCCTGATGGAAAACGGCATCGGCGTGATCTGCGATAAGCCGTTAGTAAATTCTTTGGAGGAAGCACGCGAATTGCAGCGGCTCGCCGCGCAGACCGGCGTCTTTTTCGGCATGACATACACCTATTGCGGCTACCCGATGGTGCGTGAGGCTCGCCAACTCGTCGCGGAGGGCGGGATTGGGCGCGTTAGGTTCGTGTACGTCGAGTATCTGCAGGAGTGGCTCGCCGACAAGCCGGAGAAACTCGGCGCAAAGGCCGGCGGCTGGCGAACGGATCCACAAAAAGCTGGACCGACAGGCACGCTCGGCGATGTTGGCACCCACGCCTTCAACCTCGCGGAATTTGTCTGCGGCGCGAAGGTCAACCAGCTGTCGGCCAATATGACGAGGATCGTCGAAGGTCGTGCGCTCGACGATAACGACATTGTGCAGCTGCGTTTCGACGCTGGCTTTTCGGGGCTCCTATGGGCGACCCAAGCTGCGCCCGGACATCGCAACGGTCTTCGTATTAAGGTCGTAGGGTCCACAGGGTCGGTCGAGTGGCGACAGGAAGCTCCGGAAACGCTTCGTATCGGCGAACTCGGCCAAGCAGACCGTACACTTCACAGGGGTCAGCGGATCATGACTGCAGCCGGGGCGACGCAAACCACACTCCCCGCCGGCAATCCTGAAGGCTACCATGAGGCACTCGCCATCCTTTACAGCGACTTTGCGGATGCCATCGAGGCACCTGTCTCAGTCCCTCTATTTCCGGCACCAGGGTTGGAGGAAGGTGTGCGTGGGGTGGCGCTGTGCGACGTCGCCATCCGCTCAAGTTCCACCAACGGAAGCTGGCTTCCATTAGACAATCAAGATTCTCATTGACAATGCTATGTAATCGATTACAGATACCGCCGACGAAACGGGTGATCCTGGTCCATGAATGCACATCCTTCCACGCTATACGCTCTTCCCGACTCGCCCCGCGATTTCAGCCTGCTGATAGACGGATCGCTGATACCCGTATCCGACCGCGAGCCGATTGACCGGACCAGTCCGGCGCATCGTCGTCTGGTCAGCCGGTATCCCAGAGCAACCACTGCCGACACTGATCGTGCTGTAGAGGCTGCCAAAACGGCCTTCCAGAAGACCGACTGGGCGACCATGCCGGGCGCCGCACGCGCAAGATTTATCCTCGAGGTCGCAGAACTGATCCGCGAGCACAAAGCTGAGCTCGCTCAGATCGAGGCTTTGGAGGGCGGCAAGCCCGTGTCTGCGATCGAAGGCGAAATCGACGTCTCGGTCGATCTTTGGGAGTATGCCGCGACCTTGGCGCGCCATGCCTATGGCGACACTTACGATACCCTCGGAAAGGACACGATGGGGTTGGTTTTGCGCCAGCCGATTGGCGTCGTGGCCATGATCACTCCGTGGAACTTCCCGCTTCTTATCCTAAGCCAGAAGCTGCCTTTCGCGCTGGCTCTCGGATGCACCGCTGTGGTCAAGCCGAGCGAGCTGACATCGGGCACGGCCCTGCTGTTGGGCGAGCTTCTTCAAAAAGCCGGCCTGCCTGCCGGGGTCGTCAACATCCTCGCCGGCGCCGGCTCTACGATTGGCATGCAGCTGTGCTCGCATCCCGACGTTGCGATGGTCTCGTTCACCGGTTCTACAGAGGTCGGGAAGACAATCAGCAAGGCCGCAGCGGACACGCTCAAGCGCGTCTCGCTCGAGCTCGGTGGGAAAGCCGCACACATCGTCTTTGCTGACGCTGATCTTGAGGCGGCTGCCGACAAGGTCGCGTTCGGCATCCTTCACAACGCGGGCCAGTGCTGTGTGAGCGGCACTCGGCTGCTCGTGCAGCGCTCCGTAGCAGAGCAGTTCAGCCAAGCCGTGGCTGCTCAGATCAAGTCCGTTCGTGTCGGCGATCCGCTGGACCCGGCCGTGAAGGTCGGCCCGGTCATTTCCAAGCAGCAATACGAAACTATCGGCAGCTACATCGCGATCGGCAAGGAAGAAAACGCGACCTTGATGTTGGGCGGCACTCAGAGCCTGCATTACGGCGGCGTAGATGGCTATTTCGTCGAGCCCACGATCTTTGCTGATGTCAGCCCAGATATGCGCATCGCGCAGGAAGAGATCTTCGGGCCGGTCCTTTCCATCATCCCGTTCGACACCGTCGACGAGGCGCTCGATATCGCAAACAGCACGATCTACGGCCTTGCGTCCGGCGTGTGGACCTCGAACCTCGACACGGCTTTCAGATGCGCGCGGGGACTGCGATCGGGGACCGTCGAGGTCAACACGTACATCGCCGGTGCACCTGAGCTACCCCTGGTGGGCCACCGTCAGAGCGGCGTGGGGCACGAGAAGGGTCGCTTCGCGATCGAAGAGTTCACCGAACTCAAGACGGTCCAACTGCAATTCGGCCCGCTGACCGATCGTTGGGTCTCCAAGGCTAACTCAATATGAAGAGCGCTGCGGCGCGAAAAAAGGAGGAGTGAACATGCACTGGAATGTCAACAGACGTTCGTTATTGAAGACAAGCGCCGCACTAGCGGCCACGGCCGCATTCTCAGGACTTGCCGGGCGGTCTGCGATGGCCGCCGACAAGCTCGAAATCTTCTCTTGGTGGACGTCGGGTGGCGAGTCAGCGGCTCTCCAGGCCCTGATCGACGGCTTCAAGGAGCACTATCCTTCCACGGAAATCACGAACGCTGCCGTGGCCGGCGGCGGTGGCACAAATGCACTGCCGGTGCTCCAGGCGCGCTTGGCTGGCGGTACCCCACCCGACACTTGGCAGGGCAACAGCGGCACAGCCTTCTTCAACTCCTATGCCGATCCCGGCTACATCGACGACGTTACGGACCTTTATAAGTCCGAGGGATGGGAAAAGACCATGTCGCCGGGCGTCCTCGACCTCGTCCGAAAAAATGGAAAATACTATGCCGTGATGGTCGGCGCTCATCGCTGTAACGAAGTGTGGTTCAACAAGCCTTTGCTGGCCAAGAACGGCGTCGAGATCGGCGACTCCCTGTCGTTCGACCAGTTCTTTGCCGCGGCCGAGAAACTGAAGGCGGCCGGCGTGAATGCCCTCGCGGTCGGCGACAACGGCATCTGGGCCAACATGCGGATGCTCGAGAACACATTCAACGGCGTGCTCGGCTATGACCAGACCGTGCAGCTTTGGGATGGGAAGCTGGCCTTCAACTCGCCGCAGATGAAGGAGGCCTACAAGACCCACCTTCGCATGCTCGATTACCAGAACCCGGACCACTCCGCACTGAGCTGGGACCAGGCCGTCAAGAAGGTGATCGAAGGCAGTTCCGCCTTCACCATGATGGGCGACTGGTCATACGGCGAGTTCGCCAAGGCTGGCGCCAAGGACGGTGTGGACTTCGGCTGGGTCAGCCATCCCGGCACGGAAGACATCTTCATCATCGTCACCGACGGTTTCCCGATTGCCAAGGACGCGCCGAATCCGGAGTCGGCCCGCAATTGGCTGAAGGTCATGGGTGACCCAAAGGTCCAGCTGGCCTTCAGCCTGAAGAAGGGCTCTGTCGCCACGCGCCTTGACGTCGACAAATCCACCCTGCCTGCGTATCTCCAGTGGTCGTTCGAGAAATTCGCGAAGAATAAGTTCACGGGCTCCAGCGTCAACGGCGAGCAGGTGCCGTCATCGTTCAACCAGAGCTCCTTTGATGCTTTGACTACCTTCGTGGTGGACAAGAACATCGATGCCTTCGCTGATAATATGCAGGCAGCGTTCGACGCTATTCCCAAGACGTAATGTCGCCGGGCCGAGTCCCTGTCTCCACCGGGACTCGGCCCCCCGCATTCCAGCAGCAACGACGCGAACAGTGCGGAACCCTACATATGAGCACGTTTGATACTTTCACGTCCGAATTCCAGGTTGCGCCGGGAAGACCCGCGCACCGGTGGACCGCCGTTGGCGAGAAGCTGCAGACTGCACTGCTGATCGCTCCGGTCATCGTGTCGACGCTGGTCTTCGTTTACCTCTTTATTATTCTGACCGTCCTGATCTCACTGTCGGACTGGTCCGTGGTGAATTTGGGCGGCGGCTTCAGCACGCCGTTGCTCAAGAACTATCATGCGCTTTTCGCCAATCCGCGTTTTCAGATTGATCTGCGCAACACCGTCATCTTCACCGTGCTGTTCCTAACGGGCTCTGTCGGCCTGGGGCTCATCTTGGCGCTCCTCATCAACCGCAACTTGCCCGGCAAAGGTTTCTTCCGCTCGGTCTTCCTGTTCCCGTATGCCATCTCGTTCATTGTCACGGGGGTGGCGTGGCGCTGGATCTTCAATCCGGAGACAGGCGTGAACGTCCTGATCAACCTGACGGGCATCAACTCGGTGCTGGCTGCGGCGGGCATCGGTCCCTTCAAGCCTGGCTGGCTGACCGACCCCACTGTCCTTGCCCCCCTGAACGACACACTGGGCGGCATCTTTCCTTTTCTTGGGACCATCCAGCTTAAGCTCGGCATCCCCGTGGCCTTGATCGCAGTCGCGATCGCCGCATCATGGCAACTCGCTGGCTTTGCCATGGCGACATTTCTTGCGGGGCTTGCGACCATCCCTTCGCATATCAAGGAGGCTGCGGCGATCGATAATGCTAGTGGATGGACCTACTTCCGGAAGATAACCTGGCCCATGCTGGCGCCATTCACCGTGATCAATCTGGTGATCCTCGGCCACGTTTCCCTCAAAATATTCGATCTGGTGTACGTCATGTCCGGTCCTGGGCCGGGCTTTGCGACGGACGTGCCAGGCATCTTTGTTTTCGAAACCACTTTCCGTTCCTTGAGATATGGCGTCGGAGCCGCCGGCTCGGTGGTCATGCTCGCAATGGTGGCGGTGATTGTTGTCCCGTACCTGATCCGCACAATGCCGGAGGACAAGTGATGTCAGCGCACGCACTTCAGACAGGGCAAGACAGCAACATTGCGCAGGTAGTCCGCCGTGGGCTCACGTATGCCCTCCTCATTGCGCTCTCGGCGTTCTTCCTAATGCCGGTCTACATGTTGTTCGTGAACGGCCTTAAATCTGCCCGCGATGTGTCCGTGTCCGACATGTGGTCGCTGCCCCGCACCATAGGCATCGGGGGATTTGCCGAGGCATGGGAGAAGCTCGGGCCGTCGTTCCAAAATAGCTTGATGATGACCGGGACCGCGACGATCGTCTCCTGCCTGATTGGCTCGCTTACCGCTTACATCCTGACCCTGTGGGGCGTGAGGTTCTCGCGCTGGATCACGGTGCTCATCATCTTTGGTATGTTTATCCCGTACCAAAGCATCATCATCCCGCTGACTTTCTTGGCGCAGAAGCTCGGCCTTTACGGGACCATTGCCGGACTGATCGTCGTCCACGTCATCTACGGGCAATCCGTCAATATCCTCGTGTTCGGAAACTACTACAGGACCATCCCGAAAGCCCTTATCGAGGCTGCAAAGGTCGACGGCGCCGGCGTCTTGAAGACCTACTTCAAGATCATTCTTCCACTTTCGGCACCTGGCTTCGTCGTGGCCGGCATCTTCCAATTCACGAACATCTGGAATGACTTCCTGTTCGGCGTGATTCTGGTACCGAACCCAGCGGCCCAACCCGTGACCGTCGCCCTGTCGAACCTGTCCGGTAACTATTCGGTCGACTGGAACGTGGTCATGGCGGGTGCGATCGTCGCGGCTCTGCCCACGATCCTGATCTACCTGGTGCTTGGCCGCTACTTTGTGCAGGGCCTGACGTCCGGCTCGGTAAAATCGTGAAGGATGCCGACATGCCAGGAATCGCAATTGTAACGGGCGGCCGGCGCGGGATCGGCCGTGCGATCGCTCAGTGTCTTGCGCGACGCGGACAGGGCGTACTCGTGGTCGATCTTGAGAACGACGCGTCCGCCGAAGACACGGTGTCACTGCTCAAGGAAAGCGGCGTCCCGGCCGCGTTCATGGCCGCCGACGTTGGCGACGAAGCGCGCCACGAGGCCATCCTGAACGCGGCCGGTGAACTGGGGACGCTCACGACCCTAGTGAACAATGCGGGAGTATCTTCCACGGTACGGGGAGACATGCTCGACCTTCCCGTCGAAAGTCTCGACCGTGCGCTGCGCATCAACCTTCGGGCACCTTTTCTGCTCAGTCAGGCGTTCAGTAAGCGGCTGATCCGGACCAGGGCCGCCGACACACACTTTTGCTCCATCGTGAACATCACGTCGGTCAACGTCGAGATCCTCGGCGTCAACCGGCCCGACTACTGTATCACCAAGACTGGCCTCTCCATGGCGACCCGCCTCTTCGCGGCGCGCCTCGCGGAGGAAAAGATCCATGCATACGAGGTAAGGCCCGGGATCACGACGACGGAAATGACCCAACCTTCACGCGAGAAATATGATCGCGTGATTGAGGAGGGCTTGGTTCCCATGCGCAGATGGGGCGAGCCGGAGGATGTAGGTGAAGCGGTGGCGAGCCTCGCGTCCGGCGCATTCAGGTTTTCAACTGGCGACGCGGTCTGGGTGGACGGCGGCCTCCACCTGTACAGGCTCTGACATGGACCAGCATCTGCTCGAAGAGACACCAACCGATGGAGTATTGCTCCTGCGGCTCAACCGGCCGCAGCGCCGGAACGCGCTCACGAAGCAACTCGTGGTTGATATCGCCCAGGCGCTTGCGAAGGCCGCGTCCTCCGGCACCATACGCGCGGTAATTATCACCGGCGACGAGCGTGCATTCTCGGCCGGAGCCGACATCCTTGAGGTGAACGACAGAGGCATTGCTGCCATTCTCGATGAAGAGAGGTTGGCGGCGTGGCGGGCGATCGAGACTTTTCCGAAGCCCTTGATCGCGGCGGTTCGTGGTTTTGCCTACGGCGCCGGCAACGAACTCGCGATGATCTGTGACCTTGTGGTCGCGGGAACCAGTGCGCAGTTCAGCCAACCGGAAGTCAAGATCGGGGGTATGGCTGGTGACGGGGGTACGCAGCGGTTACCTCGCCTCGTGGGCCGGCAGGTCGCCACCAAGATGCTACTGACCGGCGCCCCACTTTCAGCCCAAGAGGCCAAACAAGCAGGATTGGTCTGTGACGTAGTCGGGGACGACCTTGTCGTGCAGACGGCGATCGAGCTGGCAAATGTTATTGCTGCCAACGCGCCGCTCTCAGTCACCGTGACCAAGTCGCTGATCCGGCGTGTTGATGAGGGGGGATTGTCTGACGGTCTTCGCTGGGAGCGCGATGGCCTGCTTAGGGTCTTTCAGTCGGAAGACCGGGTCGAAGGCATGACGGCATTTGCTGAAAAGCGCCGTCCGACCTGGTCCGGGCGCTAATCATACGGGACGATGCCATGCATGTTTTGATCATCGGGGCGGCCGGCATGATCGGTCGCAAGTTGAGCGATCGGTTAGTCAAAGAAGGAGGGCTGGGCGGAGCCGCAATCACCCAGCTCTCCTTGGTTGACCTGGTGCCGCCGGTGAGCGTGGCACTCACCGGCGCAGCGGTAGATTGCATCACTTCGGATCTTTCGCAGGCTGGCGCGGCCGCAAGCTTGGCTGCGTCACGCCCGGATGTAATCTTCCATCTGGCAGCGATCGTCTCTAGCGATGCGGAAGCGAATTTCGAGAAGGGCTATCGCATCAACCTTGATGGCACCCGGTTCCTTTTCGAAGCGATCCGACTCGAAGGCGAGAAGCGTGCATACCGTCCCCGGGTCGTCTTCACATCTTCGCTCGCCGTCTTTGGCCAACCGTTGCCTGACGAGATTCCGGATGACTTTGTCCTTGCGCCGCTTTCCAGCTACGGGACACAGAAGGCGATCTGTGAGCTGCTTTTGGCGGATTATTCCCGGCGCGGCTTCTTCGACGGTATCGCGCTTCGTCTCCCGACCATTTGCGTCCGGCCCGGCAAGCCGAACAAGGCGGCATCAGGCTTCTACTCGGGAATCATCCGCGAGCCGTTGGCTGGCCACCCTTCAGTGCTGCCTGTGCCGAGAACGTTGCGGCACTGGTTCGCAAGCCCGCGTTCCGCTATCACCGCCTTGGTCCATGCCGCAGCGATCGACCTCAAGACGCTCGGAGCACGTCGAAGCATAAATCTCCCCGGCGTATCGGCGACAGTGGGCGACCAGATCGACGCGTTGCGCCGCGTCGCGGGGGACGGCGCGGTGGACCTGATCCGAGAAGAGCCAGACCCCACCGTCTTCGAGATCGTGTCGTCATGGCCTCGGGGTTTCACTGCAACCCGCGCGAAGGATCTGGGCTTCGCCGCCGAAACCTCGATGGACGAGATCATCCACGTTCATATCGAGGACGAGCTCGGCGGCACCTTAAACTGAACAGACTTCACTTCGGATATCTGGGAAATTTCATGCTTCTCGGCTGTATAGCAGACGATTTCACCGGTGCGACCGACCTGGCGAGCATGCTCGTCGAGGAAGGGATTAAGACCATCCAGTTCATCGGCGTGCCCACCAAAGCGCACCTGGACGCCGCGCGAGGCTATGATGCAGTTGTTGTCGCCCTGAAGTCGCGCACCACGCCGGTCGCCGAAGCGGTCGCCCTCTCTCGGCAGGCCCTGGATTGGCTGCGCGAAGCAGGTGCAGAGCAGATATTCTTCAAATACTGCTCGACCTTCGACTCTACGCCGGACGGCAATATCGGCCCGGTCGCGGACATGCTGGCCACGGAAATCGGCGCGTCGATTACCGTGGTCAGCCCGGCTCTGCCCGCAAACGGCCGGACAGTTTACAAGGGTCATCTGTTCGTCGGGGATCAGCCCCTTGACGAGTCGGGGATGCGCGATCACCCACTCACGCCTATGACCGATAGTAGCCTGATACGGCTCCTGGCGGCGCAAACGCCTGCGAGAGTTGACCTCGTCGATCACGGAACGGTGCGGCAGGGGAGAGGGGCCATCCGCGCTCGCCTCGACGCCATGGCCGACATCGGCGTTCGGTACGCGGTCATCGATGTGATTGTCGACGCCGACTTGGTTGAAATTGGAGCCGCCTGTACTGGATTGAAGTTCGTCAGCGGCGGTTCCGGTCTTGGCCTCGGTATCGCTCGCAACCTGTCGTCCAAGGGTTCTGGCGCGTTGAGGGTGTCGATCACCGGACCAGCTGCCGTGATATCCGGCAGTTGCTCGCTGGCGACCAATCGGCAGGTGGCCCTCATGCAAGCCAAAGGCCTGCCGACGTACCGGATCGACCCCATGGCCTTGGCGAACGACCCGGATGCAGTGGTCTCCCATTTTCTGGACTGGGCTGCGCCGCAGTTGGGTGACGCGCCCATATTGGTCTACGCAACTGCTACGCCGGATAAGGTACGCCAAGTCCAGCAGAAGTTGGGAGTTGCTGCCTCAGGGCAGCTGGTCGAGTCTACACTGGCGCGCATCGCGAAAGAGCTTGTGGAACGTGGTGTGCGCCGGTTGATCGTCGCGGGTGGCGAAACGTCTGGCGCTGTTGTAGGGGCGCTCGGGATCGACGCCTTGGCGATCGGCGCGACGATTGCCCCGGGCGTGCCGTGGACAATCGCAGATGTTAACGGTTCAAAAGTGGCGCTGGCGCTTAAGTCCGGAAATTTCGGCCCGGTTGATTTCTTCTTATCAGCTTGGGAGAAACTGTCATGAGCAGTGTTGTGCCATCTCGCGAACGGGCTCTCACTAACGCCCGCGACGGCATCATGAGCCATGCCCAGAGCCTGTTCACACGCGGCCTGACTGCGGGCAGCAGTGGCAATCTCAGCGTTCGCGTCGAGGGCGGCTACGTCGTAACGCCTACCAATGCTTCTCTTGGAGCTTTGGACCCGGCACGGCTCAGTGTCGTCGACTTCGAAGGTAAGCTGGTGGAGGGCGACGCTCCTTCCAAAGAGACCGTGCTCCATCTGGCCATGTACGGCGCGCGGCCGCAATCTGTGGCGATCGTTCACCTTCATGCGACACACTCCGCGGCGGTGTCGTGCATGTGCGGTCTACCGGAAGATGACTGCTTACCGCCGCTAACACCGTACTTTGTTATGAAAATCGGCAAGCTGCCATTGCTCAGGTATCGCAGACCTGGTGATCCCGCACTAGCCCCTGACATCCGGGCAGCCGCCACGCGCGGCCCGGCCGTTCTCCTCGCAAACCATGGTCCGCTGGTCTCCGGTAAAAGTCTTGAAGCGGCGGTTTATGCGATCGAGGACCTCGAAGAGACCGCCAAGCTTTTTTTGCTTTTGCGAGGGTCAGAGACTCGACCCCTCAATGCTGACCAGATCGGGGAACTCCGGGCGACTTTCGGCGAGCCCTGAAGGTGTTTGGTCCCGGCATTTGCTGGAGCGGAGTTTGAAACGTCCGGTTGTGAGACCCACGCCTTGCAGATGAACTCGTAGGGTGTGAGACCTTTGAGGGTCTTGAGCCTGCGGGCGAAGTTGTAGGCGGCGACGAAGTCGGCGAGATGGGTCCGGAGTTGTCGTGGCTCTCGTAGGAAACCGGAAGAACGCTGAGTATTGCAAGACACTCGAAGCACAGCTGGTGGATACTGCGAATTGGCGATTATTCGTGCCATGATTCGAGCCGGAAAGACGGGCTGAATCCGCCCTTAGGCGTTTGGTCGTGGGCCAGAGCCGCTTTAGGTCGTCGAAGGCATCATCCCGGACCGGCTAAACGCCACGGCGCCCTGCCGCCCATAAGGTTCATTAGAATTAACTAATTGTAGACCGCGCTGTCTCAGAATAGGACAGCGCGGTCCTGTTGCCGTACCGCGCCGGCGGCTCTGGCTTTCAGGCAACCCTACCCCAGGGCCGGAGCCGCCACGTTCTATTTAGCAGTAAATCGCTGAAGCAAGCCCTACCAAACATCGTTTCCGAAGTGCTTCTTCGATCCATCGACTTTTAACATTCGTCCTTCGATGGGTCACCGAGCGAGCCGCTTCTCAGTGTGACAGCAAGCAAACCTATTTCGGCTTCGGTGAACGCTATCTCATAGCGTTGTTTGGAGTTTCTTGTGTAGATATCATCGGCGATGATGGAAATCGTGACGGTATTTTCGCAACCTGCAATTCTTCAGTTTGCAGCGGCTCAGAGTATATTCTCTTTGGGGAACCTGGCTTTCGCCCAGGTCGAACGTTCAGTCGCATCGCCGAATCCCAATCGTTGCTACATGCAGTCCTTATGCAAGAGGGATGCCAGCACCCTTGTGTTGAAATCCGGTCATGGGCGCACGCGCTCCTTGCTTGCTGTTGCAGTTGCTGTTGCTTAGGTGGACCGGGCGGTGGCGCGGGCGAGGATCTCGGCTACCATCTCGGGGCGGTAGTATTCCTTGAGCTGGTCCTCGCTGGTGCCAGCCTCGGCCTCCATCTCGATCTCTTCGAGTTCTTGGTCGGTGAACTGGCTCGCGCTCCGGTCGCGGGGGTCGCGCCATGGTGAGTTGGGCGCGTCGTCAAACTTGTACCGACGCTCCCTGATCACCCTGAAGTGCTCGGGCTCGATGCAGTTCGGTTCTTGGCACAGGCTGGTGTTGCGCCTTATCTGGTAGTCGGGGTGCTCGGTCAGTCCAAGCAGAACACGGGCCGGGTTACCGACACGGCAGAGGTGTGGTCGACCGCCTCGCATCTGACCATTCCAGAGCAGGTGGTCGCCCTTGCGGGTTGACCGCGTGGCGATACGATCACGAAGTGCCGTTTTAGGCCGTGCCATGGGTGCTCCGATGAGTTTTGAGGGTATGAAAAGTTATCAATTCAAAATGTAAAATAAAAAAAATACTATAGGACAAGTTTTTCACAGTCAGAACCTAATTAGAAAATTTTTGATGCCTCATTACTCTTCCTCGCATTGGGGAATGGAGAGAGAAGAGAGTAATTAATATAGGAGGAAGCCAAACGTTTTGAACGGGCTTGCCCCGACTTTCTCGATCGATGTGTCAACACGATCGGTTCGAGCACTCTACCGGCCGGCCGACGAAGCTTGGCCTCTTCAAGGTAGCGAACGGCCTCAAGCCGGTTCCGTTCGATGGCTTCGAGCCGCTGCTCAAGCTTGGCCGGCCGGTAGTATGGGTGGACATCGTCCTTCCTCCGTGAGATTGGGCGCCCCTTGGTGGGAAAATCGAGGGGCGCGTAACCTAAAATTTCCGTGGCGCGCTGATTTACCCGCGCCAGCGCCGGCGCCTAAGTCCACCGCAATGTACAGTTGCAGCCACCCGCGCCAGACCACTACTTACAGTCGATCTGGCGCAGGCGCTTGTCCGGGGCATCGGAGCCCTTTTAGTCCGGGGCATGGGAGCCGGTGCTTATGACGCACACCAGCCTGGCGGCAGGGCTCTTCGTCCGCGCCTTGCATGAGCGGGATCTGGCTTTGGCCGAGCGATGCGTCGTGCTGCATACTGTGCCCTGACCGCCGTGAGGTGAACTGAGCATCGAGGCTAAGGAGGAGGCGCTGCCTCACTGCTTCACTAATGCCCGAATTAGGCACGCCTCGTTGGTCAGGGGCAAAGTGGTGGAGGTGGCAACCACTTCGGAGTCCAACAGGACGGCATGTCCACGCGAGCCAAGCACTCTGCCACCCCACAAGGGGGCCCAAGGGTTTTCCGGGCCTAATGCTTTACGGTCGGAGCTATAGCCACGTCTCCCAGATCGTATTGCCCCACCCACCGGTATCCCCACACGATTGAAGCTGGCTCGGGCAGATCTTCCAACCTGACCTCCGGGACATTTTCGTTCTGACACGAAAGCAGAATGTCCTGGTGATCGGGAAGATCGTCAACCATGTGGGTGAGCCAAGGGCGGATGTGAAGGCTTCCGTCCCAGAGCGTGAAGGCAGCGAATGGCCAATTCTTGTAAATTACCATGTGGCTGGCCTCCACCACCTTGTAGTAGAAAAAGTCCTCTCCCGCAGAGAGGTAAACGCCTGCAGAAGGGACAGCCTCATCCTCTTCCTCGCGTCGAAGCAAGATCGGCTCCTTTGGGAAGTGCGGCTTCCCATCAATGGTAACCGGCTGAGGCAGCAGGCCGTGCTGAGCCATTCGCAGAACATCTTCTTCGCGCATGCCAAGCAATTCGGCGACTTCTGTTACCCTCAAATATTCGTCGGACATGTGGTTCCTTTCATTACGTTGGTCCGACCGGGATGTGGCCCCGTCGCGCTTCACGCGCTAGGTACGTTCTTCGCAATACTATAGGGGAAGGCAATTCCTTCCCTCGCGATCGGCTCCGGATCGAGTGCGACCCCGCCAGCGCCAAAACCAGTGCCAAGCCCAAGGCAAAACCCGGAGTGTTCAACCGGAGCTGCAGTTACTGCGGCTACCCACAACACGCGCGAGGCGCAAGCGCCCCCTCCAGGTCAGTCGAGCTTCAGCCTCTGCGAGCCGATGGCCGTGAGGCACTGGGCTAGCCAAACGGCGGTGAAGCTTCCTCGGGAGAGCTTGTTGGCGATATTCACCTCTTTCTCGTGAACGCCGATGTCTGCCAGCTTTTCAACCAGGTCGGCGTAGCTGAGCCCCCGCAGCTTCAGTTCGGCCTTCACGAGCCCGCTGAGCAGCCGCTGCCATTCGGTCTCGGTCACCGGGACATTCTCCACGGAAAAAATATTGCTCGACCTATTGCGCGGCGCAGTTTCATATTTATATATCTCAAACCTCAAGTTTTATACTCAAAACGATATATTGCAGATCACTCAAGCCTGACTAGGAACCCACGACATGACCATCGACCAGACAACCGCAAAAGTGCTGACCGACCTCCTGCGCGAACTCTCCTCAGAACTGGACCTCCATTATGACGACGACAATTTCCACGCCCTTGAGCCGACGATCGAAACGTTGCGGCAGGCCGCTACCCTGATGATGGACGCCGGCCACGAGGCGCCCGAAGTCTACCACCATGTCATGGGCCGCTTCGAGCGGATGACTCGCTCCTAACATAGCGATGAAACGGCCGTATTTCACGGCACCCAGCCCCGCTCCTCCACAGGACTTTAAAAATGCTTGAACCCTTCGACCCCTCAATCTCTAGCTCCGGCTATCTGGCGCTTGCGCGAAACCGTCATCAGACCGGGACAT
Organism: Mesorhizobium sp. B2-4-14; assembly: GCF_006442155.1. Taxonomy (NCBI): domain Bacteria; kingdom Pseudomonadati; phylum Pseudomonadota; class Alphaproteobacteria; order Hyphomicrobiales; family Phyllobacteriaceae; genus Mesorhizobium; species Mesorhizobium sp. B2-4-14. The sequence goes on along the minus strand of NZ_VFVA01000005.1, from coordinate 224,666 downwards.
CCAGGCTGAGCGAGGATCTGGCCTGGATGCTGGACGACGAGGCCTACAACTGCGGCCTTAACAAGGAGCACGTCGACATGCTGACAGACCCGGCCAACTGGAGCGCCACCTTGCGCGATGAGAACCGGAAACCCCGGGTGTTCCTCGACGCCCGCATTAACCAGAGGGGCTATGCGGAGATTAACTGGGCGCGCGGTGATTTGGAGATCCTGTATGACGAAGACTTTCTGGCGAATTACGCGGCCACAGCCCGCTCCCCCAACGCGGTTTCGGGGCGAGGACTAGGGGAGCTGATGTGGTGGAGGCGGTATGAACTGCTTGTCAGCAATGTCACGATCAACAGATCTCCCACGGCCCAAGCTCTGTTGTATGCCCATGGCGCCCGTCTCAACGAACTCACTTCCTTCCTCGCCTCGCGGGTAAACCTGGTCGGAGCAATGGCGCTGACCTTCACCTATCGGGCTGGCGCGATAGTCGCTGCGGACTTTGTACCGACCATCTCATTTGACCAACTGCATGACTTCGTCCAGGAGCGAGGCCAGCGGAAAGTGGTTAGGATGCGGGAGGCCGTCGAACGTATCGTGCCGAAAGAATGATCCTGGATCATCGTCCGGCGTTCCGCCTCACGTGGGTCACGCCCCCTCCTCAAGAAATCGATGATCGTTCCATTATGCTTCTCAGCGCCAACATTCACCGACCGATCTCGCCACCATTGCCGATCGCCAGCGGCTCCCTGCCGACGCCTACAAGGGCTCAGCGGGCGCCGTCTGCTCGAAAGGAATTCATGGCACGCTCCAGCGCAGCCCGATGGATTTTCCGGCGGCATTTCTGTCCTGCAACCTGCATGTTGGCCCGAGCATTTTGGAACAAGCTCAGCGCCCGGATCTTTCGATGGCTCGCGCGCCTGGGGGCAGCGTCGGAAGGAGTATACCTTTTTTCGAGAGAAAGGACTGGGTAGCGGCGGGAATAGTGCCGACCAAGGCACGAGTAAAAATTCGGATTTTTGACTAATAGCACTCGCGCTCGTAGTGCATCGGGCCGAAAAAGGGCTCTTGCCCTGTAGTATCGTACAGATTGCCCATCGGCACCCCGCGCCCGCCCCCTTAGATGCGGCCTACAAACGCGTTTAGGCACCAGGCGATCTGCATGACGTATGACACGATTTCTTACCCGCCCCGGGGGCTCTCGAGACATGAAGCTGCACGATATGTTGGTGTCGGATCAACACTCTTCGACGAGATGGTCGCTGATGGACGAATGCCTACGCCAAAGCACGTTAACAGCCGCACGATCTGGGACCGCGTTGCGCTTGACATCGCATTCACGTCCTTGCCCGACAAGAAGAGTGATCTACGGGCCCTTCTTGAACGGAGCAGCCGCGCGGCAAGGAAGACCTGAGGGCATAGAGCATCGGCTGCCGGCGCATAGTCAGAGACAAGGCCCTCGATCGACCGGAACGTCCGGTCGAAACACCGCGGCAACTGGAAGGATAATTGATGGCTAGGCCGTTCAAGAACGACCGATACCCCGGCGTTTCGTCGCGGGTCAAAAATGGAAAGGTCGTCTACCGCTACCGCGCCAAGAGCATGCCCGAGATTCGTCTTCCCGGGAAGCCCGGAGATCCGGAGTTCGAAGCCGAATACCAAAAGGCGGTCCAGGGCCTGGGTAGAAAAGCTGCGATCATCGACTTGCCAGGTCGAGCGCTGCCGAAGACCTTTGGTCATGCCGCAAGACGGCTTGAGGGCACGATGGAATGGCTGGACTTTGACAGTGCGACCCAGCAGAAGAACGCACGACTGATCGAACGCTTTCTGAACCTGAAGGTCGAGCCCGAATACCCTCTGACCTGGCGCGACACTCCGGTGGAGCATCTCGACGCAGATCGGCTCCGCGCTGTCATCGAAGCCATTTTCGCGACCAATCGCACCGTTGCAAAGCACATGTTGGTGGCGATCAAGAAGCTGCTGTGGATCGCGACGGAAGTTGAAAAATGGATCAAGGCGCAGGATGACCCGTCGCTGTCGATCCGAGTGCGCGTGCCCAAGTCCACGAGGAACCCAGCCTGGCCAGTCGCCGTCCGGGAGAAATTTGAGGCGCGACATCCGATCGGCACCCCTGCGCGCACATGCTACGCGTTGGGCTTTTGGCTCGGAAACCGGCGCGGCGACATCGCAGCGCTGGAGTGGAACGATCTTATGACCGAAGAGATCGAGCTGTTCGATGGCTCATTGGAATTGATCGAAGCCTTCGACTTCCGCCAGAAAAAGAACCGCAATCGACACGGCGGTCGAGAAATGTTCATTCCGGTCGTCGACAAGCTGGCAGAGGCGCTGGAGCCGCTCGACCGTTCCCAAGGCGGTACCGTCTTGAAGAATGCCTACAAAACGTCGTTCTCGGAAAAGAGCCTGACCGGGATGATGCAGCACTGGACCCGGCAGGCAGGAATTCCAGACGGCTACACCCTCCATGGCTTGCGCCGCACCTTCGGAACCTACCTCGCCGAATGCAACATCCAGGCGCGCGCCATTATGGAGGCTATGGGCCATTCCTCAATGACGGTGACTGATGACTATGTCCGCGAGGCTAACAAGAAGCGGATCGCGGTGGATATCGCTCGTGCCGTCAACGAACGGGAGGCTAAACGCGATGCGATGAAGCGCCGCACAGCCATTCAGGTCGTCAGGCAGCCATTAGACGGCTCACGCTGAGCGTTTGGGCTTAGCCAGCCAACTGCATGGCTTTGGGCGCGACGCGAGGTCACGCTGACGTCCGTCTTCACATTAAATTAGGCGCAAGTTAGCGCGGCTATCGTCCCGATCTGGTCGGACTACTGGCCCGGCCAGTCCCCAAATCAGCCCTTCAAGCTCATCTGGTGGGAGATGCAGAAGGGCCGCAATTTCGTGCTTTGTAACTTTCTCGCTCCACAGGTGAGCGAGAATTTTCCTCCAAACCGCTGATGTCTCGCGCTCGATACCGTTTGGCTCGCCACTTCGATAGCCCCGGCGGCCTAGCTCAATGCAGGCAGATTTGTATTGCCACTCGCTAAGCAAATCTAACGAACGAAGCCTGTAGGCCATCGCCATCGCCGAGACCCGCCAGCGGGCCTTTGCGCGAATAATAAGATCGACGGTGATGAACCGTGGCATACGTGAACGCACATCGTTTTCCGGCATCAAAAATGCCGAAGCGAATTGGTTCGCCTCGCGTTCGGCGGTTCTTGATAGCTGAGAGCCGGCGTGGCGGTGCATCACCAAGTGGCATAGCTCATGGGCAGCATCAAAGATGCTGTGTTCCGCAGTTTTGTAGTTGTTCAAAAAAACAAATGGACGTTCGTCGCGCCAGAATGAGAAGGCGTCCACCGAACTAGTCGCTTCCGAAAGGGAGAACACTCTAACCCCTTGGACTTCCAAAAGACCAAGCATGTTGCCAACAGGCTTTTCTCCTAGGCTCCAATAGGCGCGCAGAGTGCGTGCAGCTGCTTCTGGGTCTGTTTCGTAGCTGAGGTCCACCACGTTGGCGTCAGGCAGGCTAAACTGCCCCTCAAGCCAATCGCTCAATTGTAAGCCAAGGCGGCCGGCATTGATGGCGGCATCGCGTTCCTTTGAGCTCATTTTCGAGAGGCTTCGAAAACTGACAGCCGTAGTATCGAGTTCGTCAGGGTCATCAAGATAGAAGAAGGCCGTCGGATAGGCGAGCGCTTCCGCAAACCTATCCACTGTAGCCTCGTCGGGCTCATTCTCTCCATTCTCGACGCGCGACACAGTGATCGGCGACAAGCCGGCCGCCTCAGCGAGTCCCTTGCCGGTCACCCGCCGCCGTTTCCGGGCGAGGATGAGTCTTTTCGGATTGAATGCCATGACACTTTATTTCTTACGAGCAACCTGCGGATCGAAATCGGCGGCGTCATCGTCGTCAAGCGACAACTTCGGCTCTTTGTGGAGGTCGCTGCCGTCAGAGAGGTAAAGGCGCTCCACAAAGTGTTGGAAAGTGCCGTTCTTAAGGAGCGGGCAGCTGAGTTCCACTGCCCCGTTAGGGGCCACCATCAAGTAGTAGACGGTCCAGCCGGCCTCGGCGACGGCGGGGGCATAGTGCGGGAGACCGCCGAACAGATCGTTGCCGACGCACAGACGCTCGGCGCCGGCACCTTTGGTAGAACGCGGCTTGGGCGGGTGGTCGTCGTTGCAAGCAATGTCCACATTGGCGAAGACTATTTTGATGCGCTTGGCCTCGTTCTTAATGGTCTCGACGCCGTTGGTGCGATCAAGCACCCAGACCTTGCCGACAAACTCATTCCTGAGAGCGAAAGTGCCGAAGTGATAGGACAGAGTGCCGGCCGTGTTCGCGGGATGGTAAGGCGTGGTATCGGCTGCCGCGCCGACTGCCGTAGCGCGTATGTTCAAGAGCTTGGCCTTATCAAGCTGAAGCTCTTCAAGGCGGGGCAGAACTTGCCAGTCCTCCCTAAGGATACGGGTCGGAACCATTTTGGGCATTTCAGGCACAACGGTTCTCCGTGTTAACGAATCTTCCCCTACGGTATGGTAAAAATTCTTAACACGCAAGCGCTATGCAACTTTTCCCCAAAGCTTGGCGCCGCCTTCTCAGCGCGCCGGTGACATATTGGCGGCGCGCTTCCTGCCGCCCTTCGGACCAAATTCTCTGGCGGCGGCGTTCTTACCGTTGTCGGCTTCGTCGCCGGTGTCGCAATGCGCATGACGCGGACGGTGTTCCGATCACGTCGGTCGGATACGTCTGGCATTTGGGTCCGGTCGGCAGCTTGCAGGCTGGTCGGTACCCGGCTTCTCATCCGCGCCACATGGTCAGGTGCCAATGCGAGGGTATTCGTTCTGATCGCTGGCATCGCCCTCTCGTACAGTTTTGCAGGAACAAAGCGAGTTTGCCCCGTTGTGCGGGCCCATAATGGGCCCACAACGTTATGGGCCAACGGCAATTTTCAAGAAAGAAATCAATAGTTATGGTGGGCCCGGAGGGACTCGAACCCCCAACCAAGCGGTTATGAGCCGCCGGCTCTAACCATTGAGCTACAGGCCCCACGCGGGCTGGATTAATGTTTTTCCTTCGACGGCACAAGGCTTTCCCTGCGGGCTTTCACAGATCGCCCAAATCAGCCCATATTCGCGCCCTAGTTGAGCATCCGCGACAGGATCGCGGACCAAGGAGATTTTCATGACCAGACACCTTTTGCCTCTCGCGCTCGCCGCTGCAATCGCTTTTCCGGCGATGGCTGGAGCCGCCGATTTGCCGACGCCGCCCCGCATCATCGTGTCCGGCGAAGGCGAGGCAACCGTCGCTCCCGATCTGGTGGTGCTGACGCTCAGCGTGATGCGCGAAGCCAAGACCGCGCGCGCGGCGCTCGATGCCAACAACGACGCCATGGCCGCGGTGATCGCGGCGATGAAGGCGGCCGATATCAAGGATCGCGACCTGCAGACCGCCGGCATCCAGATCAATCCGCGCTACAACTACACCAACAAGCCGGACGGCAGCCAGGAGGCCGAGCTCGTCGCTTACCAGGTCACCAACACGCTTTCGGTGCGCGTGCGCGACGTCGATAAGACGGGCGATATCCTCGACAAGGCGGTTTCGCTCGGCGTCAACCAGGGCGGCGGCATCGCCTTCACCAACGACAACCCGTCGGCCACCGTCAGCGAGGCCCGCAAGAAAGCGGTCGCCGACGCCATGGCCAAGGCCAAGACGCTGGCCGAGGCCGCCGGCGTCAGCCTCGGCCGGGTGCTTGAAATCACCGATCAGAACATCAGGCCGATGCCGATGCCGATCAACGCCAAGGCTTTCGATGCCGCGGCCGGCGCGGCTCCGGTGCAGGCCGGCGAGAATTCCTACAACGTCCAGGTCACCGTCACCTTTGAACTGAAGTAACGGCGACGGAAGCAACGGTCTCCATCGCCGGCGCTGACCACGACGGATGATCCACGGCCGATGCGAAAAACCCCGCGGGATCGCTCCCGCGGGGTTTGTCGAGCCACACCCGTCCGATGAGAAAGGGGCTCTGCTACCAGAGGCTTCAGCGATCGATGACGGGGCAACCGCGCTCATTGGCGAACACGATGACGACGCGGTCGCCGTACTGACGGCCCATGACCTTGACCGTGCGACGGTTGACGTCGACGATGCGGGCACGGCGCAGTCCCATGCGGTCGGCCTTGTCGAGGGCACGTTCGGGCGAACAGCCGCGGCGCCAATCGTCACGGCGTTCGTCACGGCGGTAGCGATAGCCGTCGTCGCCGGCATAGACGCCGAACCGCGGATCCTGGTTGTTGCCGAAACCAAGATAGAGGCTGTCGGCATGGGCGGGGATGGCGGCCAGCGTGGCGAGCCCGACCAGCGCCGAAAGGGCCGCCGTCTTGATCGTGGTGTTCATGGTTCTCTCTCCTTGTTGCGGGCTAATGCCCGTCCTCGTGAAACCGATGGTGGGAGAATGCACTCGCCTGTCTGAACTATTTACGAACCCGCCGTTCATCTGCGGTTCATGTGGCGGGAAAGGAAACCTCCGCCGGTTTTCGAACAATGCGCCTCAAACGGCCTGCCCTGCGTGGTTCCGGCGCGCCTTGCCGACGCCAGCCTCAGGGCTCGTCGTCGAGCATATAGTCAAAATAATCCTCCGGCTCGGCGAGGTCGGTTTCGCTCGCCTTGACCCGGCCGCGCATCGAGATGCCGGCCTCATGCACGGTCTCGGCACTGCCCGACACCAGACGGTGCCACCAGTAGAGATCGCGGCCCTCGGCAACCAGCCTGTAGGCGCATGTGCTGGGCAGCCAGCTGATGGTACGCACGTTCTGCGGCGTCAGGCCGACGCAATCGGGAACGCGCGCCAGCCGGTTGGCGTAGTCGGCGCAGCGGCAAGTCCGCGCATCGAACAGCCGGCAGCCGACGCTGGTCCAGTAGATTTCGCCCGTATCCTCGTCCTCGAGCTTCGACAGGCAGCATTTGCCGCAACCGTCGCAGAGCGATTCCCACTCGGCCGGGCTCATCGCCTCCAGCGTCTTTGTTTTCCAGAACGGTGTTTCCATCCCGGGGATGTGGCCCCAGCAATCGCCAAGGTCAAGCATCGCAATGGCCGCAATGGGGCTACACCCCAGCCGAATGACACGAAGTTGCCTCCAAAAGGCCGGCCAATCGCCCTGTACGGCCCCTACCCATGGGCGGCTGGAACCAATTTCGTTAAAATCGGTTTTCGGCAAGGATGGGACCCCACAAGGAGAATTTTCAATGAAACGCCAACCACGGATTCTGGCAGGCACCGCACTTGGCCTGTTGATGGCATCCGCGCCGTTAGGCGCATCCCCGCTGCAGGGAAGTGCTGCGTTCGGCTCCATGCAACGCGGCGCCCTGCCAATCATCCTGGCCCAGGCGGCGTGTGCCGAGGGCGAATCAGCCGAAGCCTGCGCACAGAAGCAGCAAGGAGATCAGAAACCCGAGCGCAAGAAGCGTGAGCAGCAACAGACCGAACAGGCGCCCGCCAGCCAGGCCGCCCCCGCGACCGAGGAGCAGCAGCCGCGCAAGAAGAAGCGCGACCAGCAACAGCAACAGACCCAGCAGGCTCCCGCCGCTGAGGCCGCTCCTGCGACCGAGGAGCAGCAGCCACGCAGGAAGAAGCGCGACCAGCAGCAGCAGCAGCAGCAGACCCAGCAGGCTCCCGCCGCTGAAACTGCTCCCGCAACCGAGGAGCAGCAGCCGCGCAGGAAGAAGCGCGACCAGCAGCAGCAGCAGACCCAGCAGGCGCCCGCCGCTGAAACCGCTCCCGCCACCGAGGAGCAGCAGCCGCGCAAGAAGAAGCGCGACCAGCAGCAGCAGCAACAGACCGAGCAGGCGCCCGCTGGTCAGGCGGCACCCGCCAATGACAACCAGCCGGTCGAGAACCCGCGCAAGAAGCGCAAGCAGGACCAGCAGATCGAGGCTGCGCCCGCCGAGCAGGCACCGGCCGCCGAACCCGGGCAGAAGCCGGACAAGCACAGGAAACCGGCTGGGACGAACCAACCGACGCCGGAAGCCACACCTTTGCCGACCAACAAGGAAGCCCCGGCTGAGCAGCCGGCGCCGAAGGCCGAGCAGGCTCCTGCCGGCCAGGCTCCCGCCCAAGGCGAACAGCCGCAGGACGAGACGAAGAGGAACGGCAGGAAACCGGTAGGCGAGCAACCGGCGACCGGCGAGCAGCCTGCCACCGGCGAACAGCCGCAGACCGGGAAACAACAGCCGGCGACGGCTGAACAGCCCGCCACCGGCGGCAAGGCCGCGCCTGCCCAGGGCGAAAACCCCGTGCAGGGCGAGGCGCCCGCCGACAAGAACGCCGCTCCCATTCTCGACAGCCAGAAGGATGCCGAGCGCAAGGGCGGCAGAAAGCCCGCCAACCAGAATGGCGGGCAGCAGAATGGTGGCCAGAATGCCCAGCAAGGCACCGAGCAGGGGCAGAAGCCCGCAGTCGCTCCGGTCGACCAGGGACCGCCTCCAACCGACGACAAGGCCGCTCAGCAGGAGATCAGGACCGAGAAGATCGTCCCGGTGACGCAGGAGAAGGGCAAGCGCCTCGATCGCGCACCCGACGAGAACATCCGCGACCGCCGCCGGCCCAAGGGCGTCGATGTGCTCAAGGAGATCGGCGACCGGGTCATCATCCAGCTCAACGACCAGACGTTCGTCCAGCACAATGATCGCCCGCGCCTGACCCGCGGCGCCAGGGATGTCTATTACGAGGACCTGCCGCAAGGCCGCACCCGAGAGACGGTCGAGCGAGACAATGGCATCCGGATCGTCACCATCCGCAACCACTACGGCGACATCCTGCAGCGGTCGCGCATCACGCCCGACGGCCACGAATATGTGCTGAGCTATGTCGACGAGAGGAGCTATGAGGATGAAAACGACTGGCGCGATCCCGGCGATGACCTGCCGCCGATGCGGCTGACCATCCCGCGCCGCGATTACATCCTCGATTCCGAGGATGTCCAAAGTCCGGACGACTACTACACCTTCCTCGAGCAACCGCCGGTGGAGAAGGTGCAGCGCCTCTATTCGATCAACGAAGTCAAGCGGTCGGCCCGCGTGCGTGATATTGCCCGGCGCATCGACCTCGACACGCTGAACTTCGAATTCGGCTCGTCCTCGATCTCCGACACCGAGGTGCAGAAGCTCCAGGGCGTCGCCGACGCCATGGAGAAGCTGTTGAAGAAGAACCCGGCCGAGACCTTCCTGATCGAAGGCCACACCGACGCCGTCGGCACGCCCGAGGCGAACCTCGCTCTGTCGGATCGCCGCGCCGAAGCGGTCGCCGAAGCGCTGACCAATGCCTTCGGCATCCCACCGGAGAACCTGACGACACAGGGCTATGGCGAGGAGTATCTGAAGGTCAACACCTCGGCGCCCAATCGCGAGAACCGGCGCGTCGCCATTCGCCGCATCACCTCGCTGGTGGCGCCGGTGGCGAGCAACAATCAATAGTTCAGCTGTTTCCAGGGCTTGAGACAGCACCTGGACTCAGATTGACAAGAAAGACCCCACCCCGGCGAACCGGGGTGGGCCAGAGTTCAGGTCCCTCGCGCAAAAGAAGTTTTGTAGCGGCATAAGAGCCGCCTCATTGAATCGGAGCGGGGCAAACCCCAAATTCTGGACCGGGCGTTCCCTGCCCCGTCCCGACTCCAGCGGGACGCATTGAGCCCCGCCGGTCCCCTCGCCGGCGGGGTTTTGCTTTGACGGAGTGAGCCAGGCCGTTCTCACCGCCGCTGTACAGACGGTGACGGAATTGGATGAAGGCAGCGCTGCCGGCGCGCGATTTCCCTCAATAAATGCTTTTCACCTTCGTATCCGAATGCGCAAACACCTCGTCCGGCACGAAGAAGTCGCCGGCCAGCGGTCCGGTCGCGCCCGGCGCGTAGGCCGAAAAATCCGTCACGCCTTCGGCCCGCAGCACCTCCTCGTCGATGTAGAAATTGCCCGATGTCTCGCGTGAGGGCCGCAGGAAGATCGCATGCGCTGCATCGGCCATGATGTCGGGCGAACGGCTCATCGCCGCCACTGTGTCGCCTCCCAGGAGATTGCGCACCGCCGCCGTGTCGATGGTTGAGATCGGCCACAGCGAATTCACCGCGATGCCGTCCCTGGCGAACTCGGCACTCATGCCCAGCGTGCACATCGACATGCCGAACTTGGCCATGGTGTAGGCGACATGGTTCTTGAACCACTTGGCCTTCATGTCGAGCGGCGGCGCCAGATTCAGGATGTGAGGGTTTTCAGCCAACTTCAGGTGCGGAATGCACATTTTGGAGACCAGGAACGTGCCGCGCGTGTTGATCTGATGCATCAGGTCGTAGCGCTTCATGTCGGTTTCCAGCGTACCCGTAAGCTGGATGGCGCTGGCATTGTTGACGCAGATATTGATGCCGCCGAATTTCTCCACTGTCCTGGCAACCGCCTCGGCCACCTGCGCCTCCTCGCGGATGTCGCACAGCACCGGCAGCGCCCTGCCGCCGGCCTGCTCGATTTCTTCAGCCGCGGTAAAGATGGTGCCCGGCAGCTTCGGGTGCGGCTCGGCGGTCTTGGCGGCGATCGTCACATTGGCGCCGTCGCGCGCGGCGCGCAACGCGACCGCCAGCCCGATGCCGCGCGACCCGCCGGAGATGAACAGCGTCTTTCCCTTGAGCGACATTTTCTCTCCGCTTCCCTGCAATCCTTTTCGTCGGCGCGATCCTTGCCCGTGGCGGCTCCGGATACAAGAGCTTGGCCTCCCAAAGGATGATGACGCAACGGAGGGCGGTATCGCCAAACGCCTGTTGGATGCCGCGGCCTCATGGTATATATTCTATACACTGAGGTAGATTATAGAATGGCATTGTCGATCAAGAACCTGGAAGTCGAACAACTGGCGCGCGAGTTGGCGCGCCGGCGTCGGGTGTCTGTGACTGAGGCGATCCGCCAGAGTCTCGAGCGCGAGGTTGCCCGCGAGCGGCTGGTGCCGCGTGACGAACCCGATAGTCTCTTCCAGCGCCTGATGGCGATCGCCGACAAGGCCGGCAAGATTCCAAGACGCGAGAATGCGATGACCGAAGATGAGATCCTCGGTTACGATGAACTTGGAATTCCGACGCGATGATCGTCGATTCATCGGCGCTCGTCGCGGTTCTGCGCGCCGAACCTAGCCATGATCAATTTGTGCGCGCCATCACCAACGCCGGGAGACGGCTGATCGCGGCGCCAACGCTGCTTGAGACGACGATGGTGCTGGTCGGCGGCCGGCAGGACGAGATAGCCGATCGTCTTGACGCCTTCCTGAGCGCGGCTTCGATCGATACGATCCCGTTCACGGCGGACCATGCGGCGGTAGCCCGTCAAGCCTTCCTGCGCTATGGCAAGGGCAGACATCCGGCCGCGCTTAATTTCGGCGACTGCATCGCCTATGCCGCAGCTCGGCTCGAGGCCATGCCGTTATTGTTCAAGGGCAATGATTTTCGACTGACCGATATCGAACCCGCCATCTGACTGAGGCGTTAGACCAGCACCAGCCCCTGCCGCATCGCGATGGCGATGGCGTCGGTGCGATTGGCCGCGCCGAGCTTGATCAGGATCGCGGCGACATGGAATTTCGCCGTGTGCACGGAAATGTTGAGCCGCCGGGCGATCACTTTGTTGGGCGCGCCTTCGGCCAGCAGCGCCAGCACTTCCGCCTCGCGCGGCGACAGCGTTGGGCGTACGGCATGCTCGTCGGAGGCTTCGTCCTCGAAAGACTGGCCCTCGCTTGCGTGGAAATCCTCATGGCGCCCGCCGCCACCGCCCGAGACGCGATATCCGGCTGTCGCCAGCCGTGCCGCCGCGGCAATCAGCAGATCGTCCGCGCCCGCGGGCATGACGGCAAACACCTCGCCGGCCGGCCGCTCGCCGCCGGCACGTCCCGACAGCAGCACCCGTGGAATTGAAACCGGCACGGTATCACCGCTCCTGTCATCGACGATGGCAACGTCGGCCCTGCCGCCGCCGGTCACGACCGGCAGCAGGTCATCGCTGGTGGCAAGCGAGGCCGCCAGGCGCTCGGCGCGGGCCGCATCGCCAAGCGCAATCAGCACCACCAGCCGCCGCGAGGCGGCGCTGTCGGTCATGATCCGTTCGCTGGCGAGCATATCCATCTGGCCTCTCAGGAAAGTGGCTTTTCGCCGATGGTGAGCTGGACATCGCGCTGTTCGCCGCCACGCACCACGCCGAGCGTCACCGATGCGCCGGCGCTGTCGGGCCCGAGCCTGCGGATCAGTTCGCGCGGACCATGCACGGCCTCGCCGTTCCAGGCCACGATGATGTCGCCCAGCGACAGGCCGGCGCCCTTGGCCGGACCATTGTCATCGAGGCTCATCACCATCGCGCCGCGCGCATCGCGGTCGCGCACGGGATGCAGGCCGGCACCGAGGTAGCCGCGCGCGACATGGCCTTTCTCGCGCAGCGTCGCCACCGCCCGTTCGATCGTCTCGTAAGGCATGACCAGCGCACGGCCGCGCGGCCCGAACAGAAGCATGCCGATGAGCGCCCCCTTGGCGTCCAGCACCGGGCCACCCTCGAAGCGGCCGCCGGCGCCGACGGCCAGATGGATGCGTCGATCGATGGTGCCGCCGCGCATCGAGCGCCAGGCCGGGCCGACTTCGCCGACCGAGCCGGATACGGCCAGTGCCGAACCCTGGCTGCTGCCGATGGCAATGGCGACATTGCCCGGCCGGACCAGATCTGCCTTGACAAGCACAGGCGCGCTGACCGCATCCGCGGGCTTCAGCAGGGCAACCCCCGTGGAGGGATCGCGGCCGACGAGTTCGGCCTTCACCGTCCCGCCCGAGGCCAATGTCAGTTCGATCTCCTCGCCGGCCTCGACGGCCTCCTCGGCGGTGACGAAATAACCGTCGCCCCAATGGAAGGCGCTTGCCGTGCGGTGATGATGCGTGGCGAAGCTTGCCGTAGCGGGCGCCGCCTTGGCGGCGAGATCGGCGATGGCCTCGGAAAATGCATTCAGATTGAAGTCGCTCATAATGATCTCCTGGGTTTTCTCATGCCCCAGATATCGCTCGGCGGTGCGTCCGGAGATACTCGCCTGACGGCTAGTTGTCGGTTCGACTGGCCATCTGGTCAGGTCGCGGCCGGTCGGGCTGCTCCGCACATATAGTTACGAAAAAGCCTGAAAACACGGAGCCCGTTCATGGCCCTTGCCGCCCGGAAATTCGAAACCGATGAAACACTGCTCGATGCCTATTCGATGACGGTCGCCGACGCTGTCGACCGCATCGGCCCGGCTGTCTGCCGCATCGAGCGCATCGGCGGCCAGGGTGGCCATGGATCGGGCTTCGTCATTGCGCCGGACGGGCTGGTCGTCACCAATTTCCATGTCGTTGGCGATGCCAAAACGGTGCGCGTCTCGATGCCCGACGGCGCCTCCAGGGAGGGTCGCGTGCTTGGCCGCGATCCCGACACCGACATCGCGCTGGTGCGTGCCGACGGCAGCTTCGCCGATGTGGCGCCGCTGGGCGATTCCAAGCGGCTGCGGCGCGGCCAGATCGCCATTGCCATCGGCAACCCGCTGGGTTTCGAGTGGACCGTCACCTCGGGCGTCGTCTCGGCGCTCGGCCGCTCGATGCGCGCTTCGACCGGCCGGCTGATTGACGACGTGATCCAGACCGATGCCGCGCTCAATCCCGGCAATTCCGGCGGGCCGCTGGTGTCGTCGGCCGGCGAGGTCATCGGCGTCAACACCGCCATGATCCATGGCGCGCAAGGCATCGCCTTCGCGGTCGCCTCCAACACCGCCAATTTCGTCATCTCGGAGATCATCCGCTTCGGCCGCGTGCGGCGCGCCTTCATCGGCATCTCGGCCGACACCACCAATTTGCCGCGCCGGGCGGCCCTTCTGTCGCAAGTCTCGACCAGCACGGCGGTACGGCTTCGCACCGTCGAGAAGAACGGCCCGGCGGCCGAAGCGGGTCTCAAGGAAGGCGACATCATCGCCGCCATTGACGGGCGCCCAGTCACCGGCGTCGACGATCTCGTGCGCATACTCGACGCCGAGCGCATCGGCCGCGAGACGCTGTGCACGGTGGTGCGCCGCACGGGCGTCAGCCAGGTGATGGTGACGCCGGTGGCGCGGGCAAGCTGAGACTGTCGCTCAACCCCCGGCCGCACCCTGCGCGTACCGCGCCAGAAATTCCTCGCTGGGCGGGATCGGCTTGATGACATCGATCAGCACCCCATTGGGGTCCGTGGTGATGAAATGGCGTTGGCCGAAGGGCTCGTCGCACAGGGAACGCAGGATCGGCAGTCCGGCGGCGGTGGCGCGCGCATAAGCGGCGTCGGGATCCGCGACCTCGAAATTGATCAGCAGGCCCGAGGCGCGGCCCCGTCCCTCCTGCGGGATCGTCTCATGGTCGCCCTGGACGATGCCGAGATTGACGCGCTTGCTGTCGACCGATTGCAGATGCACGTACCAGTCGCTCGTAAACAGCGGCTGGAAATCAAAGTGCTCGACATAGAAGGCGGCTGTACCGGCGACGTCGCCGGTCATCAGCACGGGGTAATAGCTTGACATCTTCATCTTTCGCTCTCCTGTCGATTAACATACAGTTTGCAGGTAAACGCAAATAACATACAGGCTGTATGTATGCAACAGGAATCCGGACGCCGCTCCAACCGCGACCGCACCGAAGCGACACGCGGCGATCTCATCGCGGCGGCGCGAAGGCTGTTTACGGAAAAATCCTATGCCGAGACCGGCACGCCGGAGATCGTCGCCGCCGCCGGTGTGACGCGCGGCGCGCTCTATCATCACTTCGCCGACAAACAGGCGCTGTTTGCCGCCGTGGTCGAGCAGGAGGCGCAGGCGGTGGCCGAGGAGATCGACCGGGCATCACCGTCCTCGCTCAGCGCCCGCGATGCGTTGATCGCGGGTTCGGATGCCTATCTCGCCGCCATGCGCGTGTCCGGCCGCACACGGCTCTTGCTGCTTGACGGGCCGGCCGTGCTCGGCCGTGCCGAGATGGATGCGATCGACGACCGTCACGGCAGCCGTTCGCTGCGCGAAGGCCTGGTCGCGGCAATGCGCGAGCGATCCATGAAGACGCTGCCGGTGGAGGCGCTTACCGCCCTGCTCGCCTCGGCCTTTGACCGGGCGGCTCTCGCCATCGAGGCGGGTGGATCCGACAAGGACTACCGGGTCGTCCTTCTGGCGCTGATCGACGGTCTGTCCCGGGCCTGACGGGAAACAACCTCCCTTAATGGGAAGGTCGGACCGCAGGTCCGGGTGGGTGCTGGCCCCGACACGGCGAGATGTCGCGCTTCCGTCAAAGAAGACGAACCTCAACTCTGCGCGTTGCCAATCTCGGGCTCATCCTCCGGCACCTCGCCCGGCTCGAATTCGTTGAAGCAGCCCAGCTGTCGCTTGAACTGGTCGATCAGCCAGGCCGCCGCCGGCTTCGGGCTGCGGTCGACGCGATGCATGGCATAAAGCGGCGAACTCACCTCCCTGTAGGGTTCGAGATCGAGCTCAACCAGCCGGCCATTGGCCAGATCCTCGGCGATCAGCCATCGCGGCAGACCGCCCCAGCCCAGCCCCGCGCGCATCAGCGTGTGCTTGGTGCGCATGTCAGTCAGGCGCCAGGTGCGGTAGGCGAAGACACCGTAGTCGCGCCCCTTGGTGCGCTCGGACTGGTCGATGACGACGAGTTGCGTGTGTTCGCGCACATCCTCGAGCGCCACCGGCTTCGGCAGCAGCGCCAGCGGATGGTTGGGTGCCGCGGCCGGCACCATGGACATGAAGCCGATGCGCACGAGATGCACGTCGACGTCGCCCAGAAGACCGCCGATGCCGAGATCGGCCTGTCCATTGACGACGTAGTCGGGAATAAGGCCGAGCGAGCCGATATGCAGGCGCAGCATCACCGCGGGGAACTGCGCCTCGAACGCCTTGAGCACCCGCACCAGCACCGGAGACGGCAACGCCACGTCGACCGACAACGCCACCTCGGCCTCCAGCCCGTGATGGTGCCCGTCTACCCGGGAGCGAATGCGCTGCAGCATGCCGATCATGCGCCTTGCATCCTCCAGCGTCGCCCGGCCGATCTCGGTCAGTTGTGGCTCACGCGTGCCCTCGCGTTCGAACAGCTTCAGCCCAAGCTGCGCCTCGAGATTGGCGATGCCGTAGCTGATGACGGATTGCGCCCGGTTGAGCTTGCGGCCGGCAGCCGAGAAACTCCCGGTTTCGGCAACGGCGACAAGGATCTGAAGCTGGTCGAGCGTCGGGTTGGGCTGCATCATCGTATCCATTTTATGGATGGATCGTATATGAAATATACCAGTTTATTTGATTGGTTGATAGCCCCATATCTGGCGGGACAATTCATCCCACTGGAGAAACCCGCTATGTCCATTCTTCTCGTTACCTCAAGCCCGCGCGGCGCCGCCTCGCACTCGACCCGCATCGCCACCGAATTCGCGGAAAAGCTGCTTGCCGCGGATCCGTCGAACACGCTCGTCGTGCGCGACCTCGTCGCCAACCCGCTGCCGCACATCGACGCCGACTATTCGACCGGCATCTACACGCCGGCCGAAGCCCGCACCCCGCGCCAGGCTGAAGTCGTCGGCGTTTCCGACGCGGCGCTGGACGAACTGTTCGCCGCAGACACGGTGATCCTGGCCACTGGCTTCATCAACTTCAACATCTCCTCGACGCTGAAGTCCTGGGTCGACCACGTCGCCCGTTCCGGCAAGAGCTTTGCCTATGGCGAGAATGGTCCCAAGGGCCTCGTCACCGGCAAGAAGGTCTATATCGTGCTGGCTTCCGGCGGCATCTATTCCGAAGGTGCTGCCGTGCAGATGGACCACGCGATCCCCTACCTGCGCTCCGTGCTCGGCTTCATCGGCATGACCGATGTCGACGTCATCCGCATCGAAGGCGTCGGCATGGGCCCTGACGCGGTGACCGCTGCTCTCGCCAAGGCGACCGCCAAGGTCGACGCGGTGGTGGCCGCCAGCCAGCAGGTCGCCGCGGCTGCGTAAGGCACCTCGCCATCTGAACCGAAAAACAGGCGTTCGCGCCTGCTTTTTCGCCGTCCAATAACGGCCTTGCTGCTTGCCGATGCCCCGGCAGCGCGAAAACAGTAAGCGACCGCGCTCTTAGGATATGGCAACCTTGACCATTCACCTTGGTTCACAAATAATCACAGTGAACCAGGGTGAATCGCAACTATGACCGCTTTTACAGTACGCCTTTCCGACGACACGACAAACAGGCTCGACCGGCTTGCCGAAAAGCTCGATCGCTCGCGCTCCTATATGGCAGCCCAGGCCATTGAGGACTTTGTAGCTCGCCAGGAATGGCAGCTCGCGGAGATAGAGGCGGGATTGGCCGAGGCCGAGCGCGGTGAATTTGCCAACGAGCAAGAGTTGGCCGCCGTGATTGCGAAATACGTCAAACCCACCGGCTGACGATGAGCCGCAGGACAATCCGCTGGACCAAGCGGTCCTTACGCCGGCTTGACGAAATCGGCGCGCACATTGAAAAGGACAGCCCCGAAGCGGCCGCTCGTGTCATTGCGCGCATCTTGTCGGCGGCGGAGCTGCTCGCCGAGCAGCCGGCCATGGGGCGCGTTGGGCGTATCAAATCGACGCGAGAACTCGTTTTGGTCGATATTCCCTATATCGTCCCTTATCGCGTAGGTAGAGATACCGTTGAGATACTGACAGTCCTACACGCCGCCCAACAGTGGCCGCAGACCCTGTGAACTAGCTAATGCTGGCCGAGGGAACTGAAATCTGAGCGATGACGGCCTCGCGTGAGTCGCGCGAGGCCGTCATCGCTTCGGCGAACTGTCGTCGTCCACCGTCCAGCGACTGCGGCCCGGCGGCGGGCTGGAGCAGGCGGTGGCCACCAGCAAGGCCTCCTCCTTGCCGGAAAGCTGCGCGCCTCCCGGAGCGCGGCTCCTCGCTGAGCGCTGCCTCCAGTGCCGTCAATCAGATTGGTTTATTACGGTGAACGGCGATTGCTATCTACAGCCGCGCCAATTGTGTTGTGGTCAACAGCCCGCCTCGGCTTGACCGCCGGGCAGCTCGCCCGACGGTCGGTATCCATTACCGATCGGCGCTTCAGCGTGCCACATAGACGATGCGGCGCGTCGATGGCTCAACCAGCACCGGGCGGTTGTTCACATAGACATATCGGTACCGGTAGTTCGGGATCTTCTGTAGGGCCACCGTGTCAGGCAGGGTCGCGCCGGTCACAACCTTGCCTTGAAGGTAAACAGGCTTGACCCGATGCGCGCTGATGTAAGTGCGCACCTGTTCCGGCGGATTGATCACGGTGCCGGCTGCACCGCCGCCGACGACCCCAGCCGCGCCGCCCACAGCAGCGCCAACTGGTCCTCCAATGATAGCGCCGGCGATTGCTCCGGTAGCGCCGCCGGCGATGGCTCCGGCATTACCGCCTTGATCGCGAGGAGGTTTCACAACCGCGATGCCGGAATCGGCCGGCCGCTCGGTTAAGACCACCCGATTGCCGCCGAATTCTGCGGTGACGTAGTCGGAATAGACCCAGCCTTGACCACCGGCCTCGGCGATGGTGCACCATTTCGAGTTTTGCAGGCAGCCGTTCAGTGTGGCCGTCTGGCCCGCCCGCAGCACGCCGATGACCGGATACTGCGAGCCCGGCCCAGCTCGAACGTTAAGGTTGGTAGCGGCGGATACGGGAGTGTCGGCAAAAGCTGCGCCAGACAGGGCAACAAGCGCGCCTGTTATAACGGGTAACAAAAGCCTTTTCATCGTTCTCTCTCCGTTTCATGGTTCCCTCAGAGCCAAAACGAGGAAGAACCGTGTGCGTTCCGGCTAAAATTCCGTGCGTTTTTCATTAATTGTTCCCGTTTCTCGCGAACTTGGTGGATAGGCCGAGAGAGATGCTGCTAGTTTTCCGCGTGGCTGAAGACAACAGCGCCGCTGTCCCTGGACTTCGACGCATGGGCACTGGAAAACGACCACTTTTACAGGCGCATTGCGCCTGACGGGCATGACTGCGCCGATGGTCCTCGACGGACCGATGACGGGGGAATGGTTCACCGCTTATGCCAAGCAGGTACTGGCGCCTACGCTTCGAACTGGTGACATCGTCACCCTCGACAACCTGCCCGCTCACAAAGTCACCGCCGCCCGCCAAACGATCGAAGCGGCCGGCGCGCGAATGCTCTTCCTGCCACCTTATAGCCCCGACCTTAACCCGATCGAAAATGCCTTCTCGAAGCTGAAGTCGATCCTCAGGAAAGCCGCCGCCCGCAACATCCCCGAGCTCTGGGACACTATCCGCGACGCGCTGCCCCGCTTCACCGCCGAGGAATGCACCAACTACTTCAGCGCCGCAGGTTACGAGCCAGAGTGATCAGGTCTGCTCAAACCGGCAGCTGCCTTTCTATCCAATGAAATGCCTCAGCAGCCCCGCCGCCACCACTCCGATCAACACGGTCGGCAGCATGGAGAGCCGCGTCGCGGCGACCAAGGTGATGGCCAGCGCCAGGAGATCGGCCGGATTTCGTGACACAAAGGCTGGTGCGATGACCGAAATCAGCACGCAGCCGGGTGCTGCCTCCATCACCGCCGTGGCACGGGCGCCGAGCACGCGGTTGCGCAGCACGACATAGCCGCCAATCCGCGTGAGATAGGTGACGCCGGCCATCAGCACGATGGTGAGAAGGGTCGTCATGTCGATCATGCATCAACGGCCATCAGCCAGGCGGCAATCAGCCCCGACACCGCGCCCGCCGCGACATACCAGGCGCCGGGAATGAAGAGATAGACAAGTGCGGCCACTACGAGGCTCACCAGCCAGGGCCGCGCCGCTTTCATACCCTTCCACATGCCGCGCATCAGCACCAGGAAGACGGCCGGGAAAGCCATGTCGAAGCCGTAGGTCTCGATATGGTCAAGCATCGGACCGAGCAAGGCGCCGAGCGTGGTGAAGGCCACCCAGGTCACATACATCGCCAGCGCCGCGCCCATATAGTAGCGCGGGCTGAAGGCCGGCCTGATCCCGGCGGCGGCACGTTGCTTGGCGTCGGCCAGGCACAGCGCCCAGCTTTCGTCGCACATGAAGAACAACGCCGGGAACACCTCGCGCCGCGGCAGGTCGCGCAGGAACGGCGCCAGGGCCGCTCCCATCAGCAGGTGGCGGCTGTTGACCAGGAAGGTGATGGCGACGATGAGCAGGATGTGCGGCGGCGACGTCCACAACTGGATCGCCGCGAATTCCGATCCGCCGGCGAAATTCAGCCCCGTCATCATGGACAACTCGACCGTGCTCAATCCTTTCTGGGTGGCCTGGGCACCAAGCACCAGCGCATAGGGGATGGTGCCCAACAGCACAGGCGCGCAGGATGCAACGCCCCGGCGGAGTTCCGATCCCGAGCCATCGCCCGCTGTTTCGATTGTCTGCGAAATGCTCATGCCTTGCCACCGGCCGGCCTCGCGGCCGCCGCTTCCCTGGGTTTGAACTCTCGTGATACCGGCGCCAAACATACCCACACTTCTGCGCAATTTGGTCGCGAAGATCGTTGTTTCTCACCCGATTTCGGCATTGAATGCTGCAAACCAGAAAGAAAATGGAATTCAACGCCATGAAGCTTGACGACATCGACAAACGCATCCTGCGCGCGTTGCAGCGAGACGGCCGCATGGCCAACAACGACCTGGCCAATGAGGTCGGCCTGTCGCCCTCGCCTTGCCTGCGCCGCGTAAAACTCCTGGAGGAAGCCGGCGTCATCGATCGCTATGTCGCCGTGCTCAACCCGGCCAGCATCGGCAAGGGCCTCACCTTCTTCACCCGCATCTGGCTGAAGGCGCAGGACGAGGACACGATCGAGCATTTCGCCACCGAGGTGGCCAGGCTGCCCCAGGTCATGGAATGCTATCTGATGCTGGGCGACTGCGACGCCATGGTGCGCGTGGTGGCGGCCAGCATCGACGACTACCGCCGCTTCCAGTCGGAGCATCTGAGCCGCATCAGGGGCGTCCAGAACGTCAAGACCGACGTCCCCAGCCAGACGATCAAATACACGCTGGAACTGCCGATCTGACGAGCGCTTGCAAGAGCAGCCCCGAGCGGCCGAGATTGTAGGACGGATCGAGTGCCAGGTTGAGGAATGCGGTGGCATGACGCCACCGCCTGGCCTGTCGCTACGCGGACTTGAGAACCGGAAATGCGCGTTTCTGGATGGCCCGCTTTGCCTGGAAATTCGCTGCCGGAATGGGGCGACCAACATGAAAGCCCTGGACCTTGTCTATGCCGTATTCGCGCATGAGGCCCATCTGCTGTTCGGTTTCCACCCCTTCGACCAGGATCTTGTGGCCGCGATTTCGGACCAGGGCGATGATGTCCTGCAGCATGGCCATGCCCTTGGGCGTGGCGCAGTCGTGAAGGAACGAACGATCGATCTTCACCGTATCGAAATCGATCAGACGAAGCCACGAAAGGCCGGCGAAACCGGTCCCGAAATCATCAAGCCATATCTTGATGCCCAACAGCTTCAGGTCGCTGATGCACCGCAGGATGTCCGAGTGCATCTCCATTTCCAGCCCTTCGGTGATTTCGAAGGCCAGCCTGTTGCCGGTTACGCCGGTCTCGCCCAGGATGGTCGCGACCGATGCAGCGAAGCCGGGCGTTTTGAGCTGGATCGGCGAGACGTTGACGCTGACGACACGGACGTGATCGCCAGCCAGAAGCTCGGTGCACACGGTCCTTATTGCCCAGCGCCCGAGTTCCAGGATCGCGCCAGTGCGTTCCGCGACGGGAATGAACAGGCTCGGCGGAACCAGGGTGCCGTCCAGCATTTTGAGGCGCATCAGCGCCTCCACGGCCTCGAGCCTTCCCGATTTGACATCCTGGATAGGTTGATAGACGAGCGAAACCAGATCCTGGCCGATCGCGATCTTCAGCAAAGCCGCAAGATTCTCGCTCTCGTCGCTGCTCTGGGGATCGGTTGGATCGAACAGCCGGGCACAGTTTCGGCCGCTGGCCTTTGCCAGATAGAGCGCGCGATCCGCCTCGTGGATGATCTTCTCCAGCTTGGCGCCGGACTGCTTCCTGGTGAAGGCAGCGCCAACGCTCGCCGTCACGATCGAAATACCGTCCCGCCGCAGTTCGTGGGTAAGCGCCAAGTTCTCCACCGTGCGGCAAATGGCTTCCGCGAGATCCGCGACCTGGTCCTTCTTGTCCATGCGCGCCAGGACGATGAATTCTTCACCGCCATAGCGCCCGATCGAACCATCATAGCCCTTGATCAGATCGCTGAGGGCGTTGGCGACATGGATCAGGCAACAGTCGCCCTCCTGATGGCCGTAGCAGTCGTTGAACTTCTTGAAGAAGTCCACGTCGATCAGGATCGCAGCAAAACCTGCGCCAAGCTTCTGCCAGTCGCTCCAGTAGTCCCGCAGCTTCTCGTCGATCGCCCGCCGGTTCTCCAGACCTGTAAGCGGATCCGTCCGCGACAGCCTGAGCAGCGCCTTGCCGCGCTCGGTGGCCTCCCTGTGCTGAATTTTGGCTTCCAGGGCATTCAGGAAGACGTTGTAACGCTCTTCGTTCAGCTTCCAGTTCACATATGAGGTGAACGTGAAGCATGAAATATAGAAAATAGCTAATATTAGCTTGTACGTCGGAGTAGAAGGAACGAAATAATTAACAATGAACAGTAGGAACAATATTATAGCGGAAGTTACAATAGACAGCTTAAATCGAAATGTAAAGAAAAGGTTTGCGCCCATCATGAAAATGGTGCCGAAGACCATATAATAAGAAACGCTCTCTTTCTCTGCGGACAAAATCGTTGGACATAACCAACCAAGGTAGCCAAATATAATGGCCGCAGCGCAAGTTACATCAAGCCATTCTGCTCCGACTCCCCGGCGAAGCTGCGCCTCCAAGGTCAAAAGTGCTGCCAATCCGACCGCAAAGCGCGCCTCGATCGTGTAGGCTGCCACGTCTGGAATGAGCAGCAGATCCATTGCCGAAAACAGCAGATAGATGGCAACGGCGATCCAAAGCCCTGGCCTGGCTTCCACTCTTCGCGTTGCTTCAGCTTCCTTGCGGTAAAGGATACGAAGTTCGGCCGCCCCCAACTCCTGGCGCGGATCGTGCGGTTCCGAATCCACCGCATCGGCCACTCGGGATGACACGCGCTCATTCACAAATCCCGGCTGAAGGGGATTTCGCGATCCGAATTCTTTTGCAGCTTCTGCCCCCAACGCAGACCGACTCCTTGGGTGCGACATGTTTTGCCCGCGCAGTCAAATGCAATGATGCAGGACAAGTTTCCGTTAACTCGAACCCGGAATCGCTCCTTAAAAACCCCAAAGAATTGACATGGTTAGCGGGAAATTAATCATATCGATAGAATGCTCGCGAGCCGACATTGGCAAATGGAGCATTCTACGCAATAAGTTAACTAACTGTTAACTATGGAGCATCCGTGTGCAAACTGTCTTTGACGGCAAAAGCCTGATTACTGCCGAGCTGATTGCCGACGGGCTACCTCGAGGAAAGATCGAGCATTACGGCGAAGCTTTCGAAACCGCTCGCGCCGAGCTTGCACTCATACTCCACGCGACACAGCAGCAGATCGAACAACACAAGGACCCCGCCGAGATCATTCGTCGTCTGACGTCGTACCTCAGCGCGACGCGCTCCAAGGTTCATCGCGACGTTTGGCAAGCGTTGATACCGGTGGTGCAGAACCACCCAGTCGTGAAATATTTCCTCGAGGATCCGCTTACGCGCTGGTCCTTCACCAAGCCCAGAGGTTATTCAGGCGACGCGCAGTTGCTCGACTACATCTATTGCGATCCGCATGTGGCCGAAAGCGTGGCGAACGCCTCGGAGATCGGCAAGGCACTCTACAACCATACCAAGGACGTGCCCTCCTCCATCGCAGCACGGGAACGGCGCGATCTTTTGACGCGCTATGTCGATGAGATTGCAGACAAAAATGGGCCGCAAACGGAGGTTCTCGCGATCGCGGCCGGCCATTTGCGGGAGGCCAATCGCTCGGCTGCCCTGGCCGAAGGCCGCCTCAAGCGCTGGGTCGCGCTCGATCAGGACCCCCAGAGCGTCGGACTGATTGCGCGCGACTTCCAGGGCACCGCCGTCGAGGCTATCGACGGTTCGGTGCGAACCCTGCTCACCAGGGGCCACAAGTTGGGCAAGTTCGACTTCATCTACGCCTCCGGCCTTTATGACTATCTCCAGCACAACGTCGCGGTGAAGCTCACCAAGACCTGCCTGCAGATGCTGAAGCCGAACGGGACATTCCTGTTCGCGAACTACGCCGAAGGCGCTTCCGGCGCGGGGTATTGGGAGACGTTCATGGACTGGGTTCTGCTGCTGCGCACGGAAACCGATATGTGGAACATCATCAATGCCAGCGTCGACCGCAACACGGTCGATGCGCAGGTGTACTTTGGCGAGAACCGCAACGTGCTGTATGGCGTCATCAAGAAGCGCGGATAACAGGAAGCACGCGCAAAAGGGGGCCTTGCGGCTGAGCTCGAATTGGCCTTGTCGACGCGCAAGGCTTCCGACGGTTCGTAGAAGGCGCCGGTCGGTTTGGGACCGGAAAGAAACTCGCGTCCACCTGGGCGATCCTGTTGGCGCTGAACTTGATGCAGCACGATCCCGCTCCCGGATTCCTGGCCGTGGGCTCCTCGTGGCGGAGCTTGGCGATCAGAGCACGGGTCGCGATACATGGACCCCGAGTAAGAACGCGAGCCCTGCATGTGTCTGCCACAACAGGAACCGCGGATTCGTGGCCCGGCCTCCCCAGGCGAAGACGATCGTGCTTGGCGACGAGAGCGGGGCCATAGCCGCGACCGGCCACACCTATTTCCCGCACAACACGCACAGCCCGTTCCGGCACCATGTCTGGATCGGCTTGCTCGCCGTTGCCGACTCCTGGCGCGGCAAGGGCCTCGGCCGCCTGCTCAATGGGCTGCTCGTCGATTACGCCTTCGGCGAGCTCGGCGCGCATGCCGTCTACGAGATGGTCGCGCCCTCGAACGAGATATCCCGGCGCATGGTCCAAGGCAGCGGCTTGCGGCTGGCGCCCGAGCTTCGCTGCGGGGTTGCCGTGCCGGCAAATACCTCAAGGTTCACGCGCTGAGCTGAATGAGGCGTCGAGGAGTTCGACAGCTCAGGAATCCTGAAGACGTACCCGGCGATGCCGAACGCCGACTAGGAAATGGTGGAGCGCCAAATGATCGCCGCGTGGCCCGAAGCTGCAGTCCGCTTTCGGGCCAAGCCGGTCGTCACCAGGCAAGTGCGAGAATGACTCCTACCGACACGGCATAGACAATCGTCGCCTCGGCCCGCCCCGCCTACCCAAACATCCGATCGCCCTGTTCATCCACCAGCTGGATACCCTTCTTGATGGAGCTGTCGACGGCGTCGTCGAGCCACACCGTCGATCTCGTTTGAGGAGCAGGTCTGGTACTGACCGTTGGCCTGGTAGGGCGTGCCGCCGATGGTGAAACCCTCGTGCTCGAGCTGCTTTATTGTCCGCAAAGGCACTAACCCCTTGTACTGACGCCAAGGCATTCTCTTTTACGCATTTGATAACTGGATCTGGAAAATAGCTTTTCCGCACCATTGGTTATTCCACGCGGCTGCGTTATCGCTCGCGGATGTTTCTTTCAATTGCCACCACCCATCGTCCGGCCACGGATCTCGGCTTCTTGCTGCATAAACATCCCGATCGCCTGCATGAGACCGACCTGTCTTTTGGCAAGGCATGGCTGTTCTATCCGCAGGCAAGCGTTGAGCGTTGCGAGGCCGTACTTTTACTGGATGTCGATCCGATCGGGCTGGTGCGGGGCAAGGGTCGGGCGGAAGGCTTGCTGGACCAGTATGTGAATGACCGGCCTTATGCGGCGTCGTCCTTCCTGTCCGTGGCACTCAACAAGACGTTGCGGACCGCAATGACCGGCATATCGAAGGAGCGCCAGCAACTGGCCGACAGCGACTTGCTGCTGGAGGCCGCTGTCGCACCTTTGCCGATGCGCGGCGGCGAGGATTTGGTGCGGCAGCTGTTCGAACCTTTGGGCTGGACCGTCGATCTGACACCGATCGAAAATGTCGGCTCTGATGCAAACGGCTCACGCTACTGCCACCTGAAATTGTCTGGCTCAGCCAAGCTAGGCAACCTGCTCAACCACCTCTATGTTCTCATTCCGGTGATGGACGACGCCAAGCATTATTGGGTTGGCGAGGCTGAAGTCGACAAATTGCTTTCCAGTGGCGAAGGCTGGCTGGAAAACCATCCCGCCAAGAACCTGATCGTGCGCCGATACCTGCGCAACCGCGCAGTGCTGACCCGCGCCGCCCTCGAACGATTGGCTCCCGAGACGGCCAGCGAGGCGCTGCCCCCCGAAGCCCGCGTCACGCCCGAGGAGGCCCTCGAGGCGCCGGTCCGGCTGAACGACCTGCGCCTGGATGCGGTGGTGGACGCCATCAGGGCGAGCGGCGGAACTGTCATCGCGGATCTGGGATGCGGCGAGGGCAAGCTGCTTTACCGGCTGGTTCGAGAACGATGGGTCCACAAGCTGTTCGGACTGGATCCCGCGGTCCGCGAACTGGAATGGGCCGCCAAGCGTCTCAAACTGAACGAATTCGGCGGACCGCCCGAAGGCCGGGTGACGCTGCTGCACGGGTCACTGACTTACCGGGACAGCCGCTGGGCCGAAGCCGAAGTCGCCGTATTGGTCGAGGTCATCGAGCATGTCGACGAGGACAGATTGCCGTTGATCGAGCGGATCGTCTTTGGCGAGACCGCGCCCAGGACTGTGATCGTGACTACCCCAAACGCAGATTACAACGCGCTCTTTCCCAAATTGGAAGTCGGCGCCTTTCGCCACCCGGATCACCGGTTCGAATGGGGCCGCGCCGAGTTCCAGGCCTGGGCAGCCAAGATCGGCCAGGCGTATGATTACACCGCCGCCATCAGCGGCATCGGTGCCGAGGACCCCGTCCTCGGCTCTCCCACGCAGATGGCGGTGTTCACACGATGAGAGCGCCCGACAAGACCGATCTCGGCATTCCGGACTTCGCCCTCGTCGTGCTGATCGGCTCGACCGGATCGGGCAAGACGAGCTTTGCCGCCAAGCATTTTCTCCCGACCGAGGTCGTCTCGTCGGACCGCTGCCGCGCCCTTGTTTCCGACGACGAGACCAATCAGGACGTTTCGACGGACGCGTTCGAGTTGATGCGCGAGATTGTCGGCAAGCGGCTCAAGCACCGCAAGCTGGCTGTCATCGACGCGACCAACGTGCGCGCCGCTGACCGCAAGGCGTGGATCGAATTGGCGCGCAAGTGGCACGCCTTGCCGGTCGCCGTCGTTATCGACCCTGGTGTCGACGTCTGCGTTGCGCGCAACGCGTCTCGGCCGGACCGGCCCTTCGGGGCCAGCGTCGCCCACCGCATGACGGACGAAATCCGCAAGGGTCTCGGCGGCTTACAGCGAGAAGGGTTTCGCCAGGTATGGACGTTCGCCAGCGAGGCCAGCATCGACGCCGCCAAGGTGTCGCGCCAACCGCTGTGGACCGACAAGCGCGACGACGCCGGCCCATTCGACCTCATAGGCGATGTGCATGGTTGCGCCGAAGAACTTCAAGCCTTGCTCGGTCAACTCGGATACAGTCTTGCCTGGTCGCAGGATCGGGGCGAGAGAAACGTCACCGTCACTCCGCCGCAGGGTCGCAAGATCGTGTTTGTCGGCGATCTTGTCGACCGCGGTCCCAACTCGCCCGACGTGTTGCGGATTGCCATGAGCATGGTCGCGGCCGGGACCGCCTACTGTGTCCAGGGCAATCATGAACGCAAACTTGGCCGTTGGCTGGAAGGCCGCAAGGTCACCGTTGGCCACGGCCTTCAAGAAACCATCGACCAGTTGGACACCCAGGATCGAGGCCTCCGAGAGGCTTTGCCGGCCTTCCTCGGCGGCCTGCGCAGCCATGTGTGGCTGGACGGGGGACGCTTGGCCGTCGCCCATGCCGGTCTCAAGGAAGAGATGATTGGACGCGGTTCGGGCGCCGTGCGCGAATTCGCCCTCTATGGCGAGACGACAGGCGAAATCGACGAATTTGGCCTGCCGGTCCGCGCCGACTGGGCCACGGCCTATCGCGGCAAGACGACAGTGGTTTATGGGCACACGCCGATGCTGTCGGTCGAGTGGGTCAACAACACGATATGCATCGACACCGGCTGCGTGTTCGGCGGCAAGCTGACCGCCCTTCGCTGGCCGGAACGCGAACTTGTCGAAGTCCCAGCAATCCAAACCTGGGCCGAACCGGTGCGCCCGCTAGGCGCGTCAAGTCCAGACAAGTCAGCCCAGGCCGATGCCGACGGTGTGCTCGATTATCAGGACGTTTCTGGCCGCCGTTGGATCGAAACCGAGCTGAAAGGCCGGATTGTGGTGGCCGAGGAGAATGCGTCGGCCGCGCTGGAGGTGATGAGCCGCTTTGCGCTGGCGCCACAATGGCTGGTTTACCTGCCGCCGACCATGTCGCCACCCGAGACAAGCAGCCAGAGCGATTGGCTCGAACGCCCCGAAGAAGCTTTCGCGTACTTCCGCGAGCGTGGCGTCGCTCAGGTCGTGTGCGAGGAAAAGCACATGGGTTCGCGGGCAATAATAGCGATGTGTCGCAATACAGAGACGGCGCGTGGCCGCTTTGGCGTCTCAAGTGATGAAAGAGGCGCAATCTGGACCCGGACCGGGCGCGCCTTTTTCAGTGACGCCGCCATGATGGAAGCCCTCCTCGACCGCCTTGGTTCCAGCATCGGCGCAGCGGGTCTGTGGGAAGAATTGCAAAGCGACTGGCTGCTGCTGGACGCCGAAATCATGCCCTGGTCGGCCAAGGCAAGCAGTCTGATCGAGAGCCAGTATGCGCCCGTGGCGACCGCGTCCACAGCCGGTTTGCAGGTAAGCCGCGAGGCTTTGGCTCGGGCAACCGCACGCGGCGTCGACGTGACAGCTCTTCGCGCGCGATTTGATGACAGAGCTGGCCGTGCGGCCAAATACGCGACCGCCTGGGCGCCCTATGCGTGGCCGGTTTCTGGAGTGGATGACCTGCGGGTCGCGCCATTCCACCTGCTCGCCAGCGAAGGGCGCGTTTGGTTCGACCGCGACCACATTTGGCACATGAAGCTGGCAGACCGCTTGGCCAACGATCAAAGCGTGATCACGCGAACGCGCTGGCGCACGGTTGATCTGATTGACACCACTGCGTGCACGGAGGCCATTGCCTGGTGGGAAATGCTGACCGGCTCTGGCGGCGAAGGCATGGTGGTCAAGCCATGCGACTTCGTCAGCCGGGGAAAAAAGGGGCTGATCCAGCCGGCGCTGAAGGTGCGCGGCCGGGAATATCTGCGCATCATCTATGGTGCCGAGTACGACGCGCCGGACAATCTTGCGCGCCTGCGGGAGCGGAGCCTGAACGGCAAGCGCAGCCTGGCGCTCAACGAGTTCGCTCTCGGCCACGAGGGGCTGAAACGGTTTGTCGCCAGGGAGCCGCTTCGCAGGATTCACGAATGTGTTTTCGCCGTGCTGGCATTGGAGAGCGAGCCGATCGATCCCCGGCTTTGAGGATCCCTACCCGAACATCCGATCGCCCTGTTCATCCACCAGCTGGATGCCCTTCTTGATGGAGATGTCGACAGCGTCGTCGAGGCCGGCGAAGCGATCGGCGCGGATGAATTTGTGTTCCTTCATCATGCCGTCGATCTCCTTGGAGACGACGCCGCAGGTCTGGTACTGGCCCTCGGCCTTGTAGGGCGTGGCGCTGATCAGGAAACCCTTGTGCTCGACCTGCTTGGCGGGTGCGGCACTTCTGGGCTCGGCCGCTTCACCGCCGCCGCCGCCGAAAAGACGCTTCAGAAAAGACATGGCTCAAATCTCCTTGTTCGCCCCTGCAAACCGCTTCTTGTTGGCGATTCACGACGCTGTTGGCCCAGCATGCGCGAATGTACCGCCGCGTTCCAGCCCCCTGATGAAGACGGTCACCAGGAGTTCCACCTGCCGCTCGATCTCGTCCGCCTGCCGTCGCACGGATCTCGCAGCGTAGCCGCTGGTGACGATGCCGTGCACGCTTGACCACAATGTGCGCGCCGCCACCCGGCGCGTATCGTCATCGAGGCCGAAGTCGCCACCGGCAAGCACAGCGGCGATGATGTCGAACAGCTGGTCGAGCCGCGCTTCATAGGCATCCGGCTCAGCCAGCGTCGGGCGGCGCCTGTTGAAGGCGAGCAGCGCCGGCCAGCTGCCGGGATGCGCCTCGACAAAGCGCATATAGGCCCCGGCCAATGCCAGCAGGCGCTGCCGCACGTCGGTGATGCCGCGCTTGGTGAGGTCGGCCATCGCCGCCGCCCCCGCGGCGCCCAGGCGGTCGAGCAGCCGCATGTTGACGGCACGATGCACCCCCTCGAGATCGGCAAACAGATTGTAGACCGAACCGACCGAGATGCCCGCCTGCTCGGCGATGGTCCTCGCCTTCAGATTGTCCCTGCCGCCCTCGTTGATGAGCGTCTCGGCAATGGCCAGCACCCGCTCGCCCGTCTCTTCCTTGTCCAGTGCCATGCTTTTCCCTGTGAATGCGCATCCTTGCCGGACGGAACGCTGTTACGAACCACCCAGCCTGCTTCCGTTTACCATACCCTGCGTTTCGTGAACAGCGTTCAAAACTACTTGAACAATGTTCATTTCCTGCTATGTTGGCTTTGTGAACATTGTTCACGCAAAACTTCGAAGGGAGAAGAACATGCTTAGCCTGATCAGAACATTGCTCGACGGCGCCAGCGCGCGTGCCGAGGACGGCCTGAAGGATCGCTTTGCCATCGACCTTCTGGCGCAACGCATCCGCGACGCCGAGGCGGGACTTGCCGCCGCCAAGCAGACCCTTGCCACCTTGATCGTGCGCCAGCGCGCCGAGCAGGCCGGCCTCGACCAGCTCGATCGCCGCCACGCCGATCTGGAAACCCGCACGCTGACCGCGCTGGCCGCCGGCAACACCGGATTGGCCGAAAGCGCTGCCGCGGCCATCGCCGAGCTGGAAAATGAACGCGAAATCCGCCGCGCCACCGTGCAGAGCCTTGGCGAAAAGACCTTGCGAATGCGCGTTTCGGTGGAGCGGGCGCATCGCCGTATCATCGACCTCAACCAGGGCATGATCGAGGCCCGCGCCATCGATGCCGAGCGCAGGGCACAGTCACGCCTCGTCAGGTCGATCGGCCATTCGGCAAACCTTAACGAAGCGGAGGAACTTCTGGCTCGCATCAAGGGCGCCAGCGACCCGTTCGAGGAAGCCGGTATCCTCGACGAGATCGACGGCGAATTGCGTCACGAGGCAATCCGCGACCGCCTCGCCGATGCCGGTCATGGCCCGGCGGTGAAGGTGCGTGCCAAGGACGTGCTCGAACGGCTGAAGACCATCAACTGAAACCGCTTTCCCGGACCTGACTTCCATCAACCCAACTCTCGTCAAATCAACGGAGAACTCCAATGAACGCCAATCAGACCTACATCATGTTCAACACCATCTCGGTCGGCGCCGCCTATTTCATGCTCGGCCTGTCGCTGTGGCTGGCGCCCGTCGACCTGTCGACCAAGGGCTACTGGGCCATGGGCATCCTGCTGCTCACCGGCAGCCTTGTGAACCTTGTGAAGTATCGCACCGACGAGCGCATCTCGGCCGAGACCACTGCCAAGATCGAGAAGGCGCGCAACGAAAAGCTGATCAGCGAATATGTCGGCAAGGAATGACGCCGGCATGCCCCGGCGCAGAAAAGCCCGGGCCTCCCCGGCTTTTGGTATCCGCCGCTTCCACCTCCCCCTTGTGGGGAGGTCGGACCGCAGGTCCGGGTGGGGGTACTGGCGCCGGCTTAGCAGAACGTAGGTTCCTCGCCCCCGCAAGGCGGGGGAGAGGTGGCCGCGAAGCGGTCGGAGAGGGGCTGCGGCGCTGGCGATTTCACTCTGAATCCATCCAGGGGCCGCGCCATCCCCCTCTCCGTCTCGGCTTCGCCGAGCCACCTCTCCCCATTTCATGGGGAGAGGAACCCAAGCCTTTGCATGCCAGGCACCCTCGCCCTACTTGCGCGACAACGCTTCCAGCGCCTCGGCCGCAGCTTCGAGGATGCTCATGGCCTCGGCCTGCTTTTCGGCCGGGGCATCGACGATGTCGCTCAGCGCGGCGCGCAGCCGGTGGCGGATAGCGCGGAACTCGTCGCGCGCCTCCGAACGGTCGCCACGCCCGCCCCGGCCCCCGCGACGATCCTCGCTATCGTCATTCCAGCCGAACCATTCCCGGGCCTTGGCCATCTTGCGGCCGAAGCGTTCGAGGTGTTCGAGCACGCTGTCGATCATCTCGCGATTGTCGGCGAGATGCGCCTGCCCGGCCTCGGTGATGGAGAACACCTTCTTGTTGCCTTCGCTTGACGACACGGCATAGCCGGCCTCTTCCAGGAAGGTCAGCGTCGGGTAGACCACGCCCGGACTCGGGCTGTAGATGCCGCTGGTGCGCTCTTCCAGCGCCTTGATGATGTCGTAGCCATGGCGCGGCGCCTCGGCCAGCAGCGACAGCGTGATCAGCTTGAGATCGCCATCAGCCAGCATGCGCCCGGCGCGGAATATGTCGCCCGGGCCGCGTCCGCCGCCGCCCCGGCCTCCGAACGAACCGAAACCGCCGCCGCGGCCGCCGAACTTGCCGGCCATGTGCATGAACATGCGCTCGCTGAAATGGCCGCGCCCGAAATCTTTGTGCATTGATTGCTCCTTGAGTTCTATCTTGCGATATATCTTAATTAGGCGCACACCTGCGCCAAGTCAAGATATATCTTACGATATATCTGAATGCCGCGGCAGAGGAGCTTTTGCTGCGGGCCTCGTAGCGGCCGGTTCACTCGTCTGGTGCTGGCGGCCAATTGGCTTCCGGCGCGAGCGGCGCTTCACGAAGACGTGCTGGCATGGGGAGAATTCCAAGAAACAAACGATCCGACACCGGCGAACCCTTGGGCGGGCAATGCAACGAGGTCGTGCCATGCCATCAGGAACAGACAAGGTCGCGCTGGTGCTCGCGGGCGGCGGCAGTTTCGGCGCGGTACAGGTCGGCATGCTGAAGGCGCTGGTCGCCGCCGGCGTGACCGCCGATTTCGTCGTCGGCTCCAGCGTCGGCGCCATCAACGGCGCCTACTACGCCGCCGCCGGCACAATGGAGACCGTCGCGCGGCTGGAGGCCCTGTGGCGGGGCATCACCCGCAACGACGTGTTTCCCGTCAGTTGGCGGTCGATGCTGGGCTTTGCGGCCCGGCGCGATTTTCTGTCCGCCTCGCACGGCATCCGCAATCTGATCGAGCGCAACCTGCCCTATCGCGACCTCGAGGAGGCGCCGATCCCGATCCACATCATCGCGACGGATCTCTTCTCCGGTGACGCGGTGGTGATCTCGAAAGGCAACGCGGCCGAGGCGATCGCCGCCTCAAGCGCCATTCCGGTTGCGTTCGCGCCGGTGCGAGTCGGCGAGCGGTTCTTGATCGACGGCGCGGTGACCTCGAATACACCGGTCGGTGTTGCGATCAGCCTCGGCGCGCGCCGGCTGATCGTGCTGCCAACCGGCTTCGCCTGCAATCTGCGCGCGCCGCCGCAAGGCGCGGTTGCCAACGGCCTGCATGCCTTGACACTGTTGATCGCCCGGCAATTGGTGCGCGAACTCGACACCATGCCGGCCGAGATCGACTACGCGATTGTCCCCTCGCTCTGCCCGCTGGTGGGCTCGCCCTACGATTTCACCCGCACTGGCGCGCTGATCGACGACGCCGAAAAATCGACCCGGGCATGGATAGAGGCGGGCGGACTGTTTGAACGCGTCATCCCGAACCAGATGCGTCCGCACCGCCATCATTGATTTCACCCGATTTCACAGCAGGGCGCTACCACCGCCCCTTGCGCCGGTTCCAGGCATAGAGCAGGTCGGCGAAGCGATCATAGGCAAGACGGGTCAGCGGCAAGGCGATCGGATTGCCAAACAATCCCGCCAGCCAGCCCTCGCCAGGTGTCATCGCCCACACTGCAATCGCAACGTCGGCGCCGACCAGCAACCGGCCTTGCGCATCGGTGGCATGCAGCCGCCGGCGGATGTCCTCCAGCGAGGCGCCATGTCCGGCAAGCGCCGCCGGCTCGAGGTTGATGTCGCGAAACTCGATCCGTCCGGCCTTGACCGCTTCGATCAGCCGCCGCTTCTGTCTGCCGATGCCCGCATCGCAGACCGGACAATGTGTGTTGTACCAGACAGTCAGCAAAGGCGTAATCCTGTCAGGGCTCACTTGCCGCGCATCGCCGTCTTCGGCCCGACGCGTTTGTTGTCGCGAAACAGCGCCCGCTCCCCACACAGGCGTCCGTTGGGCAGGCGGCAAAATCCATATTCATTGCCGGCCCTATCCTTCCTCATCGCCAGGCGCCCGCCGACCCCGCCGCAATGGACGGATGCCGGATTGGCCATGCCGACCGGCTTTTGCACGGCAGCGCCGACGTCGATCGGCACTAAGGACAATGCGGCCAGGCCGGCAGCCGATATCTTCATCGCGATCCCCCCTCGGCCGCACCCTGTCACGGCGAAGCGCCTTGTCTTGCGGCAAGGCGTCGCCAATGACCATCGACTTCGAGAACCTGCCGATGGATTCATCCGAGCGAGGAGATGATCTCGCGGTAAGCAAATTCCGGGAAGGCCTTGAGCGTGCGCGTCTTGACGCTGCCGCCCGAGCCCAGCATCAGCGCGAAACGGGCGAGCACCGCATCATCAGGCGCTTCGACCACCGACACCATGTCGAATTCGCCCATGGTCAGGTAGAACGACTTGAACGATCCACCCATCTCGCCGAGCTGCTTCTTGGCGGCGTCCAGCCGCTTGGGCGAGTCGCGCACATTTTTCGCGCCCTGCTCGGTCCAGTTCATCAGCACGATGTAAGTCGTCATGGCACACCTCTCTCCGGGCCACGGAGCACGGCATTGAGACCGCTAAAAAAGGACGGCCTCGACCGGGGCGGGCTTCCGGGGTTGACGCCCAGAAAATGCATCCGTCACCAGATTATCCTCCCGCTGCCAGCGTCCCGCAAGCACTACCGCGCCGGCACCGTATTGCCGAGTCCTCGTGCCAACCGACACGCGGGCGCTGGCATGGCGACGGCCACAAATCAGTCGGCGGCGATCAGGCAAAGCCGGTTTAAAAACCCGCCTGATTGCGGCAGTCTCCGCCGTGGCCGTCGGACACGGCAAACACCGGCCAACATCCGAGGCCCAGTCCAGCCGCAGGAGAGCTTCATGCGCGAAACAACAGACCTGCCGCCGGAACGGATCGAAATTCCCGCCGCGTGGACCGGCGAGGACATGGCGAAGCATCCTGAACGATGGCTGGTCGAACTGGACCCGAAGGACGTCGCGGAGCTGGAAGCCGCCGCAACCGGCTTTCTTGCCGGTTCGCACGATATAGGCGGTCTGACCAAGGCTGATTTCCCCTTGCCCCGGCTTGCTGGCCATCTTGCCGCCCTTCGCGAAAAACTGATCGCCGGCATAGGGTTCGAGGTGCTTCGCGGTCTCCCGGTCGAAGGATACTCCGCGCAAATGGCGGCAACGATCTTCTGCGGAGTTGGCGCCCATCTGGGAAGCGCTCGGTCCCAGAACGCCCAGGGCCATATACTCGGTCATGTCCGCGACATAGGCGCCGACGCGAAGGACGCCACGACACGCATCTACCAGACCTCGGAGCGCCAGACGTTCCACACCGACTCCGCCGATGTCGTCGGCCTGCTCTGCCTGCAAGATGCCATGCAAGGCGGCGAGTCCCTGCTGGTAAGCACGGTGACGATCTACAACGAGATGCGCAAAAGGCGACCTGATCTGGCCCGGCTGCTGTTTGATCCGATTGCCACCGACCGGCGCGGCGAGATACCGGAAGGGCAAAAGCCCTACTTCGAAATCCCGGTCCTCAACTGGCATGCGGGGCTGCTGACCGGAATCTATCAGCGCCAGTACATCGACAGCGCGCAGCGCTTCCCGGATGCCATGCGGCTGAGTGCTGCGCATGTCGAAGCATTGGATCTCTTCGACAGCCTTGCCAATGAGCCGAAGATGAACCTGTCGATGCGGCTCCGGCCCGGCGACATGCAGTTCGTCTACAATCATTCGCTGCTTCATGACCGCATGGGTTTTCGGGATTGGCCGGATCCGGACAAGCGGCGCCATATGCTGCGCCTGTGGCTGTCAGTGCCCGGCGACCGCCCGCTGCCCGATTGCTTCAGGCAGCGTTATGGCTCAATCAAGATCGGCGACCGGGGCGGCATCGTCGTCAAGGGGACGCGGCTGAACGTGCCCCTGTAGAAGCAAACCCGCTTGAAACGAAAAAAAGGGCACCAGTTGGCGCCCTTGATTTTCGTGACAGACAGAACCCTCCTCAGCTGTCGAGGAAGCTTCTGAGCTTGCGGCTCCGGCTCGGGTGCTTGAGCTTGCGCAGCGCCTTGGCTTCGATCTGGCGGATACGCTCGCGGGTGACCGAGAACTGCTGGCCGACTTCTTCCAGCGTGTGGTCGGTGTTCATGCCGATGCCGAAGCGCATGCGCAGCACGCGCTCCTCGCGCGGCGTCAGAGACGCCAGAACGCGCGTGGTGGTCTCGCGCAGATTGGCCTGGATCGCCGCGTCGATCGGCAGGATCGCCATCTTGTCCTCGATGAAGTCGCCGAGGTGCGAATCCTCCTCGTCGCCGACCGGCGTTTCGAGCGAGATCGGCTCCTTGGCAATCTTCAGCACCTTGCGCACTTTTTCCAGCGGCATGGCGAGCTTCTCGGCCAGTTCCTCCGGCGTCGGCTCGCGGCCGATCTCGTGCAGCATCTGGCGCGAGGTGCGCACGATCTTGTTGATCGTCTCGATCATGTGCACCGGAATGCGGATGGTGCGCGCCTGGTCGGCGATCGAACGCGTGATCGCCTGCCGGATCCACCATGTCGCGTAGGTCGAGAACTTGTAGCCGCGGCGGTATTCGAATTTGTCGACCGCCTTCATCAGGCCGATATTGCCTTCCTGGATCAGATCGAGGAACTGCAGGCCGCGATTGGTGTACTTCTTGGCGATGGAGATGACGAGGCGCAGATTGGCCTCGACCATTTCCTTCTTGGCGATCGCGGCTTCGCGTTCGCCCTTCTGCACCTGGTTCACGATCTTGCGGAATTCCAGGATCGAGATCGCCGTTTCGGTGGCCAGATGCTGGATCTCGGCGCGCAGGTCCTTGATCGCGTCCTTCTCGTTCTTGGTGAATTCCTTCCAGCCGCGCGAGGTCAGATTGGCGATCGAGCGCGTCCAGTTGGGATCGAGCTCCGAGCCCTGATATTCCTTCAGGAACTCCTCGCGGCGCACGCCATAGCTTTCGGCGAGGCGCAGCAGCTTGCCCTCGTTCTGCACCAGGCGCTTGTTGATGTCGTAGAGCTGCTCGACCAGCGCCTCGATGCGCGCCGTGTTGAGCGACAGCGACTTCACCGCTTTGATCAGCTGGTCCTTCAGTTCCTTCAGTCGGCGGTCCTGGCTGGGCGACAGCGTGCCGGCGGCGGCCAGACGGTTCTCGACCTGCTGGTCCTGCAGCTTGCGCAGCTTCTTGTAGGTGTCGGCAATGACGTCGAGCGTCTCCATCACCTGCGGACGCAATTCGGCTTCCATCGCCGCCAGCGACAGGCTGGCCTCGTCCTCGTCTTCCTCGTCGTCGTCCCCGATGCCGCGCGTGTCGACACCGACATTGGTGATGTCGTCTTCATCGTCGCGCCCGCGGCGCGGCTTCTCGTCAGCCTTGGGCGCTTCCTCGACGCGCTCGACCACCGGCGCCTGCTTGGCCTCGGGGCCGGCATAGGTGGCTTCAAGATCGATGATCTCGCGCAGCAGGATCTTGGATTCGTTGAGCTCGTCGCGCCAGATGATAATCGCCTGGAAGGTCAGCGGGCTCTCGCACAGGCCCGCGATCATCGTCTCGCGGCCGGCCTCGATGCGCTTGGCGATCGCGATTTCGCCCTCGCGCGACAGAAGCTCGACCGAGCCCATCTCGCGCAGGTACATACGAACCGGATCGTCGGTACGGTCGGTCGGTTCTTTCTTGGTGGTGGTAGCGGCTACCGCGGTGCCGGTCTGCTCGGCCAGCTCGTTGGCGTCTTCCTCGGCATCCGCCGCGGTGTCGCCGGCCTCGGCCTCCTCGCCCTGCTCGTCATCCTCGACGACATTGATGCCCATGTCGGACAGCATCGCCATCGTGTCCTCGATCTGTTCGGAGGTCACTTCTTCGGAAGGCAGCACCGAATTCAGCTCGTCCATCGTCACATAGCCGCGCTTCTTGGCGGCCTTGATCATCTTCTTGACAGCATCATCGGAAAGGTCGAGCAGAGGCCCATCGGTGGCGCCTTCGCGTTCGGTCTCGACCTCTTCCTTTTCTTTTGTCGCCATAGTCTTTATCTTCTCCTAGCGGCCGGGCATCGGGCCACGTAAGCTGTCGGACCAGTCAAATTGGATATGCTCGTTTTTCTAAACGCGCTTCACCCGGCCACGAACTGCATCCACTCTTTTTTTTGGTGCATGTCGTCGCCCCAAAACCGGTTTCCACTTTTGGGCGACATGCATTAAGTCCAGATTAACCCTGATATCTGTGGCAGGCTGTCTGCCTGTCCAGTGACCAGGACCTCTTATCGCTGCACTTCCCGTCGACACGGGTGCGGGTTAACGTTTCGAATCGTCCTGATTCCGCCATTCTGCCGGAAGGTCAAGCGGCTCTGGCATGATTCGCATGAAAAAAGCGAATCAATTACCCGACTTAGCGCGCCCGGCTTCCTTGGGAAGCCCGGCCACACCTCATTCTGTACCCGCTTGCACTTAGGCTCGCCCGGCCCTGCCCGACGATACGCCGAACCCTTCGATCAGCGCTTCCGTCGCTTGTACATCCTGAAATTGCGCCTGAATTTCGATCAGATGGCGGAAGTTTTCGTCCGAAGGATCCGCTTCGAGAGCCGCTTCCGCCTGTTTCAGCTCCTTATGTAAGGTGCGCGCGCTACGCTGCAAGTGCAGTGCCTGGTTCAGAGCGTCGCGGGCATCCTCGAGCGCCGCCGTCTCCAGCGCCGGCCATTGCCGCGCTCGCCGGATCAGGCTTACGGCGCGTTCCCATATCTCGGCGCAGCCGGCGCGCTCGATCGTCGCCACCACGGCGTGGCGGTCATTGGCCATGTCATGCGCCATCGCGTCGAGGATGGCCGCGTGCAGCCGGTTCAGGTCGGAATTGGCGAGATCGAGAAACTCGACATGCGCGAAATTCTCGTCGATCAGCGCCGGATGGTTGACCAGCGCCACGATGATCGTCGCCTCGCGCACCGACATCCCCTCGCCGCGCTTGACCAGCGCCGACTGGCCGAGACTTTCGGTGATGGCGATGCGGCCGCCGCCCTTGGCGAACTGTCCGCCGGGCGCGGCCGCCTTGCCCTGGCCGCGCGCTCCTGGCCGGCCGCTGTTGTCGCGGCCCTGGCGGGAACCGCGCTGGGAGCCGAAGAAGCTCAGCACCCGCTCGCGCATCTCCTGTTGGTAGTGGTAGCGCAGGCTTTCGTCGCGGATGCGACTGGTCAGCTCGCGCAGCGTCTTTTCAAGTTCCGCTCGTCGCTCCGGCGTGTCGAAGACGCCGCCCGCCGTCTCGCGCATCCACAACAGGTCGACCAGCGGCCGCGCCTCGGCAAGCACGGCGCGGAAGGCGTCCGGCCCTTCGGCCTTGACCAGATCGTCGGGGTCCTTGCCTTCCGGCAGCAGCGCAAAGCGCGCCGAGCGCCCCGCCTGCACCGATGGCAGCGCGAGATCGGCGGCCCGCCACGCCGCTTTCAGCCCGGCCTTGTCGCCGTCGAAACACAGAACCGGTTCGCTGGCCATGCGCCACAGAAGTTCGAGCTGGTTCTCGGTGAGCGCGGTGCCGAGCGGCGCGACCACATTCTCGAAACCGGCCTGCGCCAGCGCGATCACGTCCATATAGCCTTCGACCGCGATGACCGTGCCGCCCTTGGCCAGCGCCTTGCGGGCGCGGGCGAAATTGTAGAGCACATTGCCCTTGTGGAAGAGCTCGGTGTCGGGCGAGTTCATGTATTTGGCCGGCGCATCGGGCGCCAGCGCACGGCCGCCAAAGGCGATGATCTTGCCGCGCGAATCCGAAATCGGAAACATGATGCGGTCGCGGAACCAGTCATAGGACACCGGGATGTCGTCGCCGTGCCGCACCAGCCCGCAGGCCTCGATATCGGCCTTCGGCACGCCCTTTGCCGCCAGATGCTCCTTCAGCGCATTGCGGCTGTCCGGCGCGAAGCCGAGCCGGAACGAATGCTGGGTCGCCGGCGTCAGACCGCGGTCGCGCAGATAGGCGCGGGCTTTGGCGCCTTCCGGTCCTTGCAGCCGCTCCTGGAAGAAAGCCGTCGCCATTTCCATGACATCCGTCAGACTGGCGCGTTCCTTCTCGCGCCGCTCCTCCTGCGCGTCGCGGACCGGCATCGGCACGCCGGCCATGTCGGCGATCTTCTCGACCGCCTCGGGAAAGCTCAATCCTTCGAGTTCGGTGAGGAACTTGAAATGGTCGCCCGAGGCCGAGCAGCCGAAACAGTGATAGCGCCCCTTCTTGTCCTCGCAGTGGAAGGATGGGCTCTTCTCGCCATGAAACGGACAACAGGCCCAGTAGTCGCCGCGCGACGCATTGGTCTTCTTGCGATCCCACGCGACGCGCTGGCCGATGACCTGAGAAATCGACACGCGGTCGCGTATCTCGTCGAGGAAGGCGGGCGGAAAGCGCATCAGGAAACTCGTTTCCCCACCATATAATCATGCCCGCGGAATCCGACGACCCCCAATAGGCGCCATACCCGGTTTCCACAGGCCAGGTCTTCTAACAGGCTAAGAGATGGCAATTGCGGCGATTGCCGATCAATCGCCTTCGTCGACCAAACTTTCCACCGGCACTTCAAGTGCTCGGGCCAGTCGCAGCCAAAGCGCGACGTCGCCGCCACGTTTTCCGTTCTCGATGTCCGAAAGATAGTTCTGAGTGACACCGACAGAAGTCGCGAGAACGGCCTGGGTCTGCTTGCGATATTTGCGCCAGAAGGCAAGCGGAGAAGTCGCCGCCACCAGAGCCCGCGCTTCATCCGCGGTCAAACCTGGTATCTGGCCTGCGCGAAAGCTACCCAACGCCTGTGCGTGGTCCAATGATTCCCGCAACGCCTCAAGCTCGCTGCGCGGCAGGATGGCCAATTCCTCGCCACCGGGCGTCGTGACATAGGCAATGTTGTTCATCCTCGCATCCCTTCAATCATAAACAGATCCGCGTGGCCCAATCTTGGTGACGATGATCTCCTGGTCTGTCTCCTCGAAAATGACCCGATAGTCACCGACCCTCAAACGCAGAGCGGTCGATCCCTGCAGAGCCTTGACACTGTTTGCAAGCGTGCTCGCGTCGTGGGCATAGGTTTCGATCTTCGACAGGATCCTCTCGGCATCCGCCCGATGCTTCCGCAGCGCCTTGGCGGCCAGAGGGAGAAGAATGACCCGCTTCACCTCAAAAATATCGCATATTGTGATATTTTGTGCAAGCAGTTCGGCCCATGGAGACGGGTCGCAAAGGGCATGAACGCCAAAAAGAAGGCGGCCATTGCGAACCGCCTTCTTGTCACATCCGGCAAGCTGCCGTGGAGCTGGAGCCTACTGAGCGGCGATGGCGCCGAAGATCACGCCGGAGAGAATGCCGACGAGCACGTAGTCATTGCCGACGCGGATCCATTCCTGGCCGCGGCCGGGACGACGCAGGCCATAGCGGCCATAGTCGCGGATCGGCTGGTGGCGCTTCCAACTGGAATATTTCTGGCCATTGCGCCAATGGTTGCGCTTCACGACGACCTTCTTCTTCACGACACGCTTCTCGACATGCCTGCCGGGCTTCTGCCAATCGGCCTTTGTGTAGGTCGACTGCGGCGCGACCGGTGCGTTCATCGGCGCCGCCTGGCCGGTGAGCGACGTAGCGGCCAGCATCGAGAAGGCGAGGCCGGAAAGGATAATGCGTTTCATAAGAAGTCTCCTTGGTTGTCGGATGCCCGAGGAGTAGCCGCCAGCGGATGAACTGAAACTGAACGCCTCCATTACAATTGCGTAATGAATTCCTTCATTTACGCCGGCGAGTTGAACATTATCGCAAAGGCAACAG
The DNA here is from genome assembly GCF_006442155.1 of Mesorhizobium sp. B2-4-14. Lineage (NCBI taxonomy): Bacteria > Pseudomonadati > Pseudomonadota > Alphaproteobacteria > Hyphomicrobiales > Phyllobacteriaceae > Mesorhizobium > Mesorhizobium sp. B2-4-14. The sequence goes on along the minus strand of NZ_VFVA01000005.1, from coordinate 182,383 downwards.
CCAGAAGCCCGGCAAACCCGGCTGATGCCGTGGACCGGCATGCAACCTTGCGCACCCCGTCCATTTCCCGACACGGCCTGTCGCGCCGCGACAGCCCTTGAAATCGAAATTTTATTATCCGGCTAAAGTATCCCGGCTATTATTCACGGCTGCCATGAACATGATTCGTACTCCCACTTCTCCGCCCGATCGCCGCGTCGTCCGCACCGCGCGCCCTGTCCGCATGTAGGCATCGCAATGAGCGGCTCCGTCGTCCTGCTGCATCTGGCCGGCGCCGTGGCGCTGATGCTGTTTGCCACCCGCATGGTGAAGACCGGCGTCGAACGCGCCTATGGTGATGTGCTGCGCCATCGCCTGCGCGCCACCATGCGCAACCCGCTCATGGCCGTGCTGGCCGGAACGGGCCTGGCGATCGCGCTGCAGAGTTCCACCGCGGTCACTCTGGTGGTCGGCTCCTTCGCCGGTTCAGGCATCGTCTCCGGCGCCGCAGGCCAATTGGCGGTGCGCGGCGCCGAGATCGGCTCGGCGCTGGTGGTCAAGCTTCTGACGTTCGATCTCACCTTGCTGGTGCCGCTCTGCCTGATCACCGGCACGGTGATGTTCATGGCCACCGAGCGGCGCGACTGGCGCCAGACCGGCCGCATCCTGGTCGGCATCGGCCTTTTGATCCTGTCGCTGGAAATGATCGGCCAGGCCTCGGAGCCGTTGCGCAACAGCCAGCTCATGCCGGTCATCATCAACTACTTCTCCAGCGATTCCATCACCGCCTATCTGCTGGCGGCGCTGATCACCTGGCTGTTCCAGTCGAGCATCGCGGCAGTCCTGTTGATGGCGACGCTGGCTGGCCGCGGCCTGATCACGCCCGAGCTCGGCATCGTCCTCATCCTCGGCGTCAATCTCGGTTCCTCGATCATCGCGCCGATGCTGACCCGCTCGGCCAGCCCCGCCGTACGCGTCGTGCCGATCGGCAATCTCCTGATGCGCGGGCTTGGGTCGCTGGTCATGCTGGTGCTGTTCATGATCTTCAGGCCGCATGTCGGCTTTCTCGGCACCATGGCGGCCGACCAGATCGTCAACGCCCATATCCTGTTCAACGTCATCATCCTGCTCGCCGGCCTGCCGCTGGCCAGCTTGGTCTACCGCGCTTCCGAGAAGATCGTGGCGCTCGGCGCCAAGCCGGCGCCGGCGGCCTCGCTCGACGTCATCGAACTCTCGGCGCTCAACGAGAGCGCGCTCGAGGTGCCGAGCCAGGCGCTGGCCAACGCCACCCGCGAGGTGGTGCGGGTATGCGAGACGGTCGAGATCATGCTGAAACGCATCATCGAGCTCTATGAGGACGCCGACACCGACAAGATCAAGGCGCTTGCCGCCCTCGACGACCGCGTCGACCGCAAGCACGCGGCCATAAAACTCTACCTCGCCAAGGTCACCAAGAAACCGCTGACCGAGGACGAGTCGCTGCGCTGCCAGGAGCTGATTGGCGCCTGCGTCAAGCTCGAGCAGGTCGGCGACATCATCGTGCGCAACATGCTGGTGCATGTGAAGAAGAAGTTCGATCGCGGGCTGGAATTCACCGACGAAGGCTGGAGCGAATTGTGCGCCTTCCACAGCTCGGTGCTGGCCAATGCGCGGCTCGCCTTCAACGTTCTGGTCTCGCGCGACCCCGAAACGGCCCGTCAGCTGGTGCTGGAGAAGGACCAGCTGCGCGACCGCGAGAAGGAAACCAGCGCCAGCCATTTCCTGCGGCTGCGCGAAGGCACCGCCAAAAGCGTCGAAACCAGCTCGATCCACCTCGACACCATCCGCGATCTCAAGCAGATCAACTCGCTGCTGGCATCGATGGCCTATCCCGTCCTCGAAGAGCGCGGCCTGCTCACCGGGTCGAGGTTGAAGGCGAGCTGAGGCGCAAGCTTTTGTCGCAAAGGCATCAACTTGGAACAAGGTTGCGTCATCCCGGCTTCAACGGCAAAATTAGTCTTTGCTCATCCTGCCATCCGTCGGCTAAGCATCTGATGCCACCGGGAGGAAATCGATGGATACCCATTCGCGCAGTTTCGCCAAGGCGCTTTCCTGGCGCGTGACCGGCACCGTCGACACGATAATCATCTCGTTGGTGGTGACCGGAAGCGTCAAGCTCGCGGCCGCCATAGGCGTAACAGAGGTCTTCACCAAATCGCTGCTCTATTATTTTCACGAGCGAGCGTGGCTGAAGATTCCCTACGGGCGCAGGAACGCGACATAGCGGCCCGTCCGCTGCCGGCCGGCACCGCCCCGCCCGGTTGCCACGCCACTGGCCGACACAACGGAACCGGTCAAGAAAAGCTAAACCGGCGACAAAAAATTCTGGATTGCCGGCAACGCCCATCCGTGGTTTGAGGCCTGCATTCGAGGATCCCATTTCCGGCCATGTCGCTTCCGCTGATTGCCCTGTTCATCGCCGCCTTCGCCTTCGGCACCACCGAGTTCGTCATCGCCGGCGTGCTGCCGCAGGTGGCGCAGGGCCTCGGCGTTTCGGTCCCCTCCGCCGGCTATCTCGTTTCCGGCTATGCCTGCGGCATCGCCATTGGCGGGCCGTTGCTGGCGCTCGCCACCAAGTCGCTGTCGCGCAAGACCCTGCTGCTCGGCCTCGCCATTGCCTTCACCATAGGCCAGGCGGCCTGCGCGCTGGCGCCCGACTTCACCTCGATGCTGCTCCTGCGTATTGCCGTCGCTGTCGCGCATGGCGCCTATTTCGGCGTCGCCATGGTGGTCGCGGTCGGCCTGGTGCGCGAGGACCAGCGCGGCATGGCCGTTGCCGTCATCCTCTCGGGCCTCACCGTTTCCAACGTCATCGGCGTGCCGGCCGGCACGGCGATCGGCAATATCTGGGGCTGGCGCGCCACCTTCTGGGTGATGGGCGGGCTGGGCGTGGCGGCGGCCCTTGCCATGGCCGCCCTTTTGCCGCGCGCCGCCGGATATCAGGCTAAGCCCGCCGATCTCGCCAGCGAGGTCCGCGTGCTGGCGCGCCAACAGGTCTGGACCTCGCTGATCCTGATGTTGATGCTGATGATCGGCCAGTTCGGCCTGTTCACCTACATCACGCCGACCCTGCTGGAGGTCACCGGCCTCGACGAGAACCTAGTGCCCTGGGTGCTGCTGCTCAACGGTGTCGGCGCCACGCTGGGCGTCTTCCTTGGCGGCAAGCTTTCCGACTGGAAGCTGATGCCCTCGCTGATCGCCATGCTCTTCCTGCAGGCGGTGACGCTGGCGGTGATCTACGCCGTCAGCCCCTACCCCTTGCCGATGATCGTGGCGATCGTCATCTGGGGCGGACTCAACTTCGCCATCGGCACGCCGATCCAGACCCGCATCCTGGCCTGGACGGCCGACGCAGCCGGTCTCGCCGCCTCGCTCATCCCGTCCGGCTTCAATATCGGCATCGCGCTGGCCGCATCGCTGGGCGCCGCCATGCTCAATGCCGGCTATGGCTATCGCAGCCTGCCATTGCTCGGCGCTTTTGCCATGCTGGTCGCTATCATCGTCGCTATTGCCTCGCATGCTTGGGAACGCCGAAGCGATGTCAGGCCGCCATTGCCAGCGGCGGCCGAGTAGATCAGAACCGACGCGACCCTGGCCGCGTGTCATCCGCGCCGTGCCGGCCCGCATGACGGCACGAACCGTTTGTGAAACCGGAGCAGAGATGGGAAGAGCCAGCGATTTCGGCCTGACCTGCGGCAGCTTGCCGACGGGCACGCACAATGCGATCACCGACGTGCCCGGCATACGCGTCGGCCACTGCACGCTGCGTGACGGCGACATCAACACCGGCGTGACGGCCATCCTGCCGCATAGCGGGAATCTGTTCCGCAAGAAGGTGGCCGCGGCGAGCCATGTCATCAACGGCTTCGGCAAGACCGTCGGCCTGGCGCAGGTCCAGGAACTCGGCACCTTGGAAACGCCGATTCTCCTGACCAACACGCTCTCGGTCGGAACCTGCGCCACGACGCTGATTCGCGACGCCGTCCGCCAGAATCCGGATATCGGCCGCACCACCGGAACCGTCAATCCGGTGGTCGGCGAGTGCAATGACGGCCCGCTGAACGACATCCAGGCGCTGGCGGTGACCGAAGAGCACGCGCTTGCTGCGCTGGCGGACCCGCAGGAGGGACCGGTCGAACAGGGCAATGTCGGCGCCGGAACGGGAATGAGCTGCTTCGGCTTCAAGGGCGGCATCGGCTCGGCGTCGAGAACGATCGCGCTTGGCGGCGGCCATCACCTGGGCGTCCTCGTCCTGTCGAACTTCGGCAGGGCCGGCGACCTCGTGCTGCCCGATGGGCGTCGGCCCGACCCGAGGCGGCCGGCCGAGGCCGAACGCGGCTCGATCATGGTCGTGCTGGCGACCGATGTTCCGCTGGAACACCGTCAACTCGAGAGGGTGGCACGCCGCGCCGGAGCCGGCATCGCCAGGCTCGGTTCCTTCTGGGGCCATGGCAGCGGCGACATCGCCATCGCCTTCAGCACCGGCAATCTGGTCGACCACGATGAGACCCGCGATCTGGTGCCGCTGCTCGCGCTCAACGAAGCGCGCATCGACATGCTTTTCCAGGCGGCGGCGGACGCCACGCAAGAGGCGGTGCTGAACTCCATGCTGTCCGCCGAGGCCTTCACCGGCAGGGCCGGCAAGCATCGCGCATCACTAGCCGACTGGCTGCGCGATCAGGCCGAAAAGCGGTAAGCCGCTCTACAGATCGATTCGGAATCGCAGGCTCTCCATCCCGCCATAGGCGGCATCTTCGAAGAAGCGCTCGACGAGCTTGCCGCCATTGGCCAGGATCACCTTGTGTGAGGCTGGATTGCCCGGCTTGGCGGTGATCTCGACATAGGGAAGGCCGATCGCCCTCGCCTCGTCCAGCATCAGCCGCAACGCCTCGGTCGCATAGCCGCGCCGCCGTTTCCACGGCACCACCGCATATCCGATATGGCCAAGCACATGGGACGGCAGTTCCGCCCTGCCCTTCTGCCAGCGAAAACCGATAGAGCCCGATGCCTCGCCGTCCCAGATCCAGCGCCTGAAACTCGGCAGGCGCGGCACTTGTCTGCCGTCGGGCAAGGTGATGGATGGGCCCTTGGCCTCGGGATCGTCGAGGCTGGCCAGGAAGGCCACGGGATCCTCGTCTATCGCCGCAAGCTGCTCGCGTGTCGCAACCTCCAGCCGCACATTGTCCGGCGACCAGCCGCGATCGAGCGCCGCCTTGTAGGACGGCAGATGCTTGAGCGCGGGTTTGACGATCTCGATCATGATCCAGGCATAGCTTTGCCCGGTGGAACGCTCAAGCCGCCTGGAAGCGGATCTCGCCCTTGTTCAGGAAACACACCTTGCTGAACAGCGACAGCTCCAGCGGGTTCGGCAATCTGACGTCACTGATATCAGGAAACGGTTTTGTCGAGGGATCGTAGGACCGGTCGATCTGCGAGATGAAGACCAGTATAACGCCCCTGTCGCGTGCGAAAGCCTTCAGCGCACGGACCTGATCCATCAGGGCCGGGTTTTCCCGCTTCTGGTCGAGCAGTTGCAGATAGTCGATGACCGCCAGCGTGCCGCGCGGCGCCGATCCCAACGTCCTGACGATATAGTCGGCGCTGATGGCATCGGAATTGTCGAACTCGAACAGTTTGTCGAACCGGGCCGGATCGACCCCGATGGCGCGAAACCGCTCCAGCACGTCGTGCTGCGTATATTCCAGCGTGAAGAACACACCGCGATGGCCATGCTTCATCGCTTCGACCGCGAGTTCGAGGCTCATCAGGGTCTTGCCGTGGCCCGGCCGCGCACCGACCAGAACAAGGTCGCCCGGCGCCAACCGCGAGAACAGCCTGCCGGCCGGTGTGGCTTCAGAGGCATTGGCCGCAAGCAGGCTCCAACTCGCAAAACCTTCCTGTGCCGCAATATGATCAAGCGCCTGATGCAGCGGGATTTTTGCTTCCCGGGACAACAGCCTGGCCTGACGCTTCAGATGATAGACGGACGCGGATAGCCTCATCGCAAACCTCCTGGTGCGAGCAGTTTTCGCAATCCCTCCTTATGCCTTGTGCTCGAACAGTCGGTTCGGTGATGAGTTCGCCCCGCATGAACGATGCTTTCCCGGCGGAGGGAGGAGGCGTGGGCCACGCCAGAATCAGATCATAGCGCAATCCCAGCGGGTCGAAAATCGGCGGATCGAAGGTCGCGAATGCCAACCGATGCGAAGACGCGCGCCGCAAGCCTTGAGCCAGCATCCCGGCCTATGGACATTTTGCGCGCCGACCTGGTTCTTCGTGCAGGTTTCCCGGCACACTAAACAAGATGTGTCTCGCCGATTGTCACGCGGCATTTTATGATCGCCCCGGTGATTCACCGTGCGAAGTAAAAACGGTTCGGCAGGAGAATGGGTCTGGTGCGGTTGAGATCTGTCCCGTTGGGTGTTGCTGCGGCCTTCGGCCTCCTTGTCATCGTTGCCTTGATGGCCTCGGTCCGATCCTTTGCCGCGCCCTCGGCCATCCCGGCCTGGCTGCAGGCCCATGTCGGCGACAGCGACGGCCAGATTTCGCAGGTGGTCCTGGAACGCGCGCGCGCGCTCTATCTGAAGAAGGTGGCCCAAGGCGCCGTCACGAACCCCTGTTATTTCGCCATGGACGCCACCCGTCCCGGCGATCTCGGCAATGGCGTGCTCGGGCGCCGATACTACGTCATCTGCGAGGCCAGCCAGTCGTTTCACGCCATCGCATCGGGCCACGGCGGCGGCCGGAACCTGAAAGGCAGTGTCGATTTTTCAAACGGCAGGCGGTGCTCCAAGAACTTCGGCAACGCCATGGATTCGGAGTTGACCGCCGGCGGCGCCTATATGACCCGCGAGGCGAAGACATCCTTCAAGGGTTTTTATCGCGCCGGCGCCAAACAGGATGCCGCCTTCCTGCGCACCTTCATACAATTCGATGGCGAAGGCGAAGCCGCCAACGCCAGGCAACGCGTGATCGGCGGCCACGCGGCGCAGGTGCTGCGCACCATGTGCATGCGCAAAACGCCCAACAGCTCCTATGCCGACCATGATGGTCTGGTGCCGTTCGGCAAGCTGGTGGAATATGCCGGCGGCCGCAGCAATGGCTGCACCAGCTGGTCGCCGGCGGACGCGCGGCAGATCATCTCGATGGTGAAGGACAACCCGACGACGCTCTACATCTATCCGGAATCACGCGACATCGCCGCCGTCGCGCAGGCGACGGCAAAGGGCCATCCGCTATCCAGCGACGGACCCTATTGGAACGTATCCTGCCTGAAGGAAATCGGCGCGCCGAAATTCTGGCCGCGCAAAACCCTCGAGCCGATCATCGCCCAGTACAAGAAGGATCATCCCGCGCCGCCCGCGCAGCCGCTGCCGATCTGCAAGGAGCCGTGAAGCCGTTCGATCGGCGCCGTCGTGGCCGGAAAGGCCTACTGCAACAGGCCCTTGACGATGCCGCTTGCCTTGCCGAAATCCATCTGGCCGGCATATTTCTGCTTCAGCGCGGCGATCACCTTGCCCATGTCCTTCTGGCTGGCGGCACCGGTCGCGGCAATCGCTTCGCGCGCCGCGGCCGTGATCGCCGCATCGTCGAGCTGCGTCGGCAGGAAATCACGGATGATCTCCATTTCGCCACGCTCCTGCGCGGCCAGTTCCGGCCGCTTGCCGTCCTCGAACGCCTTGGCCGATTCCTCGCGCTGCTTCACCATCTTGGCCAGTATCTGCAGGATTTCCTCGTCGCTGGCCGGTTCCTTGCCGGCGCCGCGATTGGCGATGTCGCGGTCTTGGATGGCGGCCTGGATCAGCCGCAATGTCGGCAGCCGGTGCTTGTCCTGCGCCTTCATCGCGCTCTTCAGGGATTCGGCGATTTTCGCGCGCATTGTGCTTTCTCCTTCGGTCGGCGCGGACAATAGCGCCGAGGGCAGGCCAACGCAAATCCTGATGTGGCGGGGCAAGCCTATGATATTACTCAATGAAATAATTCGGAGCCGCAATCCGCATCGTCATTGACCGGCCTGCCCCCTTCCCCTATGTACTGGGCCTTGCATGAACTGAAGCTTGGGTGCGTGGAGGCCGCGAATTCGCCGCTCCGCGCCATTTGCTGCGCGGATGGCCGGCTGGGCCTGTGAAAGCGCGCAGCCTGATAGGAGTGCCGACATGGCCGAGATGACGCCCGCCTGGGCAACCGAAAAGCCGACCGCCCTTCTGGTGCTGGCCGACGGCACCGTCATCGAGGGCCGCGGTCTGGGCGCCACCGGCTCCGCCGTCGCCGAAGTCTGCTTCAACACGGCGCTCACCGGCTATGAGGAGATCCTCACCGATCCCTCTTATGCCGGCCAGATTGTCACCTTCACCTTCCCGCATATCGGCAATATCGGCACCAATGGCGAGGACATCGAGGACCTCAATCCGGCCGCGCGCGCCGGTGCCGTCGGCGCCGTGTTCAAGGCCGATGTCACCAACCCGTCCAACTACCGCGCCGCCGGCCATCTCGACCAGTGGCTGAAGAAGCGCGGCATCGTCGCGCTGTCGGGCATCGACACGAGGGCGCTCACCGCGCTGATCCGCGAAAAGGGCATGCCCAACGCCGTCATCGCGCATGCGCCCGACGGCGTCTTCGACCTCGACGACCTCAAACAGCGCGCCGCCGCTTGGTCGGGCCTGATCGGGCTCGATCTCGCCAAGGAGGTCACCTCGGGCCAGTCCTCGGTCTGGCGCGAGACGCCTTGGGTGTGGAACGAGGGTTTTGCCGAGCAGGACGCGCCGACCATGCATGTCGTTGCCGTCGACTATGGCGTCAAGCGCAACATATTGCGCCTGCTCGCGGGTCTCGGCGCCAAGGTCACGGTGGTTCCGGCCAAGACTGGTTCGGAAGAAATCCTGGCCATGCAGCCGGATGGCATCTTCCTCTCCAACGGTCCCGGCGACCCGGAAGCCACCGGCGACTATGCCGTGCCGGTCATCCAGGACTTGCTGAAGACCGACATTCCGGTGTTCGGCATCTGCCTCGGCCACCAGATGCTGGCCCTGGCGCTGGGCGGCAAGACCGCCAAGATGCACCAGGGCCATCACGGCGCCAATCATCCGGTCAAGGACCACACCACCGGCAAGGTCGAGATCGTCTCGATGAACCATGGCTTCGCCGTCGACGCGGACTCGCTGCCATCAGGCGTCGAGGAAACCCATGTCTCGCTGTTCGACGGCTCGAACTGCGGCATCGCGCTCACCGGCCGCCCGGTGTTCTCGGTCCAGCATCATCCCGAAGCCTCGCCCGGCCCGCAGGATTCCCACTATCTGTTCCGCCGCTTCGTCAACCTGATCCGCGAAAAGCGCGGCGAGGAGTTGCTGGCCGAGCGGGCCTGATCTTTCCTGGATCGGCAACAAGCGATAATATCGCTTAATACCAACAAGCGATAATATCGCTTAATACAAAACGATAAATCTGCGATACCGCTGTTGTGAAGACGATTATCCTTTCGGTATCGGCGGCTCGCGATCTCGACAACCTGCCCGCTGACGTCCGCGAGCAGGTCTCCGAAGGTTTGATCGCCTACGCAGTCAGCGGCCGTGGAGATGTAAAGCGTCTTTCCGGCAGGGGCGGTTACAGGCTGTGGATTGGCCGCTACCGCGTCATATTCGATGAAGATCGCATCACGATCCTTGCAGTCTACATCGGCAAGCGTGAAACGACGACTTACAGCCGGCCATAGGACAGAATGCCATGAACGCCCCGCAAATCATAAAGACTTCAACCGGCGAAGAACTGGTCGTTATCCCGAAGGCTGACTACGAGGCCTTGCTGCATGCCGCCGAAGAAGCCCTCGAAGACGCAGCGGATGTCGCCATCTACGACGAACGGAAAGCTGATCTCAAAACGGAAAAAGCCCTGCCCGCCGATGTGACCATGGATATTTTGCGAGGCTCCGGCCGCCTCAAGGCGCTCCGCAATTGGCGCAAGCTGACACAAGCCGAGTTGGCGAATGCCATCGGTGTCAGTCAGGGCTTCCTGTCGGATATCGAATCCAATCGCCGCAAACCGTCTGCGCAAACCACGGCGATGCTGGCAAAGGCGTTGGATGTCCCTGGCGAATGGCTTGAATCCTGATTTCCGACCTCACGCCACCGGCCGGCCTTCACTCGCCTCCAGTATGGCAAACCATTGCTGGCGGTCGAGGCTGATTGCCAGCGCCTTGACCATGGCGGCCAACCCTTCTCGCTTCATTGGACCGAGTACCGGAACCAGCCGGGCCGGAGAACAGCAGCCAAGCGATGGCGACGGTGGCGAGATCGCCGGCATCGATGCGGTGCCGATCAGCCGGGCAACCTGATCGGCATCCGGACGGGCGCCGCCATCGAGCAGGCGCCAGCGCCGAAGACCAGCCGCGACAGCGACACTCCATCCTTGGTCAGCGCGATGCGGCGGTCATGGCTCATACCTGCGCTCCATCTTCGGCGACGTCGGTCGTGACGGTCCTGGCCACTGCCGGCCTCGCCACCTTGGTGACGAAGACGATGAGCGCCAACACCAGGAAGCACGCTCCGACCAGATAGGGCGCGCCGCCGAAAGCCACGGGTGCGCTGGGCCCGGTGAACCAGGAGAAGATGGCCGTGTAAAGCAGCGGCGTGATGATTGAGGTGATCGAGAAGATCGAGGTCATCGCGCCCTGCAGTTCGCCTTGCGCCGAAGGTGGCACCTTGGCGGCGGCGAGGCTCCTGAGCGGCGGATCGGCCAAGGCCTCCAGGCAACCGGCTACGATCACCGCATAGATCATCCAGCCCTGCGTGGCGAAGGCATAGCCGAAGGCGCTGGCCGCCGTGAAGGTCAGGCCGATCACTGCTGTCTTCCACTCGCCAAGTCTGGGGATCACGCGCGGAAGGACGGTACCCATGATGATGGCACCGCACAGGCCGAAAGCGCCAAGCGAGAAGCCGATCTGTTGCTCACTCCAGCCATAACGATAGTTTGAGACGAACGACCAGACGGCCGGATACATCATGTGGCCGAGCGTCATCAGGAAGAAGACGAGCCCGATCCAGCCGATGCCCTGATACTGGCGCATCTGCAGCAGCGTGCCGACCGGGTTGGCGCGCTTCCATTCGAAGCGGCGGCGGTGCTTTTCATCGAGCGTTTCCGGCAGGAAGAACATCGCGATCAGGAAATTGACGAAGGCGAGCCCGGCGGCGAAATAGAACGGCACGCGCGGCCCGAACGTGCCGAGCAGCCCGCCCAGCACTGGTCCGATGACGAAGCCGACGCCGAAGGCGATGCCGAGCAGGCCGAAATTCTTGGCCCGGTTCTCATCGTTGGAGATGTCGGTGATGAAGGCCGACGTCGTCGAATAGCTGGCGCCTGAAATGCCGGCCAGCACGCGGCCGATGAACAGCATCGGAAAGGACCAGGCGACCGCGCAGATCAGATTGTCGATGGAGAAGGTCAGCACCGAGGCGAGCAGGATCGGCCTGCGGCCGAACCGGTCGCTCAGACCGCCCATGATGGGCGCGAAGAAGAACTGCATGGCGGCATAGACGAAGAACAGCCAGCCGCCCTCGATCGCCGCGCCGCTGATGCTGACACCGGACAACTCCTGCAGATAGGCCGGCAGTACCGGCATGATGATACCGAAGCCGATAATGTCGAGCAGCAGCGTGGTGAAAACGAGCGCAAGGCCCCGCTTGGCGGTTTTGGGGTCGATCATGACGGGTCAAGCTCCTCTGATCGCCCTGGGCGGGGCGGACGCACCTTATAGGCGAGCCCGCCGAAAGGAACAATGAGGGAACAGGCAGGAAGCTTTAATCCTGACACTCCCTGACGGCGTCATTTCCGTCATTGTATCGCCGTGGAATCAGTGCTCAGAGCGGGCCGCTCATCGTGTTGCAGTCCGACAGTTTGCCGTTTTTGTAACCGCGCGCCAGCCAGGTCTGCCGCTGCTGGGAGGTGCCATGATTGAAGCTTTCCGGCACGACATAACCCTGCATCTTCTTCTGCAGCGTGTCGTCGCCGATCTGCTTGGCGGCATTCAGCGCGCTTTCGAAATCGCCCGGTTCCAGAATGCCCTTCTGCGCGGTGTAGTGGGCCCATACGCCGGCGAAGCAGTCGGCCTGCAGCTCGATACGCACCGACAGCTGGTTGGCATCGGCTTCGCTCATGCCCTGCCGCATCTGGTTGAACTTGGACATGATGCCGGTGAGGTTCTGCACATGGTGGCCGACCTCATGCGCGATCACATAGGCGCGGGCGAATTCACCGGAGGCGCCGAACTGCTGGTCGAGCTGCTGGAAGAAGGTCATGTCGAGATAGACCTTGTGGTCGCCGGGGCAGTAGAACGGACCAGCCGCCGAGGAAGCGAAGCCGCAGGCCGAGCGGATTTGGCTGGAAAACAGCACCAGCTTGGGATCCTCATAGGTCAGGCCTTGCGACTTGAAGATGCCGGTCCAGGTGTCTTCGGTCTCGGCCAAGACGGTCGCCACGAACTGCTTCATCTCGTCATTGGCGGGCGCGGCGCCGTTGCCCTGGCCGCCGCTGTTGTCCGATATCTGGCCGCCGCCGCCCGGCAGCAGCGCGCCGCCGTCCCCGTTCAGGAGTTGCAGGGGATTGATGCCGAAAACACCCCAGGCAATGAGCGCGACAACCGCGAAGATGATGAGGCCCGAGAGCGACATGCCGCCACCGCCCGCGCCGCCGCCGATGGGGATGCGGAACTGGCCGGGGCCGCCGCCGTCAAGCCCGCCGCCGGAGCCGCTGTCGCCGCGGTCGTCCTCGACATTGTCACTCTGACGACGACCTCTCCAGAGCATGGCAACTCCTCGCACTGCGAACTTCGCGTTGTTCCGGTATGGCCGGCCCAACCCAACAAACAATTATCCCAATGGTTGCGCCAAGTCACAGCATTTTTCGGTAGTGCATCAGTTTGAAATCTGCAAACTAGCCGGCGCTTCACGAGATCGCATGCGGGACTATGTTCAACCAAGCCAACGATGAGCCAGCCACGCGAGAGACAAGCCGCCTATGGCCGCATAGATCAAGCCGATCGGGCCTTTGGGGAAGGGCTCGTGGTGCACCACGCGTGGCGACGGCGGCCGATAATAGGATAGCAGTTGCCGTTGTGAGACGATTAGCATTTGCTCCAACTCGCGGCGCCCTTCCTCCCTTGCCCGTTTTGAGTCCAGGCGCTCCTGAGCGTAGAGCTGTCTCGTATGCTCCGTGGCCGAAAATGAGTTTTCGTCTAGCCACGCTTTGAATTTGCCAGGCCTGACGAGGACTTTGGCATGGGTGAAGTCGCGTCGGTGGAGTCTCTCCGCCTTGGAAGCTTCAAAACCCGTATGCCACTCTTCCCAACTCGCCGGCATGGCATCGGCGCCGGCAAGCTGGCGGATACGAGGATAATCCTTGGCAGTGTAAACTGGAATAGCCCTGATTTCGCTGGTCATTGCAAGCCTTCCCCTTCTCCCAAGAAAAGGATGCGACTCCTAGGACTCGCTGTCCAGATGGCGCTACCCAGCTATCATAAGCCACTTGGTCTCCACCCCGCGCAGCCGGTATAGCCGTAACAGAAGAGTGCTCAGTCTTTTTGCTTGGCGCCGGCGCTCTTGCCGTCGGAGCTTTTCGAACGTTCCTCGAACCGCTCCGCTCCCTTCTTCAAGGGGTGGCCTGTCTCGGCTTCCGTCTTGCGCTCATCTCTGGCCGCAGCCTGCTTCAATCCCTTCGCCGCCTGCTTGCCCTTCGCGGTCGGTGCTTGTTCGACGCCCATCGTCTTCTCCCTGGCGCGACAATCGCGCGATCTCGGAAGCAACGTGCGGTGTGGTCAGGCGGTTCCGCCCGCTGGTCCGTCCGGGGAAGTCGCCCCACCAGGCTCAGCCCACCGTCATCGCCTTGCGAAACGCCTCCAGCGTCTCGGCGCTGACATGATGCTCGATGCCCTCGGCATCGATGCGCGCCGTCTCGGCGCTGACGCCGAGCGAGCGCAGGAAGGCTTCCACCGTTTGGTGGCGGATGCGGCTCTCCTCGGCCACCTTGCGGCCGGCCTCGGTCAGGAACACACCGCGATAGGGTTTTCTCGACACCAGCCCGTCGGCGCACAACCTGGTCAGCATCTTGGCCACTGTCGGCTGGGCGACGCCGAGCCTAGCCGCAATATCGACTTGGCGCGCCTCGTTCCCGTCCTCGATCAGGTCGGCGATCAGCTCGACATAGTCCTCGACAAGTGCGCTGCGGCGGGCTTCGCGCGTCTGCCGGAACCCTTCCGAATGGACGTCGGCGTCAGGCAATGGCTCACGCGGGACCGGTTTGTTCTTCAGCGCCAATGCGCGCTCCTCCTGGGAGTTTTGCCGTCTCTGTTTTTATAGCACGGGCTTTGATTCTTCAGGCCGTTTATTTGGAGGCATGTTCGCCGATCGGCAAGCAGGTCGTTGCGCGTCGGGACGACGTTCCTCCGCCAGCCTATGCCCTCGATGGGACGGCAGAAACCGATCCAGTGCCATTGTCCGTGACTCCTGGGGCCATATTTGGGTGTTGCTGAGCTGAAACCGCCCGACTGCAATCGCCGCCAGGGAGAAAGCCATGACCCGCAGTGACGTTCTGATCGTAGCCGCCGGCCCAACCGGCCTGGTGCTGGCCGCCTTCAACGATATCCGCCAATAGCGTTTCCAACTTCGGGCAAAGAAACTATTCTTCTTGCCGTACCAAGCGATCGCTGTTCGTGTCCTTGGCATGATCCCCATGCCGCATCATGCGTCGAAAGCTCATTGAGATATGCGCGCGCCTGATGTGCCCGATCGACTCCCAGTCGCCGATCTCCGCTGCGGCCAGGACTTCCTCCATCTCACGTCGAAACGCCGTGAACTCTTCCACAAGTCCTAGTTGAGGCATCATCTTCAGGACGACACGCGCCACCTGGAAATAAAGTCTCTCGCTGATCTCGCGCAATGGCTGGTTCCCGGTCATGGCGGTCAGTTCAGAAAAGAAGTCCATGTTCAGCTGCAGGAAAGCCCGCTGATCCGGATTGAGCATGTCGGAATCACAGCGCGCGATGAGCGTCCGGATTCGATCCAGGTCGGCCGCCGTCCGCGGGATCGGCGAAAGCTTGCCGACCAGAAGCGCCAATTCGAGGCGCAAGTGATAGACCTGCTGCAGTTCCTCGATGTCGACATCGGTGACTATGGTGCCGACGCCGTGCACGGATTGAACCAGACCTTCGGACTCAAGACGTGCCAGCACGCGACGGACCGGCGTGCGGCTGATCTGGAATTCCTGGGCGAGTTCTTCCTCGGAGAGCCGGCTTCCCGGCGGGTAGTCGAGCAGGCAGATGCGGTCTCGCAGGATCCGGTAGATACGCTCGAACCGTTCCCGCGCCGAAAGCGGCCGCGGCGCCTCCAGGATCGCCGTGGTGACCGAGGCATCCGTCTCCAGTGTCATCCAGCCTCCAGGACAGCATGCAGGAATTGCCGTGTCCGCTCGTTCTTAGGGGCACCGAACAGCTCGCCTGGCGGTCCCTGCTCGCATATCTTGCCTTGGTAGAAGAAGCAGACGCGATCGGAAAATTCCTTGGCGAAGCCCATCTGGTGCGTGACCATGAGCATCGTCAAATCATGCTCGCGGCCGATTTGCCTTATCACTTGCAGCACTTCGCCGACAAGTTCCGGATCAAGCGCCGAGGTCACCTCGTCGAACAGCATTATCTTGGGTCGCATCGCCAACGCCCTGGCGATGGCGACGCGCTGTTGCTGGCCACCGGAAAGCTGGGAAGGGTAATGATCCTTCTTCTGCGACAGCCCAACCATGTCGAGAAGCTCGGCCGCCCGCGCCTCGGCATCCGCCCTTTTCATGCCAAGCACGGTTATCGGCGCCTCGATGCAATTTGCCATCGCCGTCATGTGGGGGAACAGATTGAAGGACTGGAAGACCATACCGATCTTTGCCCGGATGCGACGGATGTGAGCAAGGTTGGCAGGCACAAGCGTTCCGCCCTGCTGCATGTGCGTCAGCGGCTCGCCTTCGACCCAGATGACACCATCATTGATCGTCTCCAGCGTCATCAGCATGCGCAGCACGGTGGTCTTGCCCGAACCGGACGGGCCAATGACGGAGACCTTCTCGCCGCGCGCGATTTCGAGGTTCAAGCCGTCGAGAACGGTCAACGCGCCGTAGCGTTTGGAAACATTGTCGAAGCGGACCATCGGTTGTTCCGTCATCGCGTGTTCCTCCGGTTGAGCAGGCGTTCGAGGGCACGAATAAGCGCGGCAGAAACCAGGCTCATCGCAAGGAAGAACAGGCCGACCAGGGTAATCGGCTCGGTGTAGCGGAAAGTCTCGGAGCCGATGATCTTGGCTGTCTGCATGAGTTCCAGCACGGCGATAGCCGAAAGCAGCGGCGTTTCCTTGAACAGCGCGACGAGATAGTTGCCGAGCGCCGGCACGATCGGCGGAATGGCCTGCGGGATAATGATGTCGCGAAAGGTCGTCCAGGACGAGAGATTCAGCGCGATCGAGGCTTCCCATTGACCACGATGGATGTTGTCGAAGCCGGCGCGATAGACCTCCGAGCAGTAGGCGGCATAGTGAATGCCAATCGCCATGACACCAGCCGTGAACGCGTCGAGCACAAGGCCGAATTTCGGAAAGACGAAATAGAGGAAGAATATCTGGATGAGCAATGGCGTCGAGCGGATCAGCTCGACCAGCACCGAGATCGTCCAACCGGTCCACGGCACGGCGATGCGGATCACCGCCAGGACCAGGCCGAGCGAGGCCGCGATGGCGAAACCGAGCAGCGTCGCCTCTATCGAGATGACCGCGGCGCGCGCCAGCACCGGCAGGATCTCTAGGGCAAAACTCCAATCCCAGATCATGCTGCCTTCCCTCGCGCCAAGCCGAGCGAGGCCCGCTTTTCGAGCAGCCGCATGCCGATGGAAACGGTGAGCGACATGGCGAGATACATCAGCAGCACCAGCGTGAAGATTGGAATGGTCTTGAACGTGTTCTGGTTCATCTGCTGCGCCTTAAAGGCAAGGTCCGACAGGGTGATCAGCGAGACCAGCGCGGTCGACTTCAGCAACTCGATGAACAGATTGCCCCAAGGCGGGATCATGGCGATGAAGGCCTGCGGCAGGATGATCCGGCGCAGCATCTGCGCGCGGCTCATGTTGAGCGCAGTTCCCGCTTCCCACTGGCCGCGCGCGACTGACTGGATGGCCCCCCGCACGCATTCGGATCCGTAAGCCCCGACATTCAGGCCGAGCGCCAGCACGGCAACGAGAAATGCGTCTAGCGTGACGCCGAATTGCGGCAGCACAAAAAATAGCCAGAACAATTGCACCAGCGCCGAGGTGCCGCGAAAGATCTCGACATAGACCGTCGCCAGCCATCTAAGCGGCGCCGGGCCATACATACGTGCCAAGGCGGCGAGCACGCCCATGATGACCGCCAGCAGGCTGCCCAGGATGGCGATCTCCATTGTCAGGACGGCGCCCTGCAGCAGCCCCGGCAGGAACAGCCTGTATGTTGCCTGCGTTGCAAGCACGGCGATCACGGCCAGCGAGACAACCAGCATGGCAACGAGCGTGCGGATTCCCATCTGCTTCTCCGAGCAAAAAAAGGGGCGGCGCTTTCACGCCGCCCAGCAGTTGGGAACTTATTCGCCCTTGCAGAGCTGCGCGGTGGTCTTGTTCGGCAGATAATCCTTACCGAAGCCGAGTGGTTCGACCAGCGCAATGTGCTCCGGTGAGCCGATGAATTTCTTCAGTTCGGCATTGAACGCTTCCTGGAGATCGGTGTCCTCCTTGCGGAAGCCGAAGCCGCCGTGCCCCTTCACCGACTTGCCGGCAACTTCGCCGAAGGGCTTGGTCGATTCGACGCCATCGGCCTTCTTGGCCATATCGGCGATCGACAATGCGGTAAGCGCGGCGGCGTCGGCGCGCCCTGCCTGGACGGCGGCAACGAGACTGGACTGGTCAGGCAAAGCGACGATCTGCCCTGGCGCGACACCTGCATCCTTGGCGTATCCACCCTCGACCGCGCCCGCCATCACCGCAAGCTTGAGATCGGGATTGTCCTTGACGCTCGAATAATCCTTTATGCCCTTCGGGTTGCCCTTCGCCACCAGCATGGCCTGACCGATACCATAGGACGGTTCGGAGAAATTGATCTCCGCGCAACGCTTTGGATTGATGAACATGCCGGCAGCGATGATGTCAAATCTCCCAGCCTTCAGGCCAGGTATGAGCGACCCGAATTCGGTCAGCACGCCGTCCACCTGCGAAATGCCCATCTTGGCGAGCACAGCCTTGGCGACCTCGGGCGCTTCGCCGGTCAATTTGCCGTCAGGCGTTGCGAACCCGAACGGCGCCTCATTGGCGAAACCGACGCGGATGTAGCCGTCCTTCTTGGCGCGTTCGAGGGTCGTTTCGGCCTGAGCCGGAAGCGCCGTGAACATAGTCGCGACGAGCGCAAGGCAGGCAGCCGTCTTCATGGCCGTGCGGCGAGATATCTGTGACGTGAGCATGCATTCCCCTTTTCTTTTTTGGATGAGATTACTGGCTCGAAGGACGTTTCTCCATCGTCACATCGAACATGTAAGACGTATACAACTCATCTGGACATATCGCAAGACACCCTGTACGAATCTGGAAAATCACTGATGTCAGCCCGAATGTGTGGCTGGATTGATTGCTAGTTGTGCACAATTAGAGGTATCTGCCTCGAAATGTAGCGGCGGACTTGCAATCGATCACGATGGTCACGGGGACAAGTTTTGAGCAGGTCAGCCAATTTCACGAAGACGGAATACGCGCAGCGCCTGACGGGCGTGAAGCGGCGCATGGAGAAGGCCGGCTTCGATCTCATCGTCTGCCAGGATCCCGCAAACATGTGCTGGCTTACTGGCTACGACGGATGGTCCTTCTACGTGCCGCAATGCGTGCTCGTCCATCTGGAGGAAAATCTGCCGATCTGGTTCGGCAGGGCGCAGGACGCCAGGAGCGCCCGCTTGACCACCGGCCTGCCCGAAGAAAACATCGTCGCGTTCTCCGAGCGGCTGGTACAGCAGCCTATCGAGCATCCGTATGACGAACTCGCCAGCCTGATCCGGGCACGCGGATGGGAACAGGCGCGCATCGGCGTCGAGATGGACGCGCACTACTACACGGCGCGCTGTCATGCCCATCTTGTCGGCGGCCTGCCCGCGGCGCGTTTCGGCAACAATCACGACCTCGTCAACTGGGCGCGGCTGGTAAAATCGGAGGCCGAACTGGTGCTGATCCGTGAAGCCGGCGCGATCTGCGACAATGCCATGAACCGCGCGGTCGAAAAGATGCGACCGGGCGTGCCGCAGAACCAAGTGATCGCGGAAATCTATCATGCCCAGATCATGGGCCTGCCAGGCGTCGGCGGCGACTACGCAGCAATCTGCCCGCTGATGCCGGTAGGCGAAGGCACGAGCACACCGCATCTGACCTGGTCGGACGCGCCTCTTCCGGACAGCGGGCTGGCCATCATCGAGATCGCCGGTGTGCGACGGCGCTATCACGCGGCGCTAACCCGGACGGTGCATTTCGGCAAGCCGCCGACCGCCCTCTCCGATATGGCAAAGGCGATCGTCGAAGGGGTCGATGCGGGCCTCGATCTGGCACGGCCCGGCAACACCGCCGAAGAGGTCGAGGCCGCCTGGCAGGCGGTGCTGCGCAGAAACGGGCTGAAGAAGGAAAGCCGCGTCGGCTATCCTGTCGGCCTCGCCTATCCGCCGGATTGGGGCGAACGCACCGCAAGCCTGAGGCCTGGCGACAAGACCGAACTGCAGCCCGGTATGTGCTTCCACTTCATGGCCGGCGTATGGCTCGACGATTTCGGCGTCGCCATTTCCGAATCCTTCGTCGTTACCGAAGGCGGCGGCGAACGGCTGTGCGACGTGACCCGCGATCTCATCGTCATTGACTGACCACCAGCCCAAGAGCCGGTAACTTCAAGGATACCCAATGGACCGCAATCCCTTTTCCGAAGCCGAAATCGCCGGCCGCCTGTCGAAGGTGTCCACGGCGCTGGCAGAACGCGGGCTTGATGCCGCTATCTTCGCTTCGCCTGAGAATATCTTCTACCTCACCGGCCTCGACCATTGGGGCTATTTCGCGCCACACCTCTTGATTGTCCCACTCGACGGTCGACCGGTTCTGGTCACCCGGTCAATGGAAAAGGTGACGATAGAGAACCAGGTGAAGGCGGCGGATTTCCGCGGTCATTCCGACAGCGAAACCGCTGCCGATCTGGCCGCGCGCCTCATTTTTGAGCTTGGCCTGGCAGGCAAACAGATCGGCCTCGAAAACTGGACGGCGGGTCTGAGCCATGGCCTCGCCTTGAGGCTCGAGGCGCAGGCCGACGCCAGGTGGAGCGACGTTTCCGGGCTCGTCGACAGGATGCGGCTGGTGAAGAGTGCCGAGGAACAGGTGCTGATGCGCCGCGCCGCCAAGGTTACGGACGCTGCTGCAGGTGCGGCCATCGCGGCAATCTCCGCCGGCGCCGCCGAGCAGGAGGTCGCCGCCCAATGCATGGCGGCGATGATCCGCGCCGGGGGCCACGCGCCGGGGTTCGGCCCGTTCATTCGTCCAACCGCCAGGCTCGGGGAAGAACACACGACCTGGGGCGACGGCATCTACCGCACCGGCGAGCCTGTCTTCGTCGAACTCTCCGGCTGCGTCTCGCGCTATCATGCGCCGCTCGGCCGGCTGATCCGCATCGGCAGCATCAAGGATGAGGACGCGGCGATGGCCGAGGTCACGGCCAAGGCATTCGACGCCGTCGTCAAGGCGCTCAAGCCCGGCGTCAGGGCGCGCGATGTCTATGCCGCCTGGCAAGGCGTCGCCGACGAAGCCGGCCTGTCGCACTATCGCCGCCATCATTGCGGCTATCTGGTCGGCATCGGCCAGCCGCCATCCTGGACCGGCGGCAATTCAGTGACCGGACTGAGACACGATTCCGATCTCGAAATCGAGACCGGCATGAGCTTCCACATCCTGTCCTGGCTGATGGGCACCGGCCGCGGCGACCATTTCATGTCAAACACGGTGCTGCTGACCGACGCGGGCGCTGAAGTGCTGACCCACACCCCGGCCGGTTCGATCGTTCGCTAGACCATGAACATGTCGCGCTATTCTGCGTTCTCGATTTTCCGCAATGGCCTCTCCGGCCAGAAGAACTGGCAGCGCGCCTGGCGCGCGGCGGAGCCGAAGCCGGCTTACGACGTGATCATCGTCGGCGGTGGCGGACACGGGCTGGCCACGGCCTTCTATCTCGCCGAGAACCACGCCATCCGCAATGTCGCCGTGCTGGAGAAGGGCTATGTCGGCGGCGGCAATGTCGGCCGCAACACCACCGTCATCCGCTCCAACTACCTGCTCGACGGCAACACCCAATTCTACGAATTCTCGGTCAAGCTGTGGGAAGGCCTGTCGCAGGCGCTGAATTTCAACGTCATGTTTTCGCAGCGCGGCCAGATCGTCACCGCCCATTGCGCGGACCAGCTCGACACTTTCAGTCATCGCGCCAACATCATGCGGCTGAACGGCATCGATGCCGACATACTCGACCGCGATGCAGTGCGGCGGCTGGTGCCCTATCTCGATTTCTCCGACACGGCGCGATTTCCGATATATGGCGCCATCCTGCAGGGTCGCGCCGGCACCGCCCGCCACGATGCCGTCGCCTGGGGTTATGCGCGCGCCGCCGATGGTCATGGCGTCGACATCATCCAGAACTGCGAAGTAACCGGTTTTGTCCGCGATGGCGACAGGATCATCGGCGTCGAGACGAGCAAGGGCCGGATCGGCGCCGGCATGGTCGGCCTCGCCGTTGCCGGTCATACGTCGGTGCTCGGACGGAAGGCCGGCCTGGAATTGCCGATCGAAAGCCATGTGCTCCAGGCTTTCGTCACCGAGCCGCTGAAGCCGCTGGTCGACCATGTCGTCGCCTATGGCGCCGATCATTTCTATGTCAGCCAATCCGACAAGGGCGGGCTTGTCTTCGGCGGCAATCTCGACGGTTACAATTCCTATGCCCAGCGCGGCAATCTCGGCGTCGTGCGCGAGGTGGCGGAGGCCGCGATCGCGCTGATGCCCTGCATCTCGCGCGTCAGGCTGCTGCGCCATTGGGGCGGCGTCATGGACATGACGCCCGACGCCAGCCCGATCATCTGCCCGACGCCGATCGACGGGCTCTATCTCAACGGCGGCTGGTGCTATGGCGGCTTCAAGGCGACACCAGCTTCGGGCTGGTGTTTTGCACACACGCTGGCGACCGGCAAACCGCATCCGCTGATCGCCGCTTACGGGCTCGACCGTTTCCGCACCGGCCACATACTCGACGAGGCCGGTGCCGGTCCCTCGGCCTGGCTGCAATAGGGAGCAGCGAAATGCTTCGCATCGAATGTCCGTGCTGCGGCCCGCGCGACCATGATGAGTTCCGCTATGGCGGCGACGCTTCGGTCACGCGTCCGCGGCATGACGATCCGGACCCGGAGGCCTGGTACCACTATGTTTATGTGCGCAAAAACCCGCCCGGGCAGCACAGCGAGTTCTGGCAGCACGTGACCGGCTGCCGGCAATGGTTGGTCGTCGAGCGCGACACCAGCGACCATTCCATCCTCTCCGTCGGTTTCGCCAGGACATAGAAGCATGAACTCGAATGACAGACGTTTGCCAGCAGGCGGCCGCATCGATCGTGCGCAACCGATTGGCTTCAGCTTCGATGGCCGCACGCTGAACGGCTACCAAGGCGACACGCTGGCTTCGGCTTTGCTGGCCAACGGGATCACACTCACCGGACGTAGCTTCAAATATCACCGACCGCGCGGCATCTTCTCGGCCGGCCCCGAAGAACCGAACGCTCTGGTCACCCTCGGGAGTGGGGGACGGCGCGAACCGAACCTGCCGGCCACCACGCTCGAACTGGCGGAAGGCATGTCTGCCGAAAGCCAGAACCGCTGGCCGTCACTTGCGTTCGACCTGCAGAGCATCAACGGGCTGTTTGCGCCGTTCCTTTCGGCCGGCTTCTACTACAAGACCTTCATGGGACCGACGCGGCGCGCCTGGATGTTCTATGAGCATTTTATCCGCCGGGCGGCAGGCCTGGGCCGGGCCGGCACGGAGCCCGATCCCGATCGCTACGAGGTGCGTCACGCATTTGCCGATATTGCCATTGTCGGCGGCGGCCCTGCCGGCCTCTCGGCGGCTCGCGCCGCGGCATACGCAGGCGCAAGCGTTGCGCTGATCGAGCAGGATTTCCTGCTAGGCGGCCAGCTTCTTTCGGAGCGTTCCGATGGCGAGGCGGCAGCGTGGCTGAAGGCGGTCGAGACCGAACTGGCAGGCCTGTCCAACGTCACGGTGCTGCGCAAGACGATGGCATTCGGCGCCTATGACGGCAACACCCTGGCGCTGATCGAACGAAACGATGATCCGACCGCGCAAGGCGCTCCGCGGCAGGTCTTCACCATGCTTCGCGCCCGCGCAGTCGTCTTTGCCACCGGTGCCATCGAGCGGCCGCTGGTCTTCTCCAACAATGACCGGCCGGGTGTCATGCTGGCATCGGCCGCCCGGATCTACCTCAATCGCTTCGCCGTCCTGCCGGGCAAGAATATCCTGGTCGCTGCCGCGAATGACGGCGCCTATCTCACCGCCATCGACCTCGCCGCCGCCGGTGCGCAAGTGACCATCGCGGATCAGCGCAGCGCCTCACCTGCCGATCTGGCGGAGGAAGCCAGGCGCCTGAACGTAGCGATCCGGGCCGGGACCCAAATCGCCGACCTGCGTGGCGGCCATGAGGTCAAGGCCGCGAAGCTTGCCGGGCCGCGCGGCAATTCGGAGATTGCGTGCGACCTCGTCTGCGTGTCCGGCGGCTGGTCACCGACCGTGCATCTCACCTCGCATCTCGGGGTCAAGCCTATCTATCGCGACGACATGGACGGCTTCATCCCCGGCGCCTTTCCGGCAGGCCACTTTGGCGCCGGTGCAATGATGGGCTGCTTCTCGACCGCCGATGCCACCGACGGCGGCCACCGTGCCGGCATCGAAGCTGCGGCCTTCTGCGGAAAATCTCGAGCCGCACCGGCCCCTGCGAGGCTCGATCTCGGCGAAGCCGCGGCCAACGCGTTCCGTGCAATCCCCTTCGTCGGCCGCGGAAAGGCCTTTGTCGATTTCCAGATGGATGTGACCAGCAAGGACATCGAACTGGCGTATCGCGAGGGTTATGAATCGGTCGAGCACCTGAAGCGCTACACCACGCTCGGTATGGGGACCGACCAGGGCAAGACCAGCAATTTCGCCGCGCTGTCGGCCATGGCGGCGTTGCGCCAGGCGACGATCCCGCAAACCGGAACAACGACCTTTCGTCCGCCCTACGCGCCGATCGCTATCGGCGCGCTCGCCGGCCGCGCCGTCGGCCACCATTTCAAGCCGTTTCGCCGCACGCCGATGCATGATTGGCATGTGGCGAACGGCGCCGAGATGCTCGAGGTCGGGCTGTGGATGCGTCCTTACTTCTATCGCGCCGCCGGCCGCGACGTGAACGAGGCCTATGTCGCAGAGATGCGCATGGTGCGCGGGGCCGCGGGCCTGATGGACATTTCCACTCTCGGCAAGATCGACGTGCAAGGCCCGGACGCGGCCATTTTCCTCGACCGCGTCTACGTCAACGGCTTCGCCAAGCTGCCGGTAGGCCGCGCCCGCTACGGCGTCATGCTGCGCGATGACGGCGTCGTCTTCGATGACGGCACCACCACGCGATTGTCGGAAAACCGTTTCTTCATGACCACCTCGACCGCCAAGGCGGCCGATGTCCTGTCGCGGCTGGAATTCCTGCTCGACACCGCGTGGCCGGACCTGCGCGTCGCCGTCACCTCCGTCAGCGACGAATGGGCAGCGATGTCGGTCGCCGGACCGAGGAGCCGCGATATCCTTGCCGCCGCCTTTCCGGAGATCGACGTCTCGAACGATGCGCTGCCGCATATGGGCCTTGCCGAAGCGGAGTTTGACGGCCGGGCATTGCGCATCATGCGGCTCAGCTATTCCGGCGAGCGCGCCTACGAGATCTATGTCGGCGCAACTGCCGGCGGGAAGGTCTGGCACTATTTGCTTGAGGCCGCCGCGCCCTTCGGCCTGAGACCCTACGGGGTCGAAGCGCTCGGGGCGCTGCGGGTCGAAAAGGGCCATGTCGCCGGACCCGAGATCGATGGCCGTACCGCGCTCGACGATCTCGGCCTTGGCCGCATGATCGGAAAGCGCACCGGATTCGTTGGTGATGTCTTGCGGCGGCGTCCGGCCTTTCAGGTGCCCAACCGCCAGCGACTTGTCGGACTGGAATGCACTGAGGAAGGCAAGCGCCTGCGTGGCGGCGCGATATTGTTCATGCCCGACGATACCGTTGCAGGGCATGGACGCGGCCGGATAACCTCGGTCACGTTCAGCCCGGAGCACGGCCGTTATGTCGGCCTTGCCCTGCTGGCAGGCGATGTCGCGGTCGAGGGAAGCGAAGTCCTCGCCACCTATCCGATGAAGGCTGAAACCGTTCGCGCCCGCATCGTCTCGCCCGTCTTTCTGGATCCGAAAGGAGAGCGGCTGCATGGTTGAGGCTCTGGCATTGAAAGATTTCAATCTGTCGACGTCAGATTGCCCGATCGTTCAGATCGAGGGCTGGGACGGGATGCTGGCCCGGTTTGAGTTGCGTGTTTCGCAATTGCTGGGCACCGCCCTGCCCGTCTCCGTCGGCGAGACTGCCCGTTGTGCCGACACGCTCATCGTCCGGGTCTCTCCCCGCCGTCTGTGGCTGATCACGGAGGCGGATGCAAAACCGCCGCAACCCGCGATCGATCCCGAGCTGGGCTGTTCGCTCTCCCTCGGCGAGGGACGCGTGCGCTTCAGCTTGAGCGGCGCGGGCCTCCTGGAAATCCTCTCCAACTGCATCGCAGCCGACTGGCGCTCGGCAGGCTCAGCGCCAGGCCGCGCATTGCAAACGGCCCTCCATCACGTACCGGTGCTCGTCCTGCGCACGAGCGAGACCGGCTGCGACATGATCGTGCCGCGAAGCTTTGCGCGCAGCCTTGCGGACTGGATCGCCGAAAGCCGTTCTTCGCCTGGAATTAAAGCGCGAAATTGACTGACCGCTGGCCGACAAGATGGAACCCTTTCCAACCGGGGATTTGGAAGTAATCACGTCGAGGATCGCTCGACAGCGGCTGTCGACCGCCAAAACCCACCAACAAAGCCATCCGGAGCCTCCGGCGCTGACATGATGCTCGATGCCCTCGGCATCGATGCGCGCCGTCTCGGCGCTGACGCCGAGCGAGCGCAGGAAGGCTTCCACCGTTTGGTGGCGGATGCGGCTCTCCTCGGCCACCTTGCGGCCGGCCTCGGTCAGGAACACACCGCGATAGGGTTTTCTCGACACCAGCCCGTCGGCGCACAACCTGGTCAGCATCTTGGCCACTGTCGGCTGGGCGACGCCGAGCCTAGCCGCAATATCGACTTGGCGCGCCTCGTTCCCGTCCTCGATCAGGTCGGCGATCAGCTCGACATAGTCCTCGACAAGTGCGCTGCGGCGGGCTTCGCGCGTCTGCCGGAACCCTTCCGAATGGACGTCGGCGTCAGGCAATGGCTCACGCGGGACCGGTTTGTTCTTCAGCGCCAATGCGCGCTCCTCCTGGGAGTTTTGCCGTCTCTGTTTTTATAGCACGGGCTTTGATTCTTCAGGCCGTTTATTTGGAGGCATGTTCGCCGATCGGCAAGCAGGTCGTTGCGCGTCGGGACGACGTTCCTCCGCCAGCCTATGCCCTCGATGGGACGGCAGAAACCGATCCAGTGCCATTGTCCGTGACTCCTGGGGCCATATTTGGGTGTTGCTGAGCTGAAACCGCCCGACTGCAATCGCCGCCAGGGAGAAAGCCATGACCCGCAGTGACGTTCTGATCGTAGGCGCCGGCCCAACCGGCCTGGTGCTGGCGCTTTGGCTCACCAGGCTGGGTGTCGGCGTCCGCATCATCGACAGGACCGCCGAGCCCGGCACGACGTCGCGCGCCTTGGCCGTTGCCGCGCACACGCTCGAACTCTACCGTCAACTCGATCTGGCCGATGCCGTGACCGCGCGCGGCCACAAGGTGCGCGCCGCCAATTTGTGGGTGCGCGGTAAAGCGGAGGCGCGCGTGCCATTCGCCGCGATCGGCGAGGATCTGTCGCCCTATCCCTTTTTGCAGATCTTTCCGCAGGACGAGCACGAACGCCTTCTGGTCGAACGGCTCGGACAATTGGGCGTCACCGTCGAGCGGCGGACCGAATTGCATGATTTCACCGACCATGGCGACCACATTGTCGCCCGCCTGCGTGGCGAGCATGGCGAGGAGACCGTCGAATTCAGCTATCTGGCGGGTTGTGACGGCGCACGTTCCCTGGTGCGCGAGACGATATCGGCCGGTTTTTCCGGCGGCACCTATCGTGAACTTTTTTACGTCGCCGATGTCGAGGCATCCGGTGAAGCGATCAATGGCGAATTGCATGTCGATCTCGACGAGGCCGACTTCCTGGCGATCTTTCCGCTGGCGGACACGCGCCGCGCTCGGCTGATCGGCACGGTCCGCGACGAACGCGCGGATCATGCCGACACGCTGACATTCGACGACGTCAGCAGCAAGGCGATCGAAAACCTGAAGATCAAGATCGAAAAGGTGAACTGGTTCTCGACCTACCATGTTCACCACCGCGTCGCCGGGCAGTTCCGCAAGGGCCGCGCATTCCTGCTGGGTGACGCGGCGCATATCCACAGTCCGGTCGGCGGACAAGGAATGAACACCGGGATCGGGGACGCGATCAACCTTGCCTGGAAACTGTCTTGCGTGCTCGCGGCACGGGCGCCCGATGCCCTGCTCGACAGCTATGAGATCGAGCGCATTGCATTCGCCAGACGCCTCGTTGCCACCACCGACCGCATCTTCACCTTCGTCACTGCCGACGGGCACATCGCCGACCTCGTACGCACGCGGATCGCGCCGATTGTCGTACCCAGGGTCCTCGGCATAGACCGGGTTCGCGAATTCATCTTCCGGACCGTTTCGCAAATCACCCTCAACTACCGCGACAGCCCCGTCAGCGAGGGCTCCGCGGGCGAGGTCCGCGGCGGCGACCGGCTGCCATGGGCGCCGGTCGGGGGATTGGACAATTTTACGTCGCTCGCCGCCCCGCAATGGCAGGTCCATATCTACGGCGTCGCCAATGGCGATGTGAGGTCCTGGTGCGAACGCCATCGGGTTCCGCTGAACGTCTTCGACTGGCGGCCTGCTTATGAAGCAGCAGGCCTGGCCCGTGATGCGCTCTATCTCCTGCGGCCCGACACCTATGTGGCGCTAGCCGATCCCCAGGCTTCGGTCGATACGCTCGAGCGTTATTGCAGCGATAGAGGCTTTTCCATCGGAATGTAGGGCAATTGCTCGACCCGGATATCGAGTCCGATTGCCTGTTCGCCACCTCCGGCAAAATGCCGGACAAAAAGCACCGACAATGAAATATAGCATATTGCATAATGTTGAGCCGTGACATAGCTTAAGAGAGATCGACAAGTCTCGCGGAAAGCCCTCTTTCATGTCTGAAGCCGAAGCCACAGCCTCCCGATCCGCATGGCGGGTAGCCGGGCCCGAAGAGGACGACCAGCCCAGCCTGCGCGAGGTCAATTCCTCCATCGCGGTGCCGAGTTCCGGCGCCTGGTTCCGCCGCCTGTTCGCTTTCATGGGTCCCGGCTACATGGTCTCGGTCGGCTACATGGATCCCGGCAATTGGGCGACCGACCTCGCCGGCGGCGCCCAGTTCGGCTACACGCTCCTGTTCATCATCATGCTGTCCAACCTGATGGCGATCCTGCTGCAGGCGCTGGCAGCCCGGCTTGGCATCGCCACCGGCCGCGACCTCGCCCAGGCCTGCCGTGCCTATTATCCGCGCCCGGTCAATTTCGTGCTGTGGATCGCCTGCGAACTCGCCATCATCGCCTGTGATCTGGCCGAGGTGATCGGCACGGCGATCGCGCTGCAGCTCTTGTTCGGCATTCCGCTGATCGGCGGCGCCGTGCTCACCGCGCTTGACGCCTTCCTGGTGCTGCTGTTGATGAACAAGGGCTTTCGCTATCTCGAAGCCTTCGTCGTCGCGCTTTTGATCATCATCTTCAGCTGCTTTGCCATTCAGATTTTCGTTGCCGCCCCGCCGGCCGGCACGATCCTGCATTCGATGTTCGTGCCGTCCTCGGAAATCGTCACCAACCCGGCGATGCTCTACATCGCCATCGGCATCATCGGCGCCACCGTCATGCCGCACAATCTCTATTTGCACTCCTCGATCGTGCAGACCCGCGCCTATGAACGCACCGACGCCGGCAAACGCGATGCCGTCAAATGGGCAACGGCGGATTCGACCATCGCCCTGATGCTGGCGCTGTTCGTCAACGCCGCCATCCTGATCGTGTCGGCGGTAGCGTTCCACGGCACCGGCCACCAGGATGTCGCCGAGATCGGTCAGGCCTTCGAGCTCTTGTCGCCTTTGCTGGGCCTCGGCATCGCCTCGATCCTGTTTGCCGTCGCGCTGCTTGCCTCGGGCCTGAACTCGACGGTGACGGCGACACTTGCCGGCCAGATCGTCATGGAAGGTTTCCTGCGCCTGCGCATCCCCAACTGGGCGCGCCGGCTTTTGACGCGCGGCATCGCCATCGTCCCGGTCGTGGCCGTCACCGCGCTCTACGGCGAGAAGGGCACCGGCCAGTTGCTGGTGTTCAGCCAGGTGATCCTGTCGATGCAGTTGCCTTTCGCGGTCATCCCGCTGGTGCAGTTCGTCTCCGACCGGAGGAAGATGGGCAGTCTTGCCATTCCGCGCGCGGTCGCCGCGTTGGCCTGGGTGGTCGCGGCCATCATCCTGGTGCTCAATTTCAAGCTGCTCTACGACACGATATTCGGGATGGGCTGAAGTCCACCCGGTCCCAAGAGCGCAAAATCGCGCTATCTTCCCGGGCGTCATGTCCAATGTCGAAGACGCCAGAAAGTTCTATGCACGGCTGATGGCCGCCAACGCCGCCTCATCGGACCCGCGGCTGGAAGACGTGTTCGCCAGTGTTCCGCGCGAAGCCTTCCTCGGTTCGGGGCCGTGGACGATCATCGCCGGCAAGGGCAAGATAACCACGCCGAGCTCCGATCCGGTCCACCTCTACCAGAACGTGCTGGTAGCGCTCGACGCCGACAAGGGCATCAACAATGGCGAGCCGTTCCTGCACGCCATGTGGATCGGGAAACTGGCGCCGAGACCTGGCGAGGCCGCCACGCATATCGGCGCCGGCACCGGCTATTACACAGCGCTGCTGGCCAGACTTGTCGCGCCCGGCGGCAGCGTCACCGCTTTCGAGCTCGACAAAGACCTGGCCGACCGCGCGCGAAAGAATCTCGAAGCCTATGACAACGTCGCCGTCGTCCATGGCGATGCCGTCATGTCCTCCCTGCCCCCATCCGATATCATCTACGTCAATGCCGGCGTCGTCGCACCTCCGGCCGGCTGGCTGAAGGCTCTGCGCCAGGGCGGCCGCATGATCTTTCCCTGGCGCCCGGCCGAGACCGTCCCGTTCGCCGTGATGGTGACCCGCACCGAAAAAGGCTTCGCGTGCGAACCGTTCATGCGCTCCTGGTTCATCCCTTGCGTCGGCGCGTCGAGCGTGGACCCCGCCGCCAAGATCCCGACGCGCGACCAGGCCGCGCGCAGCCGCTCGATCTGGCTGACGCATGACAAGGCGCCGGACCGCACCGCCACCGCTATTTTCGGCGATGTCTGGTTCTCGTCGAAAAAGCCCGGCGCCAGACCCGGCAGCTGACCGTTTGATGGCCGGGCTTGCGCAAAATCTGGCAAGCCGTGTCGGGATGCTGACGCGCCGGCCGTCCTTGGACCACAGTCCAGCCGCGACGGCGTGGATGGAATAAGGGAGAGACCAATGAGAAAGATCATCGCCGCCACTTTCGTCAGCCTCGACGGTGTCATGCAGGCGCCGGGCGGTCCGGAAGAGGACCCTGTCGGCGGCTTCAAGTTCGGCGGCTGGACCTTCCATTACTTTGACGAGGTGGCGGGCGCGGCAATGAATGAACTGTTCTCCAAACCCTTCGCGCTGCTGCTCGGCCGCAGGACCTACGACATCTTCGCGGCGTACTGGCCGTATCAGAAAGATCCGATCGGCGATGCCTTCAACCCGGCGACCAAATACGTGGCCACGCACCGGCCGGATTCGTTGACCTGGCAGAACACCCAGTGGCTTGGGCCCGATGTCATTGCAAGGCTTAAGGAACTCAAGCAGGAAGACGGACCCGACCTGCTGATCCAGGGATCGGGGAATCTCATCCAGACGCTGCTCGCCAACGGGCTGATCGACGAGATCCGGCTGATGATCTTTCCGCTGTTGCTGGGCAAGGGCAAGCGGCTGTTCGGCGACAACGCACTGCCCGCCGCCTTCAAGCTCATCAAGTCGCAGGCGTCGACCACGGGCGTCATCATGGCGACTTATGAGCGCGGCGGTGAGATCAAGACCGGGTCGTTCGTGCAGCAGGAGCCGTCCGACGCCGAGCTCGAGCGGCGCAAGAACTGGAAATAGATTGTCGGAGGTGGCACCAAGCTGGAACAGCGAAGTTCGCCCCCTCAAGCCGCCTGCGCCCGCCGCGCCAGTCCATCACGTATATGCCGCGCGAACTCCTGCGCTGCCGGCGCAACGCCATGCCTCGGCAGATGCAGGTTGATGGCAAAATTCGGCAGTGGCGGCAGGCCGGATTCGAGCGGCAATATGTGGAGATCGGCCGGCACGGTGGAAGCCAGCCAGGTGGTGACGGCGAGGTCCGATCGCACGGTGGCCGTTGTCGCGTCGATGTTGCCGTTCTCGAACACGGTGCGCCATTCCAGCCCGTGCTCGTTGAGCGCCGCCAGCACGACCGGCCGAAAAGCGCAGGTATCGGCGACGATCGAAACCGGCAGCGGACGCTTGGCACGGGCAACGCCGCCCTTGGCGCCGACCCAGACCAGCCTGTCGATGACAAGGCATTCGCCGGCGCTCGGACCGACGCGCTCCTCGATCACCGCGAGGTCGATGGTTCCCGCAGCCAGCGCTGACGCCAAGTCCGGCGAGGAGGCGCAGACCAGCGAGATCTCGACCTGCGGATAGGTCTCGGCATAGGCCTTCAGCACCGGCGCCAGGAAGGTGCCGACCAGATCGTAGGGGACGCCGAGCCGCACCCGGCCGGCGATGGCACTCCCCGCCATCTCGGCCCAGATTTCATCGTTGAGGCTGAGCATTCGCTTTGCCTTGTCGAACAGCCGCTCACCGAACCGCGTCAGGCGCAGGCCGCGCCGGTCGCGCTCGAACAGGCCGCATCCGAGCGTCTCCTCCAGCCGCTTGACCTGCTGGCTGACGGCGCCTTGGGTCAGATGCAGCGCATTGGCCGCCGCCGTCATGCTGGCCTTGTCGGCGACGGTGACGAAGGTGCGGATGAGCGCAGTGTCGAGATTACGGATCATGCCTGCATTATAGTTCCTAATGCCAACCATGACAAACATTGCATTTACTGATTGATAGTCGCGCATACCATGACGGCCACCGACAAAGGAAGCCGCATGCTCCAGCCCATCCTGCCACTCATCCTGTTCGCCTTCGTGGCCACCGCCACGCCCGGCATCGCCACAACCTTGTCAACGGCGTCGGGCGCGCAGTTCGGCTTTCGCCGTTCGGTGCCGCTGATGATCGGCAGTGCCGCCGGCCTCGCGACCGTGACAGGGGCGGCGGCCGCCGGGCTCGCGGGCCTGTTGCTTGCGGTGCCTTCCTTGCAACTGGCGATGAAGATCGCCGGCTCGCTCTATCTCGTCTGGCTGGCGGTCAAGATCGGCCGCGCGGGACCGCCCAATCTCGACGTGGCGATGGCCAAACCCAACAGCTTTCTTGGCGGCGCCGGCATCCAGTGGATGAACCCCAAAGGCTGGGCGATGGGACTGGGCGCGGCGGCCTCTTTCGCCGCGCTCGCCGACGGGCCGGGAAAGCTCGCCCTGCTCCTCGGCTCGACCTTCGGCCTCACCGCCGCCATCTCGCTGTCCGTCTGGTGCGCGGCCGGCATGGTGCTGGCACGGCTGCTCAAGACCGAGTGGCAATGGCGCGTGCTCAACATCGTACAGGCGCTGGTGCTGACGGCCTCGATCATTCCGATGTGGCGGACTGTTTAGCACTGACCTGGTCCCTCTCTTGCGCAAAGCGGGGAGAGGAACCCCACGAGGTCGGCGCCAGTACCCCCACCCGGACCTTCGGTCCGACCTCCCCACAAGGGGGAGGTAGAAAACACGCGCTCCCCCTTGCGGGGTCCGAAGGTCGGCCGAGACTCGTGGCTCGCCCGGGCAAGCCGATGCGAAGCAGCCGGGTGGGGTGCTGGTTCGCGTCGCGAACCTCTTTAGGCCGCGTAGCGGGGGGCCGGCTTGTCGGCGTGCAGGCTGCCGTAGAAGGCTTGCCGGGCGCCGAGGAACATATCCAGCTTGGCCGCGTCGGCAAGCGCCGGCGCGGTGACGGCTTCGCCCCTGGCCAGGCCGACAAGGGCGGCATCGACCAGATCGTCGGCATTCATGACGATCTCCTTCGGCAACTGGTCGATATCGCTGCCGGCAAGTTCCCAGAAATCGGTTCGGGTCGCGCCCGGCAGCACCACCTGGACCTTGACGCCGGTGCCCGCGACCTCGCGATGCAGGGCTTCGGTGAAGTTGACGACATAGGCCTTAGTGCCGCTGTAAATGCCGCCGAACGAGCTGTCGAAGGCAAGCACCGAGGCGATGTTGACGATGGCGCCGCGATTGCGCGCCAAAAGCCCCGGCAGCACGGCACGGGTCAGCCGGGTGAGCGCCACGACATTGACCTTGATCATGCGCTCGGCCGCGTCGGCGTCGGCCGTTGCCACCACCTGCTGGCCGCCGAGGCCGGCATTGTTGACCAGCAGCGTCACGCTGTCGTCGGCGGATATCGCCTGCTCGACGCGGCGCACATCATCGTCGTTGGACAGATCGGCGCTGATCACGCTCACCTTGCGATCGTAGGTATAGCCCAGCTTCTCGGCCAATTCCTCCAGCCGGTCGGCGCGCCGCGCCACCAGCACGAGGTTATAGCCCTGCCCAGCCAGCCGGTCCGCATAGACCGCACCGATGCCCGATGAAGCGCCGGTGACGACCGCCGTGCCCATCTTGTCTTTCCCAGTCATTGTCGTTCCTTCCGTCTTGTTCGTTGTCGCTCGGCCTTGCGGACTACCCGCGCCTCGCTACCCAATTTCAATTAGTGGCATATGCCATTTTCATGGAAGTAGGCATATGCCGCTATCTTGTCAACGACGACCCCGAAAACTATTTTGCGACAGGGCTGGCGCATCGTTGCGAAGCCAAGGAGTTCACATGACCGAGAGCCACGGGCCGGGATTCAGCCTTTGCAATAACGCCACGCTTCGCCGCGCCGGGCGCAGTGTCGGCCGCTTCTACGACGACATGCTGGCGCCTACCGGGCTGAAGGGCACGCAGTTTGGCTTGCTCTTTCAGATCCATGTCAGCGACGAGCCGACGATGGGCGCCCTGGCCGAAGCGCTGATCATGGACCTGTCGGCGCTCGGCCATACGCTGAAGCCGCTGATCCGCGACGGCTATGTCGAGACTTTCACCGACACGGACGACCGCCGCGTCAGGCGCGTGCGGCTGACGCCGCTGGGCAAGGTCAAGCTCGAGGAAGCGATAAAATTATGGAGCATGGCCCAGCAGCGTTTCGAGGCGATGGTCGGCAAGGAACGGGCGGCTCAGCTGCGTGCCGCGCTGGATGAAATCGCCGCGCTGGATTTCGAGACGCCGACGGCCGCTCCTTCGGTCTGAAGGAGCGGCCGTCGAAATTGGTTCGGTCATTCTATTCCGCCGGCATCGCCACTGGCCTCGCCAGCATACGCCCGGCGAGCACGATACCCATTCCGATCAACGGGAACGCCGCGGCGACGAGGCCGAGATCGGCCGGCGCGCCGTAGCGCAGCACCTCGCCGCCGACCACCGCGCCCAGTGCCACACCCAGATAAAGCGCCGAGCCGTTGAGGGACAAAACGATAGGCGCTGCATCGGGCGCCAGCCTGATGATGCGGCTGGCCTGAGCCGGCGGGAACGCCCAGCCGACAATGCCCCACGGCACCATCATCGCCATCAGCGCCGGCCCGGCAATGTGCTGCGGCAGGAAGGAGGGAACGACCGACAGCATCACCAGCATGGCCGCGCTCAGCGTCAGCGACCAGCCGACGGTGCGCGTGGCGCCGAAACGGTCGGCGGCCTGGCCGCCGGCGATGTTGCCGATGACGGCGCCGACGCCGAAGGCGAGCAGCATGCCGGGCAGCGCGATCTGGCCAAGCCCGGCGCCCTCGATGGCGAGCGGCGCGACATAGGCAAAGACGGTGAAGGCACCGGTCAGCGCCAGCAGCGTCGTCAACAGGATCGGCATCACGCCGGGACGCGTTGCGGCGGCAAGCCGGCGCTTCAGGGGCAGCCTGGTGCCGACGATGCCGCGCGGCAGCCTGTACCACAGGATCGCGCCGGCGAGCGCGCCAAGCCCGGCAATGGCATAGAAGGTGCCGCGCCAGCCGGCGAACGCGGCGACCAGAGCGCCGAGCGGCGCACCGACGGCAACGGCGACCGTGGTGCCGCCGACGACGACAGCGATGGCGCGCGCCCGGTGATGGTCATCGACCAGCGCCACCGCCGTGCCTTGCGCGGTCGCCGCGAACAGGCCCGACGACAACGCCATGATGATGCGCGCGATCAGAAGCACCTCGAAGGAGGAACTCATGGCGGCGACGACGTTGCCGACAACGAAGAACACCAACGTCCACAGGATGACGCGGCGCCGGTCCCATTCGCCGGTCAGCGTCGCCAGGATAGGCGTGCCGATCGCATAGGCGAGCGCGAAGGCGGTGATCAGAGATCCGGCGAGCGGTATGGAAATGCCGGCATCCCTGGCGATGTCAGGCAGGAGGCTGGAGATGACGAAGCCTTCGGTCGAGATCGTGAACGATCCGAGCGCAAGCCAGAAAAGCCGCTTGTCCATGCGAGATGTCCTTAGTTCAAAAGTTATTGAACAATTGGACATAAGGGGGCATGATGTCAATGAAGACTGGTAAAAATAGCAGAACCATCCTGACAGCCCTGTGTCAGCACGGTCATCGAATGGAGAAACAGTGTGCATGCCCGCGGCAGGACAGACGCGTTGAAATCGGCCCGGACTGTGCTTAGTTTTCGAGCATGACCCTGCCCCATCCCAATATTGACCAGATCAGCCTGCCGATCGTGCTCGGCGTGCTCGGCGACCCGACACGGCTGGCGATCGTGCGCTATCTTGCCAGCAAGGAAGGCGTGCCGCTGAACTGCAGCCGTTTCCTCGACCTCGGCTCCAAGACCAATCTGAGCTATCACCTGGCCAAGCTGCGCGAGGCCGGCGTCACCCGCGCCGAAGTGGTCGGCACCAACCGCATGATCACGCTGCGCCGCGCCGATCTCGATGCCCGCTTCCCCGGCCTGCTCGACAGCGTCATCGCCGCGGCGGTGCATGATCCTGCCCTGCCGGCTGTCGGCGGTCATGACCTCGAAATCCCTGCTTAGAAACGATTACCGGACTGGCTGCAGTTTCCATTCAACATTGATGATTTATGCATCTCACTGTCGAGATGGGGGATCGATGAGCAGTTCTCAGATGGAAAAATATGTCTGGGCATCGGTCCTATATTATACTGTAACCGCGATTGCGTCGGTGCTTCTTGTAGCCGCTTACGTGAGCGTCGTTGGTTTCCTTCTGGGCCTTCTTATAATATTTGGATACCTTGTGCTGGTCATATTTCTTAGAGCGTGGCAGCGTAGGAGACATCCGCGAAGTGCCTATCAAATAGAATTGGCCAAATGGAGATCGAGCCAGTAGCCACCCTGGCCGGCTTGGCTATAGTCTGCTCGGCACCACATCCGTATCGACACTCACAATCACCGACATGCCGGCGCCAGCATCCGGACCTTGCCCCTCGTCGAGGATGACTTGCGAGGGGATCGGCTGCGGTTTCGAAAGCAGCAGCAGTGGTTCCCCCGTCCGTCCCGCGGCATGGTTCGCTTGAATTTTCGGACTTACATGGCGGCACATCGTCCCTTATAAAACCGGCCGGGCATGCGGCGGAACCGCCGTGGCATGGTGATTTGACTATCGGCGCACGGCCAAATGAAGAGGCGCACAGTTACGCTCCGAAAAAGTTTGCATGCGCTGATTGCCGCCGCTCCGCTGCTGATGGCGGCGTGGCAGGCTGTTGTCCCGGCCCATGCCGAAGAGGCCCCGTTCATCTCCATCGTCACCGGGCTGGCGCCAGACGACCTGCTCAATGTCCGCACCAAGCCATCGCCGATCGGCAAGACCGAGACCCGTCTGGCCGCTGGCGCCAGCGTCAGGAACCTCGGCTGTAACGACATTGACGGGAATCAATGGTGCAAGATCGTGTCGGACAATCCCCGGGCAACTGGCTGGGCCCCCGCGCGCTATCTCGTTCCCGTCAACCCGGCGACCGTACCTGATGCGGACCAACAGGCGGATGCCGGCGCCGAGGACGCGGGCGCGGCTGCCGATGCGAACACGGACGGGGACAGGGTGGTGTCCGCCGATCCCGCCCAGCCGCCGCTGGCGCCTCCAGCCGACCTGGCGGCAAGGTTGGGGCGCGCGGCTCATCCGGCCGCCCCTGAAACACCGATGAAATCGGCCGCCGACACCGCCATGCAGGATGCCTATGGCCTGGCATTGGCCGCTGCCGAAACCCCGTCGACCGGTGAGGTCGCGGCCCCCGCCGTGCCCGCCGCCCACGACCCGCTGACCGTCGCGGAACTGCCGCATCAGTCCGACGCTCTCGCCAGTGGCGGCTCCATCGAGATTCCCTGCGCCCGCAATGTCGGCCAACCGATGACCCGCTGCGCGGTAACGGTCCTGCATAAAGGTACGGACAAGGCCGAAGTGACGGTGACCTGGCCCGACGGCGGCACCCGTGTCATCTCGTTCGACGGTGGCCGGCCGGCCGGCTCGGACGCCAAAGGCGATTTCCGCTACACCCGCGAAGGCAGTCTCAGCATGATCCGCGTCGGGGTGTCGGAACGGTTCGAGATCACCGACGCGGTGGCGTTCGGGAAATCGGTTTTGGAGGGAATAAGGCAGTAGGGATTAGGCAGTAGGCCAATAGCCGGTTCGTGGCTGCGCGCGCCGAACTCCACCCGTTGGCAAGTCGCTACTGCCTACTGCCTATTGCCCACTGCCTAACCCCTGCTCCCTGCATTTTCGGGGTTACATCCCGCAAAACTCTTCCCTATAAGGCCCTCCTAGCCTGATACCAGAATCGCAAGCACAACCGGCCGGGTCTTCCCGTCCCGGTTTTTCGTGCAAGCCGCTCGCCGAACGGAATTTCGAACATGCCAAGACGCACCGACATCAAGTCGATCCTGATCATCGGGGCCGGCCCCATCGTCATCGGCCAGGCCTGCGAGTTCGACTATTCCGGCACCCAGGCCTGCAAGGCGCTGAAGGAAGAGGGCTTCCGCGTCATCCTGGTCAATTCCAACCCGGCCACCATCATGACCGACCCGGAACTGGCCGACGCCACCTATATCGAGCCGATCACGCCCGAGGTCGTCGCCAAGATCATCGCCAAGGAGCGGCCCGACGCGCTGCTGCCGACCATGGGTGGCCAGACCGCGCTCAACACCGCACTGTCGCTGCGCCGCATGGGCGTGCTCGAGCGTTACCAGGTCGAGATGATCGGCGCCGACGCCACGGCCATCGACAAGGCCGAGGACCGCGCGCTGTTCCGCGAAGCGATGAGCAAGATCGGGCTGGAAACGCCGAAGTCGATGCTGGCCAACGCCACCGACGTCAAGAACGCCGACCGCAAGACGCATGAGGCCGAGCGCGCCGCACTGAAGGCCGAGAAGCCGAAGAACCTCGACGCCGCGCTCGACGCGCTTGAAACCAGCTGGAACCTCGGTGAAGGCGACCGCAAGCAGCGCTATATCGGCCATGCGATGGCGGTGGCCGCGCAGGCGCTCGACCATGTCGGCCTGCCCGCCATCATCCGCCCCTCCTTCACCATGGGCGGCACCGGAGGCGGCATCGCCTACAACCGCGCCGAGTTCTACGATATCGTCCAGTCCGGCCTCGACGCCTCGCCGACCACCGAAGTGCTGATCGAGGAAAGCGTGCTCGGCTGGAAGGAGTATGAGATGGAGGTCGTCCGCGACCGGGCGGACAATTGCATCATCGTCTGCTCGATCGAGAACATCGACCCGATGGGCGTGCACACCGGCGACTCCATCACCGTCGCACCGGCGCTGACCTTGACCGACAAGGAATACCAGATGATGCGCAACGCCTCGATCGCGGTGCTGCGCGAGATCGGCGTCGAGACCGGTGGCTCCAACGTGCAGTTCGCCGTCAACCCGGCCGATGGCCGCCTCGTCGTCATCGAAATGAACCCGCGCGTTTCGCGCTCCTCGGCACTTGCCTCCAAGGCGACCGGTTTCCCCATCGCCAAGATTGCCGCCAAGCTTGCCGTCGGCTACACGCTGGACGAGTTGGAGAACGACATCACCGGCGGCGCCACGCCCGCCTCCTTCGAGCCGTCGATCGATTACGTCGTCACCAAGATACCGCGTTTCGCCTTCGAGAAATTCCCCGGCGCCGAGCCGGTGCTGACCACCGCCATGAAGTCGGTCGGCGAAGTCATGGCCATCGGCCGCACCTTCCAGGAGTCCTTGCAGAAGGCTTTGCGCGGTCTGGAGACCGGCCTCACCGGCCTCGACGAGATCGAGATCCCCGGCCTCGGCCATGGAACCGCAGTCGCCAGCCATGCCGACGACCGCAACGCCATTCGCGCCGCCCTGGGCACGCCGACGCCCGACCGGCTGCGGATGGTGGCGCAGGCGATCCGCATGGGCACCTCGCTGGAAGACGTGCACGCAATGTGCAAGATCGACCCGTGGTTCCTCGAGCAGATATCAGGCATCGTCGCCATGGAAGCCCGCATCCGCGAGCATGGCCTGCCGCAGGATGCCGTCAATCTGCGCATGCTGAAGGCGATGGGTTTCTCCGATGCCCGCCTCGCCTCGCTGACGAAGACCGACGCCGAAGTGATTCAGAAGACTCGGCAAAGGCTCGACGTTCATCCGGTTTATAAGCGCATCGACACCTGCGCGGCCGAGTTCGCCTCGCCCACCGCCTATATGTACTCGACCTATGAAGTGCCGTTCGCCGGCAGCCTCGCCAACGAGGCGCAGGTCTCGTCGCGCAAGAAGGTGGTCATCCTCGGCGGCGGCCCGAACCGCATCGGCCAGGGCATCGAATTCGACTATTGCTGCTGCCATGCGGCGTTTGCGCTGCGCGACGCCGGCTATGAAGCGATTATGATCAACTGCAACCCCGAGACCGTGTCGACCGACTACGACACCTCGGACCGACTCTATTTCGATCCGCTGACGGCGGAAGACGTGCTGGAGATCCTGCGCGCCGAGCAGGCCTCGGGCGAACTGGTCGGCGTCATCGTCCAGTTCGGCGGCCAGACGCCGTTGAAGCTGGCCGACGCGCTTGAGAAGGCCGGCATCCCGATCCTCGGCACCTCGCCCGACATGATCGATCTGGCCGAGGACCGCGACCGCTTCCAGAAGCTGCTGCACAAGCTCAACCTCAGCCAGCCGAAGAACGGCATCGCCTATTCGGTCGAGCAGGCCCGCCTCGTCGCCGGCGAGCTCGGCTTCCCGCTGGTGGTGCGCCCCTCCTATGTGCTCGGCGGCCGCGCCATGCAGATCATCCATGACGAGGGCATGCTGCAGACCTATCTGCTCGACACCGTGCCCGGCCTGGTGCCGGAGGACATCAAGCAGAAATACCCCAACGACAAGACCGGCCAGATCAATACGCTACTGGGCAAGAACCCGCTGCTGTTCGACACCTATCTCTCAGGCGCCATCGAGGTCGATGTCGACTGCCTCTGCGATGGCAAGGCGACCTTCGTCTCCGGCATTCTGGAACACATCGAGGAAGCCGGCATCCATTCGGGCGACTCGGCCTGCTCGCTACCCGTTCACTCGCTGCCTTCGGACCTCGTCGACGAGCTGGAGCGCCAGACGGCCGCGCTTGCCCGCGCGCTCAATGTCGGCGGGCTGATGAACGTGCAGTACGCGATCAAGGACGGCACGGTCTATGTGCTGGAGGTCAATCCGCGCGCCTCGCGCACCGTGCCCTTCGTCGCCAAGACCATCGGGCGTCCGATTGCGAAAATCGCGGCCCGCATCATGGCCGGCGAGACGCTGGAAGACGCCTTCGCCCATTACGGCCCCCTGCCCGATGCCCGCAACCCCGGCCACATTGCGGTCAAGGAAGCCGTCTTCCCCTTCGCCCGCTTCCCCGGCGTCGACATCTTGCTCGGACCGGAAATGCGATCTACCGGCGAGGTCATGGGCCTGGACCGCGATTTCGCGCTGGCCTTCGCCAAGAGCCAGCTCGGCGCCGGCGTCGACCTCCCCCGCTACGGCACGCTGTTCGTGTCGGTGCGCGACGAGGACAAGAAGGGCATCCTGCCGGCGGTGAAGCGCCTCGCCGGCCTCGGCTTCAAGGTGCTGGCGACATCAGGCACGCAACGCTTCCTCGCCGAAAACGGCGTCGTCGCCGAAAAGATCAACAAGGTCCTGGAAGGCCGCCCCCACATCGAAGACGCCATCCGCAACCGCCAGGTCCAGATCGTGTTCAACACGACGGACGGCCAGAAGGCGGTGTCGGACTCGAAGTCGCTGCGGCGGGCAACGCTGATGCAGAAGGTGCCGTATTACACGACGCTATCGGGTGCGGCGGCCGTGGCGGAGGCGATCGCGGCGTTGAAGGCGGGGAGCCTCGAGGTGCGGCCGCTGCAGGAGTATTTTGCTTAGATACTCGCAGAGCCGGCCCGACCTCAAGTTGCTGGTCATTCCAGTCGCATGACCAGAAACTCTTGCGATCCTGATTATCGTTGGAGCGTGGTTCTAACGCTAGATTCAAGTCGCTCTTACCCCAGGCAACAAAATAGATATTGCTTGGCTAATTTAAGCCGTTAAGCCAACATCGTAGCAGGGTAATGGTGGGAAGCGGCAATGGCGACAATTCAAGCAATAAATTTCGAGAATTTTAAAAAATTTAGCCGCTTCTCAATAAGCTGCCGCGACACGAATATCCTCGTTGGTCCGAATAACGCTGGCAAATCTTCCACATTGGACGCTCTCCGCATTTTTCGCGATGTTCATAGATACGCTAGCAGGACCAAGTCTGTGCTGAAAGATCATGGAAGTTTCGGGGTATGCGCCACCTATGAAATGTCTCAAAGTTTGATTGGCATACCGATCGATAACGTTGTCCGAGATTACGGAGATGAGCCCGCGAGAATTTCAGTGAAATTGACGAAAATTCGACGCTACATGTAGAGCTTCATCCTGGCTTTCAAGTGTGGATGCAGATGATGGCTCAGTTTTTGCGAGGCAATGGTGATTCGATATTAGTTCTTGACGAACCCGATATATATTTGCACCCAGAACTCCAGAAGCGAGTATTGAGAATGGCTAAGGAGAAATTTGGCCAGATTTTTATTGCAACGCATTCAACGGAGATTATGAATGAATCGGAACCGGGAGATATAGTATTAATTGTTTACAACAACAGAACGGCTATTAGAATAACTACAGAGGAAGGGTATAAGAAAGTCTATTCGTACCTAGGCTCATCTGAGAATGCCGAATTTGCCAGATTGGCGAGAGCTGAAAGAATTATATTTTTTGAGGGCAAAGAAAGAAACCTAATCCGAAAATTTGCGATTAAGGCTAAGCTGGGAGAAATGTTTCAAAACCCCAAGACGGTATACCTACAAGCAGGAGGGTTCTCTCAATGGACGCGCGTGAAAGAAGTTGACTGGGCGCTCCATAATATATTTGATATTAATGTAAAAATTGCAGCCCTATTCGATAGAGATTATCGGTGTGACGAAGAAATACACTTGTTTAAAAAGAATTTGGAAAACAGCTCACTATGGATTGATGTATTATGCCGGAAGGAGATCGAAAACTACGCCTTGGTTTATGATCCATTAAGCGAAGCGATCAAGAAGCGTGTAAGATCGAGAGGAAACAACATAACTTCCGATGAGGTTAGTGAGCGCATTGTCAAACTTTCGGATACCTATCGTACAGCTTGTCAAGCGCAGCATCTAGCGCATTACCTCGCTCATCACCGAGAGGTCGATCGGCGTACAACGGATTCAACACACTTGGAACGGGCAAGTGAGCGATTCGAAGCTTATTGGGCGGACATCGATAAGCGTTTCTCAATCATACCGGGCAAGGAGTTTATTGCTGTTTTATCTGCTGGACTTCAGCGCGATTACGGCGTCTCACTAACTATAAATCAGATTGTTGATGAAATGGGTCAAAATGACGTGCCGCCTGATTTAGTGGATCGCCTTTCTAGCATGACTGCCTTCTTCAACTAGCTTCTATCACCGTTTAATTTGAGGACGGCCTTGTTGACGTCCCGGTCAAGGTCACGCACATTGTCTACATTGATCTCCCACCATTCACAGTTGATCGAGCGTAAATCGAGAAGCAATAGCAACTTCACTCAACCATCACGCACTCAATCTCAATATCAAACTGCATCGGCCAAGACGCCACCGGCGCGAAACTTCTTGCCGGCGGGTTCACGCTGAAATACCGGGCATACACCCTATTGATCGCGTTGTAGAAGCCGGAGTTGACGGCGTGCGCCATCACCACGTTCTCCAGCGCCCCGCTCCCAGGCAATGCCTCAGCGCCTTCAGCGACGCCTCGGTCTGGACCTCGATGTCGCGCGCACCACCTTGCCGTCAGCATGTCCACGGGCGGCGTCGCGGCGATGAGCACGAGTCCTTAGCTTCACCGCCGGGCGAACAGGGCAGGCCAAGCGCCCGCACCTTGTCCGGCATTCTTCATGGTGATCTCCTGGTGTGAGGCTGGGCGCTCTACGAGGACCCCCACCCGGACCTGCGGTCCGACCTCCCCACAAGGGGGAGGTGGGAGCCAAGGCATCATTCGGGCGACACTCTTGACGGCTTTAGTCGAGGCGGTGCCGCCGCCACTTACCTCCCCCTTGTGGGGAGGTCGGACTGCA
This sequence comes from Mesorhizobium sp. B2-4-14, assembly GCF_006442155.1. Taxonomy (NCBI): domain Bacteria; kingdom Pseudomonadati; phylum Pseudomonadota; class Alphaproteobacteria; order Hyphomicrobiales; family Phyllobacteriaceae; genus Mesorhizobium; species Mesorhizobium sp. B2-4-14. The sequence continues at coordinate 138,131 of NZ_VFVA01000005.1, read as the reverse complement.
GGTCCGGGTGGGGGTATTCGTAAAGCGATAGCGCTATGGGTTAAGCGAACTTATCCCGCCGCCGGGCGAAGACCAGCGCCGTCCTTCCTTCTCCACCTATGGGGGAAGGTGGATTGCCGCGAAGCGGCAAGACGGGGTGCTCCAGCCCCGCGACTCCGCTTGTCCAGCCGTGGTGGCCGTAGCTGATTATCAGCCGATCAGCGTCTCATTCCGCTGGAACACCCCTCATCCGACTCGGCGCTGCGCGCCGAGCCACCGTCTCCCACAAGGGGAGAAGGAAAGGTCCGCGCCGCCTCACCCCTGCCCCGGATAGGGCGTGCCATCCTTGTGCAGAAACCGGCCGTCGGAGCTGGGGCTCATCATGTCGATGTCGGAACAGGTGATGACATCGTCCTGAGAGCGCGAGCCGACCTCCAGGTAGAGCGCCGTGGCCGACGACCGGTTGATCATGTGGTGGCCGTTGCCGCTGTTTTTGGCGAAGGTCGCGCAGTCCCCTGCCCTCAGCACCGTCTCGCCACCATCCTCGACCAGCGTCAATTCGCCGTCCAGCACATAGACGAATTCGTCCTCATGGCTGTGCCAATGGCGCTGGCTCGACCAGCCGCCGGGCGGCAAGGTCATCAGGTTGACGCCGAAATCGGTGAGCCCGCCGGCCTCGCCGAGGCGGCGGCGCGTGCGCTCGGCGCAGGGTTGGTCGAACGGTGCGGGATAGCCGGAACCCTTGCGGATGGGCACGGCTGACAGGTTGATCCTGGGCATGGGACGCTCCTGAGTGATGCCGGTAGTTTAGTTTATGGCAGGCGGGCACAGGGCCACCATGCTGCACGCGGTTCGCCAAGGCGTCAGTATCCAACGTGGCGCTCTACGGCGCCCCCCTCTGTCCTGCCGGACATCTCCCCCACCTGGGGGGGAGATTGGCAGCTCGGGCGGCGACCCCCTTTGCAATATTGGAGATCGGCGCACGCCTCCCAGCTTCGTCATCCCAGGGCGAAGCAGGAGCGAAGCTCCGTCGCGGAGACCCTGGGATCCATGCCGTGACATCAGCCGAGGGTGCAGCGATGCAAATTCTGCACCGTGGCATCACTCTGAAGTCACGGCATGGATCCTCGGGTCTGCGCTGCGTCGCTACGCTCCTCGCTGCGCCCGTGGATGACGAGGCGACAGGCGGGTGATCAATCCCGACGCCCTCACCCCTGATGCGCGGCGCCCAGTTCCTTCACGTGCTTCTCGTGCATCTTCAGCACCGGCAGCGTCTTCTTGGCGAATTCCTTCATCGCCGGGTCGTCGCCCGATTGCGCATAGGTGCTGAACATCGCGACCGCATCCCTGTGCGCATCGGTCTGCATCTGGATATATTTCTGGTCGAACGCCTTGCCGCTGGCGCCTTTCAGCTCGTCGAGCATCTGCTGCTCCTTCGGCTGCAAGGCAGGCCCGGCGGGCGTGACCGAGGCGGTGGTCTGGCCCTTGTTCAGCGCCGCCTTGAAGTCCTTGCCGGCCTTGGTGTGATCCTTGATCATCCGGCTGGCGAAAGCCTTGACGTCTTTCGACGACGATTTTTCCTCGGCGAGCTTGCTCGACTGGATTTCGAACTCATTGGCACTGGGCACCGTCGTGACGAAGGTTTGGGTGTCGACCTTGCTGTCGGCCATCACAGGCGCGACCGTGTTCGATTTGGTGCCGTTCGTTTGGGCAAGCACGGCCGGCGCGCTGGCAAGCAGGGCCGCGGCTGCCACAGTCAGAAGCGTTTTCATCTGAAATCTCCGCTCGGAATGATCCTTCTGACTGTCCAACGCCGCAGACGCGCCGAGGTTGCGCGTTCTCTCTCCCCTCAGTGGCAGCACGCCTCGCCATATTGCAGTTGCTCGTGCCAGTCCGGCCGGCCTTCCGGAGTAAAATCCATCAGGTTCCACAGGATCTCGCAGGTGCCGATGGCGCGCGGGTCCTGGCCGGGTTCCGGCGGCGCGAAGCCGAGCTCCGACGACCAGGAATGGCGGATGCCGTCACCGTCGCGATGGAACACCGACAGCAGCGGGATCTGCGCGCCATCCGCATCCTCGGCATTGTAGTCGCGCTTGAAACTGTTGCCGGCCGACGAAACCAGCCGCATATTCTTCCAGCCGCGGTCGCGGCCAAGCGCCGTCAGATTTCTCAGCGCGGTCTTGGCCACCACGACAAAGTTGAAGCCGGCCGCTTCGAGATGGCGAACGGCGCCGTCGAACTGGTCGAGCAGCGCCGTGCAGGAGGGGCACGGCTGGTCCTGCCTTGGCAATTTCGCCGTCTCGCCGCTCACGGCCACGTCACGCGTTTCCTGGGGATGACGCGGAAACATCATCTGATAGAGGATCAGCGTGTCCTTGCCGGGCGCGAACAGCTCCGACAGTTTCACCCGCGTGGGCTTGCCGGCGATATCCAGCCCGTCGAACACATAGTTCCGTGGCACCAGACCGCCCGGCGGCAGCGCGCGCCGCGCCTCGGCCACGGCTTCCATGGCGCGGCGCAGCTCGATTTCCTTCCTCAAGAGTTTTTCGCGGGCGGTGCGGTATCTGGCGGATTCATTGGGAAAGGTGATCATGATCGGCTCCTTCAGATCGTCGCGCCGGCGTCCCGGCAAGGGTGCTCTACGACCCAAGGACGGGGTGCAGCGACCGGTTCCTACATTTTTTCGACCGCTCCTCACCCCTTGACCCCGCCGGCGGTGAGGCCGGAGACGATCTTGCGCTGGAAGATCAGCACCAGCACGACTAGCGGCACGGTGACGATCACCGATGCGGCCATGATGTTGCCCCACGGGATTTCGAACTGCGAATTGCCCGACAGCAGCGCGATCGCCACCGGCACGGTTCTTTGCGCATTGTTGGAAGTGAAGGTCAGCGCAAAGAGGAACTCGTTCCAGGCGCCGATGAAGGCGAGCAGCCCGGTGGTCGCCAGCGCCGGTCCCATCAGCGGCAGGAAGATGCGCGTGACGATGATCCACGGTGTCGCGCCATCGAGGATCGCCGCTTCCTCGACCTCGACCGGCAGGTCGCGCACGAAAGTGGTGAGCACCCAGACGGTGAACGGCAAGGTGAAGATCATGTAGGAGAAGATCAGTGCGAACAGCGAGTTGTAGAGGCCGAACATGCGGACAATCTCGAACAGCCCGGCAAGCACCGCCACCTGCGGGAACATCGAGACCGACAGGATCGCAAGCAGCAGGGCCGAGCGGCCACGGAAGCGGATGCGCGCCAGCGCGTAGGCGGCGGTGACGCCGAGCAGCAGCGACAGCGCAACGACCGCCCCGGAGACGACCAGCGAGTTCACGAGATTGCGCACGAAGGCGCCTTCGGTCAGCACGTTGCGGTAATTGCCGAGGCTGAAGGTCTTCGGCCAAAGGCCGGGCTCGAAGAGCTCGGTTCCGGATTTCAGGCTGGTGACGATGGCGTAGTAGAACGGAAACACCGCGACGAAGACGATCACCAAGACCAGCAGGTAGAAGGCCGCGCGCCGCACGATCCACATCTCAGCGGCCTCCTTCCAAGCTGATCCGGCCGATCCGGATATAGGCGATCGTGAGCAGGGCGAGGATCAGGAAGAACAGGGTCGAGGCGGCCGAGCCGTAGGCGAATTTGTCGAACTCGAACAGGTTCTCCCGTGTGAACACCGACATCGACTTGGTGTTCACATTGTTGGGCGTCAGCACATAGATCAGGTCGAAAATGCGCAGCGCGTCGAGCCCGCGAAAAATCACCGCCACCATCACCGCGGGGCGGATGAGCGGCAAGGTCACCCGCCAGAAAATCTGCCACGGGTTTGCCCCGTCGAGCCTGGCGACTTCGATGATCTCGCCCGGCAGCATCTGCAGCGCGGCAAGGATGAGCAGCGCCATGAACGGCGTCGTCTTCCAGATGTCGACGATGAGTACGGCCGTCATCGCGGTGTCGGGGCTGGCGGTCCAGGCGATCTTGTGGCTGATCAGGCCGAGATCGACCAGCACGACATTGATGATGCCGAACTGGTCGTTGAGCATCCACTGCCACATCTTGGCCGAGACGATCGTCGGGATCGCCCAGGGGATGAGGATCGCCGCCCTGACGATGCCGCGGCCAGGAAAGCTGGCGTTGAGCACCAGCGCCACGATCGTGCCGAGGACCGTCTCGCAAGTCACAGAAATCGCCGCGAAGCGCACGGTGTTCCAGACCGCGCTCCACCAGACCGGATCGACGAGCAGCCCGTCATAAATCACCCGGCCGCTCGGCAGGCGCAGCACCGAGAGATAATTGTCGAAGCCGACGAACTGGCGGGCGTCGAGGTCCGCCAGCGAGGCGTCGGTGAAACTGAAATAGACAGTGCGGATGAGCGGCCAGCCGGCAACGGCGGCCAGCACCAGCAGCATCGGCGCCAGGAACAGCCATGCCGAGCGCACGCGCTGCGCCATCAGCCGCGAATGCCTGACAGGCGCAACGCTCACCAGCCTTTGCCTTTCAGCTTGGTCAGCCTCGCTTCGAGGTCGGCCAGATTGTCGGCGCCGCTGCCTTCGCCGGAAAGCGTGTTGTGCACGGCCGTCCAGAACTGGCTCGATGCCTCGTTGTACTTGATCTTGACAGTCGCGGAAGGACGCGGCACGGCGTTGAGAAAAATCTGCTTCCAGCGCGGTACGATCGGCTGCTGCCTGGCAATGTCGGCATCGTCATAGAGCGCCTGGATGGTCGGCAGGTTGGACGTCTTCAGAGTCCGGTATTTCTGCATTTGGGGCGAAGCGATGAACTTGACCAGTCCGATCGCCGTGTCCGGATGCTTCGAATATTTGGAGACCGCGAGATTCCAGCCGCCCAGCGTCGCGACCGGCCGGGCGCCCTCGCCAGTGCCTGCCGGCAAAGGCGCCACGTCGAACTTGCCCTTGATCGGCGAGTTGTCGCTGTTGCCGAGCGCATAGGCATAGGGCCAGTTGCGCATGAAGACGGCATTGCCGGTCTGCCAGACGCCGCGCGATTCCTCTTCCTGATAGGCGAGCACGCCGGGCGGCGAGATGGTTCCGATCCACCCCCTGACCATATCGAGCGCCGGCGCCGCTTTAGGGTTGTTGACCGATATGGTGCCGTCCGGCTCGACGATCCGGCCGCCGCCACTGGACATCACCCATTCGAGCGCATTGCAGGTCAGCCCCTCATAGGCGTTGCCCTGGAAGACGAAACCCCAGATATCCTTGTTGCCGGCCGCCCGCTCCTTGTCCATGACCAGCCTGGCGGTCTCGGCCAGCTCCTTCCAGGTGGCAGGGACCTTGGCGCCATATTTGTCGAGCAGGTCCTTGCGGTAATAGAGCGCCGGCGCATCAGTGAAGATTGGCAGCGCGACCAGCCTGCCGTTGACGGTCTGCGACTGGATGATCGACGGGAAATGGGCGCCGACCACATCCCTGGTCGCTTCGGTGAGATCGACAAGCTGGCTGGCGAGCTGCGGCGCCCAGATGACGTCGGTCTGATAGACGTCGATATCGCTGTTGCCGGCGGCAAGCCACAGCCTGTACAGGCCGAACTGGTCCGTCGTCGACGGCGGCAGGACGACGATGGAAACTTTGTTACCGCTCTCTTTCTCGTAACGGTCGAGGATCTCGCGAAGCACCTTGATGCCGTTGCCGGTGTCTCCCGACACGATCGACAGGTCGACCGCGTGGGCTTGAGCGACTGCCAGGATGCTGCCAACCACAAGCGCCAGAAATGCGTGGAAAGGCTTCACGGCGGGTTGGGTCTCCCTTTGGAGCCGGACACCTCCCACGCGTCGGCAGCTCGTCAGCTATCCCCCTGCCCCTGAATGCGAAGCCGTGCTTTCGGGTTCCCAGGCTTTAACAAAGAACCCCTGAAGCGCGTCGCCATTTCAACGCGATGCGCTTCAGCCTTCCCAGTCGACCTCGAACATGCCGACCCGCTCATAGAGCCGCACGGCGGCGGCGTTTTCGACCGTGTTTGTCTTGAGATCGACGTGGGTAGCGCCGCGGTCGCGAAAGGCGGCGAAGGCCTGCCACATCAGCGCTTCGCCAATGCCTTTGCCGCGCGCCTCGGGATGAACGGCGAGATTCTTGATGAAAGCGCTCGTCCAGCATAGTGCTGCCGCCGCCAGCCGGCCCTTGGCGTCGATGACGAGAAAACAGAGATCCGGATCGAATTCGAGGTCGCCTGATATGCGCGGCCACCAGTCGTCGAATGGCTCGTCGGCGCGGTTCTCGAACACGTCGCCCAGTAGCGCATGCAGGGCCGGCGCGTCGCCGTGCCTCAGACAGCGCATGACGAAGCCATCCGGCCAGTGCGGTGTAACCAGCGTCTCGTCGAGGATCTTGCGCAGCCGGATGTCGTTCGGAGCCGGCGGGCGCGGTTCAGGCATCGCGCTCAGGCGTCGGGCTGCCGCTTGCGGTCGGCGCCAAGGCCCGTCGCCTCGAGCAGACCCTTGCGCTTGGCGTCGAAATAGTAGCCGGTCTGGTAGAGCCAATCGGCCTTCTTGGAATTGCCGCCGGCCACCAGCCAGGCGCCGCGCAGATATTTGACCGCATATTTCAGGTTGGTCTCGGCGTCGAACAGGCCCTTGGCCGGCCCGTCGTAACCCATGCCGCGCGCCGTCGCGTGCTTGATCTGCATAAGCCCCCAATGGCCATTGTTATAGGCCTTGGGGTTGTAGGTGCTTTCGCGATTGACGACATGGCGCACCAGATCGACCGGCACCTCGTAGAGGGCGGCATATTTGATGATCAGCCGGTCGACGTCGCCGCGCATGCCGGTGGCATGCTCCTCTTGCTCCGGAGCAACCGGCGCCGACGGGAACTGCACCAGGGCAGCCGGGTTCTGCGGCAGCATATAGGCTACCTGCTGCACGCCGGGCATTTTCTGGCCGGCGCTGGCGGTCGCCGGCACGATAAGCCCGGCGGTCGTGTATGCCTGAGCCGCCTTGATTGGCTGAGCCGCCTTGAGTGGCTGACCCGCTTTGGCCGGCGGTGGCGCCTGCCAGGCATTGGCCGTTATCACGGCGGGTAAAGCCGGCGCCGCCGGCGTCGCTCCGGCAAAGGCCGCGGTTGCGGCCGCGGGTTGGGTGGCTGGATCGAGAGCTGGCGTGGCCGCCGCGCCGGGTGTCAATTCGGCCGTTTGAACGGGCTTGATGCCCGAGGATTGCGGCAGCACCGAAACCGTTTCCGGCAGTGGTATGGTGAAGCCGGCATCGCTGCCTGCCACGGTCGCGGTTTCGGTCAGGGACGGCGCGGCTGTCATCTGCGAGGTCGAGGTGCAGCCGCTCATGCCGGCCGCCGCCACGATCACGCCGATCGCGATAAGGATCTGTTTTGCTGGCAAGCCGCGCTCGGGTCCGGTTTGTCGGGTTGTTAAGATTTCCCTTACACCAGCGATTCCTGGGTAGCAATCAGGGCCATCCGGTGGTTTTCGGGTGGCGAGACGTGAGGGGTGATGCCATATTGTTCCTGATATGTACCGGCAGGAATCCCGGATTTCGCCGCTTTGCGGAAAGGAGTGCATTATGGAAACGACAGCTTCGATCACAGCCGGCCACGCAGTGTTAGAAACAGTGATCGGTTTCATGGGCATCGCCTGGAGCAAAAAGGGCCTGATCCGGCTCTGCCTGCCCGAACGCAGCCGCGAAGCAGTGGAGCGGCGGCTGATGCGCCATGCCGGCGTTTCCGCCTCCACGGCCCAGCCGCCATGGGTGGTCGACCTGATCGCCTCGATCAAGGCTTATGCCGCGGGCGAGGATGTCGATTTCACCGATGTTCCGGTCGATCTCGACGGTGTCGACGACTTCCGCCTCGCCATTTATGACGCGGCGCGCAAACTCGGCTATGGCGAGACCACCACCTATGGCGAACTGGCCAAGCGCGCGGGCCACGCCGGCCTGCCGCGCGAGACCGGTGCGGCCCTTGGCGCCAATCCGGTGCCGCTGGTCATTCCGTGCCATCGCATTCTTGCCGCCGGCGGCAGGATCGGCGGCTTCTCGGCGCCCGGCGGCTCCGTCACCAAGGAAAAGATGCTGGCCATGGAAGGCGTGCGCGTCGGCCCACCGCCGCCCGCGCAGGTGTCCTTCGGGTTCTGAACCGTCGTGGCCTAGGTATTATGGAAGAAGCGTCGGCGGAAATGCCCGTCATTGTCCGGCCGCTTGCAGTTATAGACCGGGCAGGATTTCGTGTCGGCGCTCGGCACATAGGCGCGCGTCCTCACCTCGCCGATGGTACAGAACTGCTGGCTCTGCACATAGCGGTCGTAGAGCGGTAGCCCTGGAACACGCGTCGACTGGTAGCGCAGGATGACCGCGCCTTGTCGCGCGATCGTCGCTTGGACCTTGCCGCAGCTCATATGCGTCGGGTCGTAGCGAGAGATTGCCTGCGCCTCGGCGGCCACGAGCGTGAGGCAAGCGGCAAGCAATATGGTTTTCATGGTTCTTCCCTGATCCGCAGCCAAGGACGGCGCGCCACCTGCCGCAACGGTTTCACCGGATTAGGCCGGCCTTTGGGCGGCGTTCCGATCACGGCTTTCTCACACAGTCTTGTTTTTGGTGCGAAAGCATCCTATATCAGCCCCATTGATATTTCGGCCGATCGATCCGGGCCTCGCGATCTTCGCGTTTGCTGACGTCTATCTCCAAAATCTCGATGCACACCGGCTGGACCTCGGTTCAGTCAAACTAAAGCAAATGTGAAGGACTATTTTTATGGCAACTGGAACGGTCAAGTGGTTCAACGCCACCAAGGGCTTCGGCTTCATCCAGCCTGACAGCGGCGGCGCGGACGTTTTCGTCCACATCTCGGCTGTCGAGCGCGCTGGACTGTCGACCCTGGTCGAAGGCCAGAAGATCAACTTCGAGATCGAGCAGGACCGCCGCACTGGCAAGTCGTCCGCTGGATCTCTGAGCAAGGCAGCCTGATTTTGCGAATGGCGCGCGCCGGGCGAGAGCTCGGGGCGCGCGGCAAGTCACGGATGTACTGACGGCCGCACGAGAAGCGGGCCGGAGCGAAAAGACCCGACAAGCTGGAACAGCAGATAGCTGCCAGCCCGGACCGGACGCTCCCGATCAGGCTACCAAGCATGGGAAGGCGGGCTTTGTCCCGCCTTTTTGTTTGTCTGGGGTTCAGGCGACGGCATCAATACAGCGTCCTTCTCCCCGTCTCTATACGGGGAGTTGAGAAGTGGTCCGCGCAGCGGACGAAAAGCCAACTGCTTGGCTTTTCGAACGACGAACGCCCGGCAGGGCGATGAGGGGCAGCGAGATGCCCCAGGATTATCCCATTTTGAATCAAGCGCGAAACTATCAAAGGCAGGCGCCGCCCCTCATCTGGCTGCCGCCATCTTCTCCCCGTATAGGGACGGGGAGAAGAGCACCAATCGCCAAATCCTACCCCACCCAGTCAATCGATACGTGCCCTGGATCCGCCTCCACACGGCCAAGCCAAGCCTCGACCGCCGGATAGGCGTCGAGCTGGAAGCCGCCCTGCTCCGCCGTATGCGTATAGGCATAGAGGGCAATGTCGGCGACGCTGAGGGCGCCACCAGCGAAGAAGGCGTTGTTCTCCAGATATTTATTCATCACGCCGAGCGCCTTGTTGCCGCGCTCCAGTGTCACTGACAGCCGTTCCGGCGTAGCGTCCTTGGCCCTCTCGGGATAGGTCAGCAATGCCTTGCGCACGGCGATATAGGGCTCGTGGCTGTATTGCTCGAAGAACAGCCACTGATAGGCAAGCCCGCGCTCGTATCTGTCCGCCGGCAGGAAGCGCGTGCCTTCGGCGAGATAAAGGAGGATCGCGTTGGACTCGGCCAGCCGCCGGCCGTCGTCGAGTTCGAGCAGCGGCACCTTGGCATTCGGGTTCTTGGCGACGAAATCAGCCTTTCGCGTATCGCCGGTGTGCGAGCTCACTTCGACGGTGGTGAAGGCGAGGCCGAGTTTGGCCATCAAGAGGCGCGGCTTGTAGCAATTGCCGCTGTCGATCGTGCTGTAAAGTATCATTGCCGGTCCCCGAAGCGCTGCCTTGTGATTATCGCAGCCCCGGCGTCCTCAACCAATGATTTGTTTTGGCGTGATCATCAGCACCGCTGATGCAAGGTCCTAGCCAAAGAGCGGCACGACATTGTTGTCCCTGCCCAGCAATGCATCGATGGCGAGCGGCTTTTCGTCGAAGATGGTACCGGCCAGCGCCGGCCGGCCCAGAAGAAAACCCTGCACCAGGTCGACGCCGCCTTCGAGCGCGACGCGCAGATGGACGGGTTGCTCAATGCCCTCGACCAGAACCTTGGCGCCGCGGTCGTGCAGGCTGGACACCAGCGGGCGGAAGAACCGCTCAGCAGCAGTGTGGCGGCAGAATTCCGCGAACCAGCCGCCATCGATCTTCACGATATCGGGCCTGAGCAGACTCACCCGCTCCTCGGTCGAATGGCCGGTGCCGAAATCGTCGATGGCGATACGGATGCCGTCGCGCCGCATTTCGCGCACCAGCCGGGCCAGAAGCGCGTCATCCGCCGCCTGCTCGGTGATTTCGCAGACCAGCATGCTAGGGGCGAGGTCGAGCTCGTCGAGATGCCTGCTCATCAGCCGGATCTCCGCAAGCGCCCGCTCCGGATGGTCGTTGACCACCGGATTGTAGTTGAAGAACAGATCGAGCCCGTCGACGCCGATGTTGTGAAAATTCCGCAAATGCAGCGCCCGGCACATGGACTCGACAAACAGCCGGTCCGGCGATGCAACGCTCTCGAAGAACATCTGAGCGGACGCTGGCTGGCCGGCACGGCGCGGCTCGACCAGGCCCTCGACCGCCACGGCCTGCAAGATGCGGCCGCGCGGGGCGAAGATCGGCTGGTAGGCGCTGCGCAGGCGGAAATCGCCATGGACACCATATTCGATGCCGACCTCGTCGACGAAGATCGCATCGTCGACATTGCGCCGCCGCTCCGGGCTCATGGTGACGTCCTGCGCCCGAAGGCCTTCGCCGGTCGTGCTGTTCGCGGCGTCGCCGTCGCAGGCTCCACCCCGGCGGTGGCGGAGACGGTTTCCTCCCCGGCTTTGCCGAAGGCGTGGAAGCTGGTCGGCGCCAGTTCGGGGCGCGCCAGCACATAACCCTGGACCATCGAGGCTCCCGATTTCTCGGCGAGATCCAGTTGCCATCCCTCCTCCAGGCCCTCGAACACGGTGCGAATGGCTTGCTCCTCGAAGCTTTTCACCATGGCGGTCAAGAGCGCGAAGCCGGCGCCGGACTCCATCAGTTGCGTGATCCAGCGAGCGTCGAACTTGACGATGTCGGGCCTCAACTCCTTGATGCGGTTGATGTCGGAATCGTCGGCGCCATAGTCGTCGACGGCGATGCGAAAGCCGTTGCCACGCAATGCCGCGACGAACTCGTACAAAGTCTCCTGCGATGCCGATCGCTGCTCGGTCACCTCGCACACGACCCGGCCCGGATCGATGCCGGCCTCGTGCAGCACCAGCCGCATTTCGCGCAAGGCATTGTCGGCGACCGCCCGCTCGGTGAACACGGACGGATCGAAATTGATGAAGATCGACGCCTCCTGCGGCAGGCAGGCGCCGGCATTGAGCAGATGCAGCGTCCTGGTCAGCGCCTCGACATGCAGCCGGTCGGCGGCCGGACAGGTCGAAAAGAAGGTCATCGGCGATTGCGGTTCGCCATCGCGAAACGGCCGGATCAACCCTTCGAAGGCGACGACCAACAGCTTGCCCTCCTTGAAGGCGAAGATCGGCTGGAAGGCGCTTTGCAGCGTGTAGATGCCCCAGACACCTGACGAGGTGCCGTCATCATGACGGATGATATGGGCAAGCCCGATGCTGCGCGACAAGGGTTCCTCGCTCCGCGACTGGCGAAATTGGATTGCGATCCTGCCATGCAAGCCTCTACCTTGTGTTAATGAACTCTCCGTTGATCACGCCTCATTGACCGCATCGCCATAGCTGGCCCAGCCGACAATGCTTGCACTTGGCGGCAGCATGCGACATGAGAAGCGCCGCGGCCGCTCCTGGCCGCGCCGATCCTTTGGAGAGACAAAAGGTCATGGCCTTTCTTGCCGACACCCTTTCCCGCGTGAAGCCTTCCGCCACCATCGCGGTGACGCAGAAAGCCCGCGAGCTGAAAAATGCCGGACGTGACATTATTGGCCTCGGCGCCGGCGAGCCGGATTTCGACACGCCCGACAACATCAAGAATGCGGCGATCGAAGCCATCCGCCGTGGCGAGACCAAGTACCCGCCGGTTTCGGGCATCGTGCCGCTGCGCGAGGCGATCGCCAAGAAGTTCAAGCGCGAGAACAATCTCGACTACAAGCCCGAGCAGACCATCGTCGGCACCGGCGGCAAGCAGATCCTGTTCAACGCCTTCATGGCGACGCTGAACCCTGGCGACGAGGTCATCATCCCCCGTCCCTACTGGGTCAGCTACCCCGAAATGGTGGCGATCTGCGGCGGCACTTCGGTGTTTGCCGACACCTCCATCGACAATGGTTTCAAGCTGACGGCTGAAGTGCTTGAGAAGGCGATCACGCCGAAGACCAAATGGCTGCTGATGAACTCGCCGTCCAACCCGTCGGGTGCCGCCTATACTGAGGCCGAATTGCGGGCGCTGGCCGACGTGCTGCTGAAGCATCCGCATGTCTGGACGCTGACCGACGACATGTATGAGCACCTGACCTATGGCGATTTCGTCTTCAAGACCATCGCCGAGGTCGAGCCGATCCTCTATGAGCGCACGCTGACCATGAACGGCGTGTCCAAGGCCTATGCCATGACCGGCTGGCGCATCGGCTATGCCGCCGGTCCAGTCCAGCTGATCAAGGCGATGGACATGATCCAGGGCCAGCAGACTTCGGGTGCCTGCACCATCGCCCAGTGGGCATCGGTGGAAGCGTTGAACGGCCCGCAGGACTTTATCGCCAAGAACAAGGCGATCTTCCAAGGCAGGCGCGATCTGGTTGTATCGATGCTCAATCAGGCGCGCGGCATCACCTGCCCGTCGCCGGAAGGTGCCTTCTATGTCTATCCGTCCTGTGCCCAACTGATCGGCAAGAAGACGAAAGCCGGCAAGGTGATCGGCACCGACGAGGCCTTCTGTTCGGAACTGCTCGAGGCCGAAGGCGTCGCTGTGGTGTTCGGCTCGGCCTTCGGCCTTGGCCCCAACTTCCGCATCTCCTACGCCACATCGGAGGCGCTGCTGGAGGAAGCCTGCACACGCATCCAGCGCTTTACGGCATCGCTGACCTGATCAGATAGGCCTGAGGAGGCGGCCGCCGTCCGCGGTCAGGACTCAGCTGCCATACTGCTCGCCGGAAACCGCTTCCAGCCAGTCGACATGGACGCCGTCGAGTGCCTCCTGCATGGCGATATGCGTCATCGCGGTTTTCGGCCCGGCACCATGCCAGTGCTTCTCGACCGGGGCGAACGAGATGGTATCGCCAGCCCTGATCTCCTGGACCGGGCCGCCCCATGCCTGGGCAAGCCCGGCGCCCGAGGTGACATGGAGCGTCTGGCCGAACGGATGCGTGTGCCAGTGGGTGCGTGCGCCCGGCTCGAAGGCGACCAGCGTGGCCCTGAGCCGCGCCGGCGCCTCCGTCTCGACGATCGGCGTCTGCAGAACCCGGCCGGTGAAATACTTTTCCGGCGCGATAATGGTCGGCACGCTGCCGCAAGCAATGATCTTCATCGTCTGGTCCTGAAACTGGTGGTGAACCGACCGACGGCAAATGCCGCTGCTGATCGAGGCGAAACACATTCTCGGCCGATATCGGCCGGCGCGCAACCGGCGGTTTCGCCCAGGTGAGGAAGATTCCGGTTTTTTCTCCTTAACCATGAATTGCCCCCGCATGGAGCCGAGAGGCGAAATGACGGCGAATTCAATGTCTTCTTAACGGCTGCGCACTAGCCGTGAGCCTGCATCGCGGGGGCTGGCGGATGAGCATACTGGCAACGATCAAGAACCACAGCGGCCGGATCTACCGCGGCATCCAGGCGCTGCTTGTGCTCAGCATCGGCGCGGCAGCGCTTGGCGCTTTCAATATCTCGCGGGACCTGCCGCCGGGCTGCGCCTTCGCCGTCTCGATCCTGGCCACGAGCCTCGCTTTGCTGGCGTTGATGTATATGCGCAGCAGCGTCGTCCATCGCTTGCGGTCGGCGGAGGCGGCAGAGGCGGAAAAGCATCATTTCCTGACCAGGGACGCGATGACCGGGGCGATGACAAGGCGCTATTTTCTCGAAGCGCTGCGCGACAGCCTTGGCACCATGCGCGAGCGGCGCGAGGCAACCTTGCTGCTGATCGACCTCGACCATTTCAAGCAGCTCAACGACACGTTCGGACATCAGTTCGGCGACCTCACCCTCATGCATCTGGTCAAGACCGCCGAACGCATCTTTGCCGGCAGCATGGTCGGGCGCCTCGGCGGCGACGAATTCGGCGTCATCATCCCGCACGCAGACCTCAACGCCATCAACAAGAATGTCAGGCAATTGCTGGATGCCATGCGGGCGGGCAAATCGCATGAAGGCAAGATCATTCCGCTCTCCATTTCGCTCGGCGTGGCGCTGGCGCCCGCCCATGCCTCGAACACGACGGAACTGATGCTGGTTGCCGACCTGGCGCTCTATGAAAGCAAGGCGGCCGGCCGAGGCCGCGTCACCGTGTTCGACGAGGAGATGCTGTCCGACAAGCGTTACCGCCGTCTGGTCGAACGGGAATTGCGCGCGGCGATCTATCTCGGCGAACTCGAACTGCACTACCAGCCCATCGTCAACCCGGACGGTTCCACCCATGCCTTGGAGGGGCTGATCCGCTGGCGGCACCCGGTTCGCGGCCTGATCTCGCCGGCCGAGTTCATTCCGATCGCCGAACGCTCGACCTTGATCGACATGCTCGGCGAATGGGTGTTCAAGCGGGCTTGCGCCGATGTCGGCTATTTCCCCGGGCGCCGCATCTCGATCAACGTCTCCGGCGAGCAGCTCAAGCGCGACGAAATCGTCACCATGTGCGACCGCGTGCTGAAGGAGACCGGCCGCCCGGCGGCGCAATTCATCATCGAGATCACCGAGACGGTGGCGACCGCGGCCACGCCCGAGATCCTGCGGCGCCTGGAAGCCTTGCGCGGCCTCGGCTTCCACATCGCGCTCGACGATTTCGGCACCGGCCATTGCGGCTTCAACTATTTGAAGGCCTTGCCCATCGACATCATCAAGATCGATCGCTCCTACATACGCAGCCTCGCCCATGACCAGGTGGCGCAGATCTTCGTCTCCGCGCTTGGGCAGATCGCGCGCATCCAGGACGTCACCATCGTGGCGGAAGGCGTTGAGACCGCGGAAGAATTCGCGCTGGCCAAGGCGGCGGGCTGCAACCGCTTCCAGGGCTATTATTTCGGACGGCCGACGCCGCGCGACAAGCTTGCTCCCGTTCGCACCGTCAATGCCGACCCCCTGGCGCTGAGCGCCTGACGCTGCCCGGATTCCTATTTTCCTTGCCCTGCCGGCAAACAAGTGGGACGATGCTTTTGGGCAGGTGGCGCTTGAAAAGAACCCCGCCCGCGACGGTCGAACAGGCCGGCCGCCGCTCGGGACCGATTGACCAAGCCTGAACCATGAATGCCAGTCGGTCCTACGGGAAACGCCTGAGTGGAGGTCAGTCATGGGTAATCGCGCCGGAGGACGACGCACGGGACCGAAATGCATTGCCATAGTCGGTCCCTTCGCAAGCGGTAAGACGACACTTCTAGAAGCCATATTGGCCCGCACGGGCGCCATCCCCCGCCAGAACCCGGTTTCCTCGGGCAGCACCGTTTCAGACCATTCGCCAGAGGCACGCGCCCACGCCATGAGCGTCGAGGCGACAATCGCCACCACCGAATTCATGGGCGAGCAGTTCACCTTCGTCGATTGTCCCGGCTCGATCGAATTCTCCTTCGAGGCCGAGCCGGTGCTGGCCGCCTGCGACGTAGCAGTGGTCGTGGCCGAAGCCGATGAGAAGAAGATCCCCGCCTTGCAGCTCATCATGCGCAAGCTCGACGATCTCGGCGTGCCGCGCATCCTGTTCCTCAACAAGGTCGACAAGGCGGTAGCAGGCGTGCGCGACACGCTGAAGATGCTGCAGCCGGCAAGCTCGGTGCCGCTCCTGCTGCGCCAGATTCCGTTGCGCAAGGACGGCGTCGTCATCGGCTCGATCGATCTGGCGCTGGAGCGTGCCTACATCTACCGCGAATATGCCGAAAGCGAGGTGGCTCAGATACCGGGCGACGACAAGGCGCGCGAGCTGGAGGCACGCTTTTCCATGCTGGAGACGCTGGCCGATCATGACGATCAGCTGATGGAACAGTTGCTCGAGGAGATCGAGCCGCCGAAGGACGCGGTTTTCGACGATCTGACCGCCGATCTTCGTGACGGCGTGGTGACGCCGGTGCTGATCGGCACCGCCGAGAAAGGCAATGGCGTGCTGCGCCTCCTGAAGGCAATCCGCCACGACGCGCCCGACATCGAGGCGACCCGCAAGCGGCTCGGTGCCCCTGATGGCAACGCCACACTGGCCCAGGTGATGAAGACCATCCACACGCCGCATGGCGGCAAGCTGTCGGTGTCGCGCATCCTGTCCGGCCAGGTCGCCGACGGCCTGGAGCTCTGGCTGCCGGGCGGCGGCACCGCCAAGGTCTCCGGCATCTACAAGATGCTGGGCAAGGACCAGGTCAAGCTCACCGCCGCCAAGGCTGGCGATACAGTGGCGCTCGGGAAGCTGGACGACGTCAAGACCGGCCAGACGCTGACCTCGGCCAAGGGCGGCACCAAACAGCTGTTCGATGTCGAGCCGCCACAGCCGGTCTTTGCCTTTGCGCTGCGCCCCAAGGAGCGCAAGGACGAGGTCAAGATGTCGGCCGCCATCCAGCGGCTGGCCGAGGAGGACCCCTCGCTCAGCCTGCGTCACAACCAGGACTCGGCCGAGACGGTGCTGTCCGGCCATGGCGAGATGCACCTGCGCGTCGTGCGCGAGCGGCTGGAGGGCAAGAACCAGATTCCGGTCGAAGGCCATGCGCCGGCCGTGCCCTATCGCGAGACGATCCGCAAATCGGCGCAACAGCGCGGCCGCCACAAGAAGCAGTCCGGCGGCCATGGCCAGTTCGGCGATGTGGTGATCGAGATCAAGCCGCTGCCGCGTGGTTCCGGCTTCCAGTTCACTGACACCATCACCGGTGGCGTCGTGCCGAAGACCTATATCCAGTCTGTGGAGACGGGCATACGCGATTATCTGAAATCCGGCCCGCTCGGCTTCCCCGTCGTCGACATCGCCGTCAACCTGTCGGATGGCTCCTACCACGCGGTCGATTCGTCCGACATGGCCTTCCAGATGGCAGCGAGGCTGGCGATGAAGGAAGGCATGGCCGCCTGCTCGCCGGTGCTTCTGGAGCCGGTGATGAAAGTGGAGATCGTCACGCCGTCGGACGCCACTTCCAAGATCATCGCGCTGATCCCGCAGCGGCGTGGCCAGATCCTCGGCTATGACGCGCGGCCCGACTGGCCAGGCTGGGACGTCGTCGAGGCGACCATGCCGCAGGCCGAGATCGGCGATCTGATCATCGAGTTGCGTTCGGCAACCTCGGGCGTGGCCAGCTATCGCGCCGCCTTCGACCACATGGCCGAACTCACCGGCCGCCTCGCTGACGAAGCGATGAACACCAACGGCAAGGCTGCCTGATTCTCATCCAATGCACGTCGCCCAAAAGTGCGCAGCGTTTGGGCGACGTGGATGAAACAAGACCTCAAGCGCGTCGCTCTGATGCGAGGCGCTTTGGCGCATCATCCGTTTTGTTCGGGGGACAAAACCAAAAACGACGCCCGGGGGGCCGGACGCCGTTTTGTTTGCGGACCGTTTTCTTGGGAGGAGAAACGGCAGGTCCGCCGCATGTGCAGTTGCCGATCTTCGGCGGAAAAGGTTCGGACGCGGTAGCCGCCTGAGCCCGGCCGTCCGAGTGATGCCCCCATCTCTCGTCCGAACCACACCGCGTCCTATCATCTACTTAGCAGGTCGAGGATGGCCTTGTCATGTTACCAGAGGTTACATGACACTGTTACGTGGCAATTCCGGCGAACTTTTCCGTCACCATGGTGGCATCCGGGCAACAAAAAAGCCGGATCAACGAAGATCCGGCTGAGTTTGATTGGAAGTGCCTGTTAAGGCTAACCTCCAGAGGGGAACACTCAAGGGCGCTAATGGGAGGAGAACGCGCCCAAGAGATGATCTATATATGTGCTCATCATGCCCAAGAAACAAGCATCTATTTTGCAACACACGCATGCAAAAAGACACAGGCTGTGGTCTAACCCATTCATGGTGCCAATAGGACCAGCAGATTCGTCAAAATGGAGCACGCAACCGGGCAATTGCCGTCTTGAGAACGTCAATTCCGGACGACTTTGCTCGCAAATGACGAAAAACACCTGATGACCTGGAAAGAGGCAGTGGTCGTTTAATTCTGAGGCAGCCAGGCAAGGACATCCAATGCGCCCCTTTTCGGCGATCGCCGGCAGCGGCATCTTCCTGGTCGCGGCACCCGGCGTGGTCGCCGGACTATTGCCTGGCTCTGCGATCGCTGGGGGCCTGCCATTGTCAGCCATGCCTGGCTTTGTCCCTGCCGGCGGCGTTCTCATCGTTGCGGCAACCGGCGTGCTGCTGCATGCCTTCGCCCGTTTCGCGCTGGAAGGGCTGACGCCCTGGCGGGGCGGATAGACCACCGCCGCCGGCGCTGCCCCCGTGTCCTAGTAGGACCAGCTGCGCGCCTTGGCGATGATGAAATCGCGAAAGACATGCAGCTTCGCCTGGTTCTTCATCGCGTCGGGATAGGCGAAATAGGTGTCGAAGGACGGCACTTCGGTTTCCGGCAGGAGCTGCACCAGGCCTGAGTCCTTGGAGATCACATAGTCGGGCAGCATGGCGATGCCGGCGCCGCCCTGCACGGCGCGCTTGATCGACAGGATATCGTTGATCTGCAGCGTCGGCACACGCTGGCCGCCTTCGAAATCGCCGATCGTCTCCAGCCAGTTCAGCTCCGACAGATGCGAGGGCACCGGCACGCCGAAGGTGACGATGCGATGGCTCTTCAGCTCCGCGATCGAAGCCGGCTTGCCATACTTGGCGACATAGGATGGGGCCGCGTAGAGGTGGAAATGCACGGTGAACAGGCGGCGCTGGATCAGGTCCGGCTGCTGCGGCTGGCGCAGCCGGATGGCGCAGTCGGCCTGGCGCATGGTGAGGTCGAGTTCCTCGTTGGCGAGGATCAGCTGCAGGCTGATCTCGGGATAGAGTTCGATGAATTCCTGCACGCGTTCGGTCAGCCAGCCGGCACCCAGACCCACCGTCGTCGTCACTCTGAGCACGCCGGAAGGCCGGTCCTTGGTCTCGGTCAGACGCGACTTGATGGTCTCGAGCTTCATCAGCACGTCATGCGCCGTGCGGAACAGCATTTCGCCCTGCTCGGTCAGCACCAGGCCGCGGGCATGGCGGTTGAACAACGGCACGCCGACATCATGCTCGAGCGCGCTGACCTGCCGCGAGATCGCCGATTGTGAAAGATGCAATGTCTCGGCTGCGTGCGTAAACGACCCCGCTTCCGCCGCGGCGTGAAACACGCGTAGCTTGTCCCAGTCCAACGCCATGATACCCCTCGTTCTGTTTGGCGTCTGAGTGAAAAATCAGGCTTTTACACGGCGTTTCTAAGCTGATTTTTTAACAATTTTACAAACGGCCTATTCCGCCGCCTCGCGATGCACCTCGATGCCCGCCAGATACTTCTCCGCCTCCAGCGCGGCCATGCAGCCGAGGCCCGCCGCCGTCACCGCCTGGCGGTAGACATCGTCGGTCACGTCGCCCGCCGCGAACACGCCGGGCACGTCGGTGCGGGTCGAATTCGGCGCCGTCCACAGATAGCCGTTCGGCTTCTGCTTCAGCTTGCCGACGAACAGCTCGACCGCCGGCGCATGGCCGATCGCCACGAACACGCCATCGACCCTGAGGTGCGTTTCGGCACCGGTCACCGCATGCTTGAGCTTGAGCCCTTCGACGGAAGGCGGCAACGGCGCCTTGCCGGGGCGCCCGGTGATCTCGTCGACGATCGTGTCCCAGATGACGCGGACATTGTCCTTCTGCAGCAGCCGCTCGCGCAGGATACGCTCGGCGCGGAAGTCCGAGCGCCTGTGGATGACCGTCACGCTCTTGGCGAGGTTCGACAGATAGAGCGCCTCTTCCACCGCTGAATTGCCGCCGCCGACCACGGCGACATCCTTGCCGCGATAGAAGAAGCCGTCGCAGGTGGCGCACGCCGAGACGCCGAAACCCATGAAGTCCTGTTCGGTCGGAATGCCCAGCCACTTGGCTTGCGCACCGGTGGCGATGATCAGCGCGTCAGCGGTGTAGGTCGTGCCGGAATCGCCCTTGGCGCGGAACGGCCGCACGTTGAGGTCGACCTCGGTGATGATGTCGTTGATGATATCGGTGCCGACATGCTCGGCCTGCTTGAGCATCTGCTCCATCAGCCACGGCCCCTGGATCGGGTCGGCGAAGCCGGGATAGTTCTCGACATCGGTGGTGATCATCAGCTGGCCACCCTGCTGCAGGCCGGCGACCAGCATCGGCTTCAGCATTGCACGTGCGGCATAGACCGCCGCCGTATAGCCGGCCGGGCCGGAACCGATGATGAGAACGGGCGCGTGCTTGGTGGTCATTTGAAGCCTCTGCGGGGCAGACAGGGAGTGTGCCTTGGGAAATAGCATGGAATGTCGCGCCTAATGTAAGGGTTGCCAACCATGCCAGCAAGACGAACGGGCCGTCGTCCCCGGAAAGCTTCGGCCCGTGGGGTTATTCGCGCGATGGCCACTTTCGTTACCGGTCAAAAATCGCGTTGATGAGGGCTGGCGCCAACACAAAAGTCGTTTAATTACAAAATCGCGAAAGATTCTTGCGCCGAGCTGAGACAGCCATGCCCCTGAAAGCCGACCTCGACGCCATCGACTGGAAGATCCTGCGCGAGTTGCAGGCGGATGGGCGCATGACCAATGTCGAGCTCTCGAACCGGGTCGGCATTTCGGCGCCGCCCTGCCTGCGCCGGGTCAAGCGGCTGGAGGAAACCGGCATCATCCGCGGCTATCGCGCGCTGCTCAATGCCCCGGCGCTTGGCCTCGACGTCGTTGCCTTCTGCCTGGTCGGGCTGCACCATCAGGCCGATGCCGAGCTTCGTACCTTTGCCGAGCGCACGCGCGGCTGGCCGATCGTGCGCGATGCCTGGATGGTGTCGGGCGAATCCGATTTCCTGCTGCACTGCGTGGCAAGCGACCTCGGCGCCTTCCAGACCTTTGTCATCGAGGAACTGACCTCGACACCGAATGTGGACACGGTGCGCACCGCGCTCACCATCCGACGGGTCAAGGATGAAGGGCTGGTCTCGTTCGAGCGATCGTGAGGCCAGGCGACCGCCTGCGCGCCTGCCCCCGCGAATTCCTGGCCTTCGCCACACCGGCGCCGCGTTGGTGTTCGACAGACGCTCATGTACAAGGCTGGATCGCTCCGCCGACCTTCGCTGCGTGGTTGGTTTCTCAAGCAATTCCTGGAAAAATGTGTCACGGTTTTCCGCCCGGGACTGCGTAAGAACAGATAGCGCAAGCAGCGTTGTTCCGAGACGATCCGCCATGGAAGGGGACCATGACTCGATTTGCAAGCCCGGTCTCGGCGCTTATCATCTGCATGGACGAGGCCGATATGATCGGCCCGTGCCTGGAAAGCATCGATTTCTGCGCCGAGATCATCATCGTCGATTCCGGTTCGACGGATGGCACCGTCGAATGCGTGCAAAGCTATATCGCCAAGGGCTACCCGATAACGCTGCTGCACAATGACTGGCCGGGTTTTCCCCGTCAGCGGCAATTCGCGCTCGATCATGCCAATCAGCCCTGGTGTCTTTCCATCGATCCTGACGAGCGCGTCGACGACCGGCTGCAGCAGTCGATCGTGGCCATCACGCAATCGACCAACGGCAAGATCCGGGGCTGGTACATCCGCCGCCGAGACTGGCTGAAGGGCTACGGCTATGCGCACCGATGGGTGCTGCACAACAGGCTGATGCGGCTTTTCCGCCGCGAAGGCGCCATCATGGATCTCATCGCGCGGGTGCATGAATCCTTCGGAGTGCCGGGCGAAACCGGCACGATCGAGGACGGTTTCCTGCTGCATCGCCGCGAAATATCGGTCGAGGACGATCTTGCCCGGGCCAACGCCTATTCCAGCCTGAAGGCCGTCACGCTGGTCGAGAAGGGCAAGAAGCCCGGCCTGGTGCGGCTGGTGCTGTCACCGCTTGGCAACTTCCTCAAATTCTACCTGGCCAAGCGCTACTTCCTGTGCGGCCGGCACGGTTTCGTCTACTCGATGTCGGTGATGATCTATTCCTTCGCCACCGAGGCCAAGCTCTACGAAGCCTCGGAACGCCACGATCCTGTGTAAAGCGGCACGGTGCGCATGGCTTTGACCATCCGCTGCGTTAAGGACAGGGCCTTGTGGCGCTCGTCGGATGAACCTTAGGCCCTCCCAAGCTCAGCAACTGCATCGCAAAGCCTCCGATGATCATTGCCAGTCATCAGCTTCCGGGCGACAAAACTGCCGTCACCGGTCTTTCGATTGACCCTGCCGCCAACCAGCCAACCCTCGTGCAGCCCGGCCCGCCGTCCGGCTTCCATATCGTCGGCTTTGTCGCCAACGATGATGGATCGGCTTGTGTCCAGGTCCAACAGATCGCGAGCGCGCAGCAGCATGCCTGGACTAGGCTTGCGCATAGGATGATCGCCTATTGCCAGTTCACCCGTACCGCTCGAGTGGTAGGCACAGGCCAGCACAAGGTCGACCCGGCAATCGTGCGCCTCGAGCAGTGCCAGCAGCCGCGCATTGACCGCAGCGAATTCCGGCCAGCCGAAATAGCCCCGAGCGATACCGGACTGGTTGGACACGATGATGGCGGGAAGGTTACTAAGATTGGCCGTTCGGATCACTGGCAGCATCTCGGGCCGCAGGACTATTTGTGCCGGATCGCTTGGATAGCTGGTATCGACATTGATGGTGCCGTCGCGGTCGAGAAAAAGCGCCGGTCGACCGGCCGAAAAGGCTCTGCCTCCAATCCGCTCGACCCACAGGCCTGGCTCCGCGAGCGGATAGACTGAACCGCCGTCAGCCATTGCTGAGGCGCGCTTCGACCACCTCGCAAAGATGATGGTAGAGGCACAAATGCCCCTGCTGGATGATCGGCGTTGAGGTCGAGGGTACGTTGAGCAGGATGTCGCACAGCGGCTTGAGCTTGCCGCCCGTGTCGCCGGTCAGGCCGACGACCGTCATGTCCATCATCCGCGCCTGTTCGGCGGCGGCCAGGATGCTCGGCGAATTGCCGCTGGTCGAGATTGCCAGCAGCACGCCGCCGGCCGAGCCATGCGCCTCGACCTGGCGCGAAAACACCGTGTCGAAACCGTAATCATTGCCCCAGGCGGTCAGCACCGCCGCATTGGCCGGCAGCGCGATGACATTGTAGGCCTTGCGCTCCTTGAGGAAGCGGCCGACCAGTTCGCCGGCGATGTGGATGGCATCGCTGGCCGAGCCGCCATTGCCGGCGATCAGAAATGCCTTGCCCGATGAAAGCGCCGTCACCACGGCGCTCACCGCGCGCTCCATCTCACTCGTCAGGTCACGCTCGACCATGGCCGTAATGGCGGCCGCCGAGCGGACCAGATAATCGTTCAAGTCCGACATGAAACCCTCAATTTGCCGAGCCGCCGGCGCGCATCTTGCCGATAGTGTTGGTGGTGCTCTTGCCGGCGACGAGATCGACCAGCACGACGCGCCCGCCGGCCTTCCGCACCACATCGGCGCCGACCACGGTGTCGATCGTGTAGTCCGCGCCCTTGACCAGAATGTCGGGAAGGAGCGCCTCGATCAGCGCCAGCGGCGTATCCTCGTCGAACACCACGACGGCGTCGACCGAGGCAAGGGCCGCGAGCACGCAAGCGCGGTCATGCTGGTCGTTGACCGGGCGGCCCGGTCCTTTCAGCCGCCGCACCGAGGCGTCGCTGTTGAGGCCGAGCACCAGCCGATCGCATTGGCTTCGCGCCGCGTGCAGCAGGCTGACATGGCCGGCATGCAGGATGTCGAAACAGCCATTGGTGAAGCCGACGCTCAGACCCTCATCTTTCCAGACCGCCACCATGCGCGCGGCCGATGTGGCATCGAGGATGGCATCCTTGTGGGCCGTCGGTCCATGCGAGCGGAACAGCGCGCCGGTGAGTTCCTCGACTGTCAGCCGCGCGGTGCCGCGCTTGCCCACCACGACGCCGCCGGCGGCATTGGCAATCGAGGCCGCGGCGACAGGATCGGCACCGGCGGCAAGCGCCAGCGCGAAGGTCGCGATCACCGTGTCGCCCGCCCCCGAAACGTCGAACACCTCCCGCGCCTGGGTGGCGATGTGGCGCGCTTCATCGGGCCCGACCACGCTCATTCCCTTTTCGCTGCGGGTCGCCACCACGAAGTCGAAGCCATGCGCCGAGATCAGTTGGCGGGCGGCGGCGACAATCTCGTCATCGGCGAACACCGCATGGCCGACGGCCTCGCTAAGCTCCTTGCGGTTCGGCGTGATCGCGGTCGCCCCGGCATAGCGCGCATAGTCGCGGCCCTTGGGATCAACCAGCACCGGCTTGCCGGCCTCGTGGCAGATGGCGATCAGTTCGGCGGCGACGCCGTCAAGCAGGATGCCCTTGCCGTAGTCGGACAGGATGACGATGTCGGCCTTCGCGAGTGCCGCGCGGAAATGCCGGATCAGCTCCGCCCGCTCCGCCTCGTCCAGCGGCTTGATCTCTTCCTCGTCGAAGCGCAGCACCTGCTGGTTGAGCGCGCTGAAGCGGCTCTTGGACGAGGTCATGCGGCCGCGTTGCTGCGCCAGACCTGTCGTGTCGGCGCCGAGTTCGCCAAGCATCCGCACCAGGGTGTCGCCGGCTGTGTCGGTGCCGATCACCGAGACCGGAACGGCACGCGCGCCAAGCGACACGATATTGGCCACGACGTTGCCGGCGCCGCCCATGGCGGAGGTCTCGCCGCGCCCGTGCAGCACCGGGATCGGCGCCTCCGGCGAAATCCGCTCGATGACGCCATTGACGAAGCGGTCGAGGATGATGTCGCCGACCACCAGCACGGCGACGTCGCCAAAGCGCGCAATAGCGCGGTGCAGTGGTTCGGGAGAAGGCGGATTGTGCTTGATCATGTCACTGGCAGCGCGCTGGGAAAACCGTCTCTGGACTATATGGGGTCGGTTGGCGGGACCGATCGTTCGTGCCTGCCGATATACCGCAATTCGAGCCAGTGCAACGGCGGCGCCGCGTCAGCTCTTCTGCAGGGCAACGTGGACGCCGAGCCCGACCAGCACCACGCCGCCGGCCCGCTGCATCAGCCGCTGCGCCCGGCTCGAACGCCGCAACCGGCCGATCACGAGACCAGCCAGGAAGACGCAGACGATGTCGGCCGAGGAGAACATCAGGTTGACGATGGTGCCGAGCACGACGAATTGCAGCCAGACCGGAGACGCCGCCGAGGCATCTATGAACTGCGGCAGGAACGCCATGAAGAAGATCGCGGTCTTGGGATTGAGCACCTCGACGGTGATGCTCTCGAAGAAGGCGCGGCGCGCCGACTTGCGCTCGATGACGGGCAACGCCGCGTCACCCTCCCCGCGCTTGCGAAACAGCGAGACACCGAGCCAGATCAGGTAAAGCGCACCGACCAGCTTGACCGCCATGTAAAGCGGCGGCACGGCGTGGAACAGCACCGACAGGCCGGCAGCAGCGGCAAAGACGTGCACATAGCCGCCCAGATGAATGCCGAGCGCCGCCGTCAGTCCCGACCAGCGTCCGCGCGCCATGGTCTGCGCGGCTGCGTAGAGCATGGCCGGACCGGGAATGTAGGCGAAGATCGCCGTGGTGGCGAAAAACGCGATGAGCAGTTCGGTCGACGGCATTCTGTTGTCCCTTATGATCCTGCCCTGTCCGATTGCAGACCTTTCAGTCAGCCCGTGGGATGGCTTTGGATTGGCCTGCGCGAACAGCCGCAATGAAAGCCGATATGACTTTTTTGTGGAACGACGGACTGAATGCGCCGATACGCGCACCCGGTTCGAAATAGGCCGACGATTCCAGAATATCGTGGTTGTACTCGTCGACTATGACCCAAAGGGGGATAGGGTCAAGGCCGGCGCGGCGGCATTCAATTTCCGGAACGCCAACGGTGATGCGATCACGGCCCGGCTGCGTGGAGGTGATGGCAAGGATGAAAAGGTTCGTGCCTCCGGCTTTTCCGGGAAGAACGGCGACAAAGGCGACGGGCCTCGTCTTGCGGCCTTCGGTCTGGCCGTCTCCATGTTGGCGATGCCACAGATATGGATATCGCCAGACGTCCGCGGCGACCGGTTTAGTCACCGTTCAGTTCCGCGGCGTACCCCTCCAGCATCTCGACATGTTCCAGCGGTGCATCCTCCGCCGCGTAGGCACGACGGCTATCGGTGCCGAAGCGCGCTTCGTAGGTCTCGATGCTCATCAGGACGTATCTCGGCTTGTTGTGGCGAGTGATGGAGACCGGCTGCTGGCTGGCAGCCGCGAGCACGTCGCCGAGATTCTGTTTCAGATCAGTCGATGGGTAGTGTTTCATTGGACACTCCGTTTTGCCCATAATAGACAAAATGGACAAAACAGACAAGCCTGAACGGGCGAGCCCGAGCGACCGCCTGCTTTGTCGACAGCCCGGCTGGCCTCCCTTATAAGGACCGGAATCGCAAGCAACCAGAGGCCTCCATGATCATCGTCACGGGCGGCGCCGGCATGATCGGCTCGAACATCGTCGCCGCGCTCAACGCCGAAGGCCATGACGACATCGTCGTCGTCGACGACCTCACCGACGGCCACAAGATCGCCAACCTCGCCGATCTCAAAATCGCCGACTACCTCGACAAGGACGATTTCCTGCCCCGCATCGAGGCCGGATCGCTCGGCCGCATCGAGGCCGTCTTCCACCAGGGCGCCTGCTCGACCACCACCGAATGGAACGGCAAGTTCATGATGGAGGTCAACTACGCCTATTCGAAGCGGCTGCTGCATGCCTGCCAGACGCTGCGCGTGCCCTTCCTCTACGCCTCTTCCGCGTCCGTCTATGGCGGCGGTTCCGAATTTCGCGAGGAGCCGGCGCTGGAGCGGCCGCTCAACGTCTATGCCTATTCGAAGAAACTGTTCGACGACTATGTCAGGCGCACCGCCTTCGACACTGACCATTCGCAGGTCGCGGGCCTGCGCTACTTCAACGTCTATGGCCCACGCGAGGCGCACAAGGGCGCCATGGCCTCGGTCGCCTTCCATCTGTTCAACCAGGTCGAGCGCGGCGAGAACCCGAAACTGTTCGGCGCCTATGGTGGCTTCGGACCGGGCGAGCAGAGCCGCGACTTCATCCATGTCGGCGACGTCGCCGACGTCAATCTGTGGCTGTGGAAGCGCGGCTCGAGCGGCATCTTTAACTGCGGCACCGGCCGCGCCCAGCCGTTTCGTGCCATCGCCGAAACCGTGATCGACACGCTGGGCAAGGGCGAGATCGAGTTCATCGAATTCCCCGACCACCTCAAGGGCAGCTACCAGAGCTTTACGCAAGCTGATATGTCCGGTCTGCGCGCGGCCGGTTATAACGGTCAATTCCGGAGCGTCGAAACTGGCGTCAGAGACTATGTCGAATGGCTGAAAGCCCAACGATCCTCGTGATCGGCCCACGCTGGGTGGGCGATATGGTGATGGCGCAGTGCCTGTTCTCGGCGCTGAAGGAGCTCCATCCCAACGCCGTGATCGATGTGCTGGCGCCCGCCTGGGCCGCCCCGCTGGTCAAGCGCATGCCTGAAATACGCCAGCAGATCGACTTTCCGCTGAAGCCCGGCGCGCTCGAATTCACCCATCGCCGCCGTTTCGGCCGCCTGCTGCGCGGCCGCTACGACATGGCTTATATCCTGCCGGGCAGCTGGAAATCGGCGCTGATCCCGTTCTTTGCCCGCATTCCACGCCGTTTCGGCCATTTGCGTGAAATGCGCTATGGGCTGCTGACCGACATCGTGCCGCTGCCCGATGCCGTGAAACGGCGCACCGCGCAGGCCTATTTCGGCCTCGCCCAGGGCGGCACTTTCCGCGCGCCCCAGCTGACCGTGGATGCGCAAAACCAGGCTGTCCTGCTCGAGCGTTTCGGGCTGACGCCGCAAAAATTCGTGGCCCTCATGCCCGGCGCCGAGTTCGGCCCGGCCAAGCGCTGGCCGAGCGAAAGCTATGCCGGCCTTGCCCGCGAGTTCATGGGCAAGGGCTTGAAAGTCGCGCTGTTCGGATCGAAGAACGACCGCGACGTGACGGCGGAGATCGCGGCCCTCGCGCCTGGCGTCGTCGACCTCGCCGGCCAGACGCGGCTGGAGGACGCCATCGATCTGATCGCCGCCGCTAGGCTGGCTGTCTCTAACGACAGCGGACTGATGCATGTCGCCGCGGCTGTCGGCACGCCGATCGTTGCCGTCTATGGTTCGACCTCACCTGAAAACACGCCGCCGCTGGCGGAGCGCCGCGAACTGGTCTGGCTAGGCCTGTCCTGCTCGCCCTGCCACCGCAAGGTCTGCCCGCTCGGTCACCTCAATTGCCTGAAGACGTTGGAAGTCGGGCGGGTCGCGGCGGCGGCCGACCGGCTGCTGGAACTTCCGGCCACGGCATGAAGGTCCTCATCGTCAAGACGTCGTCGATGGGCGATGTCATCCACACGTTCCCGGCTGTCGAGGATGCCAGCCTCGTCAGGCCGGACATATCCTTCGACTGGTGCGTCGAAGAGGCGTTCGCCGGCATCGTGGCGCTGCATCCGGCGATCGGCAGGATCCATACGGTCGCCATCCGGCGCTGGCGCAAGGCGTTGTTCAATGGCGGCACCTGGCGCGAAGCGGCCGCCCTGCGCCGCACCTTGCGCGCATGCCGCTATGACTTGGTCATCGATGCACAGGGCCTGCTGAAATCGGCGCTTGTGGCCCGGCAGGCCAGCACGCCGATTGCCGGCTTCGACCGGTCGAGCGCGCGAGAGCCTTCGGCCACGCTGTTCTATGACGTCACCTATAATGTGCCGCGTGACCTGCACGCCATCGAGCGGACAAGGCGGTTGTTCGGACTGGCGCTTGGCTACCAACCCGATCTTGCGACGCTCAATTCCGGCATTGTGCCCCCGGCTGGCACCATCGCCACCATCAGAGGCAAGACCGCCTTCCTGCTGCACGGCACCAGCCGAGAGGACAAGAAATGGCCGGTCGTGGACTGGATCGGAACCGCCCGGCTGCTGGTCGAACGAGGCATGACGCCGGTCACCACCTGGTCGAATGAGCGCGAGAAGATGGTGGCCGAAGCGATCGCCAAGGCCGTGCCACCCACGATGGTCGTGCCAAAATCACCACTCGCCGACATCGCCGGCGTCCTCGGCCGCTCGACGCTGGTCATCGGTGCGGACACCGGGCTGACCCATCTAGCCAGCGGCTTCGGACTGCCGACAGTCGCGGTGTTCCTGGCGACGGAGCCGGGGCTGACGGGGCCGCGCGGACCCTACGCGTCAACGCTGCTGGCCGCCCCCGGCGGTCGTGTTGCGCCAGCGGAAGTGATAGCGGAGGCGGAGAGATTGATGGAGCTTAGCCAGGCAAATATCGGCGAAGATTGATTTTTCGGTCGAATCAATCGAAAAGGTCGGCGCAGCCCCTCATCCGCCTGCCGGCACCTTCTCCCCGTATAGTAACGGGGAGAAGAGAGCTGGCCGCAATCTTGGCGGCCTTCTTACAACGCTGGCGATTAGCGAAACGATCAATGACGGCGTTCCTTCTCCCCGTCACTATACGGGGAGAAGTGCCCGGCAGGGCGATGAGGGGCAGCGCCGACCTGGCTTGAAGCGCGGACAGGACGAAACCGCGCCGTCAAATTCGTTAAATGAACTGCACCTGGACGATCTCATAGCCGCGCGCACCACCTGGCGCATTGACCTCGATGGCGTCGCCGACTTCCTTGCCGATCAGCGCCCGCGCGATCGGCGAGGAGATCGAGATGCGGCCGGACTTCACGTCGGCTTCCTGGTCGCCGACGATCTGGTAGGTCTTCTTTTCCTCGGTGTCCTCATCGACCAGCACGACGGTGGCGCCGAACTTGACCTTGTCGCCGCTGAGCTTGGTGACGTCGATGACTTCGGCGCGCGCGATCAGGTCCTCGAGTTCGTTGACGCGGCCCTCGTTGAGGCTCTGCGCCTCCTTGGCGGCGTGATATTCGGCATTTTCGGACAGGTCGCCATGCGAGCGCGCTTCAGAGATCGCCTCGATGATGCGCGGCCGCTCTTCCTGCTGGCGCCAACGCAGTTCTTCCTTCAATGACGCGAACCCCTCGCCTGTCATCGGGACCTTGTTCATGATGCCTGACCTTTCTGCCGCCGCCCCCGCGTTTCGGGGGAAGCCTTGTCGTTGGGTACAAAAAGAAAACGGTCCGGCAGCCTCGGGCTAACGGAACCGTTTCACCGCAATTTCCCCCAATATAGCAATCTTCGCGGGTTTTTCACGCCCAAAAAAGCGGTTTTGCAAAAATCGTCACCGCTTTCGCGAGCCGGGCGACGGCGAGGCAAGGTGGCGACAAAAAGCGGCCGCGATCGCTCGCGGCCGCTTCGGGACCCTTGGAGGCCAGGTCAGCTGCGCATGAAATGGTTGATCTGCTCGGCCAGCATGCCGTATTCGCGCGACCCCTTGCCGATACGCTTCTCGATCTCCGCCAGCTGCTGCTGGGCGCCGGCCAGATCGCCGATCTGGAGATGCGCTTCGCCGAGATATTCCCGCACCAGCGTGTAGTTCGGGTCGATGCGCAGCGCCTCTTCGTAATAGCCGAGGCCTACGGCGACACGGCCGGAATGACGGTGCGAATAGCCGAGATAGTTGAGGATGCGCGGATCCTGCTTGTTGGCGGCAAGGGTGAGCACCGAGATCGCCTCGTCATAGCGCCCGGCCATCGCCAGGTCGTGACCGGCTTCATAGATGCTGTCGTCGTCCAACATGCCTTCCTGGGGCGCGACGCACTTTTTCTTCTTCTTGTCCCAGACCTCGCCCTTCTTGCACTGGGTGACAGTCTGGCCGCCGCCCGAACTGTCGCCGCCCGCGGCGAACGCCGGAACGGCAAGAAACTGCAGAGCGATTAGCGCGCTCGCCGTCTGGATCAGCACTCTTTTATGCATCGAAGCCTCCTGGAGGGGTGAGAATAGAACACTAACGCCAAGTGGTTCGCGTTTCATCCCGGAAAAGCAGGCCTGGAGAACATGAGGTGACGGATGGCGCAAATTCGGTATCATCGCGGATCGAATGAAGACTGAGCCCACGGAGACGGCCCGTGCAGCAACGGCTTGAGAAGAACTGGGAACTTTCGATCGGCCCCGACACCGTGCGCCTGTTCATCCTCAAGGCCAAGGCGCTGAGTGCGGCCGTCAACGAGGATTATGCCGACGGTGCCGAACACGAGATCGAGTTCGATGGCGACACGCACGACAATCACCATCATGACGGCCTTGCCGAGGAGAGTTCGGAAAACCTGACCGAAGAGGAACTGCGCGAACTGATCAACGACCTCAATGTCGATGAAGCCGCCGAACTGATCGCGCTCGCCTGGGTCGGGCGTGGCGACTACGACCCCTCGGAATGGTCGGATGCCGTGACCGCGGCGCGCGAGCGCCCCAACAGGCGCACGGCAAAATACCTGCTCGGCATGCCGCTGCTTGCCGACTGGCTGGAAGAGGGGCTGGAAGCGATCGGCGCGTAACGCTGAAGTAACCGATTGTGATCGCCCGAAGCGGCCGCGCACGCAACTTCGGCATGCCGGTGCCGTTTCGGAGCGATGGCAACGCTGCGCTCTTCCCGAAGGTACCGGATCGCAATGGTCATGGCGGCGACAGTTCTGCTGGCGGCGCCGGCCGACGCCAAACATCGTCACAGGCATTACAAGCCGCTTTCACCGCGAGTGGAGCAGCCGCTGACGCCGCGGGTCGACCAGCCCCTGAAGCCGCGGGGGAAATCGCGGCGCAAGCAGCCGAAACCGAGGGGCGAGCAACAGATCACGCGCAGCCCCGCCCAGCAGACGACGCAGCCTCCGCTGCCATCGCCCGCCGATGTTCCCCTGCCGGAGCAACGTCCCGCAGGCTCGCCAAACACGGAAAAAAGCCCGAAAACGGAAGAACAGAACACCGAGGCCCCAAAGAGCGGCGGGGCTTCCAATCAGTTCAATGAAGAAAAATCCCGTTACAAGAAACAGGCGCTCCCCGAACCGCAAGCCAACATGGAAAGCGAGCCGGAGCCACCGGCCGTGGCGCCAATACCGACACCAAAGCCCGATGACCAGGAGCCCGAGGCCCAGCCGCCTGACGTCGCCCCGCAACCACCTCAGAAGCCGGCCGATAGCGGCGACCAGAAGATGCTTCCCGACCCGCGCTCGGCCGACCTGCCGGCGGACAAGATGCCCGCGGAGCAAGTTGCCTGCCGGGAACGGCTGAAGGCGCTCGGGGTCGAATTCGAGGAGCACAAGGCGGAAAGCAATCCCGAAATCGGCTGTTCGATTCCCTATCCCCTGGTGCTGAAGTCACTCGGCAAGTCGATCGCGATTGCCCCCGGCACCGAACTCAATTGTCCGATGGCCGAGGCAACGGCGCGTTTTGCCGCTGACGTCGTCCAGCCGGCGGCGAAAGCCGAATTCGGCGCCGACCTGAAATCGATCGGCCAGGCATCGGCCTTCGTCTGCCGGCCGCGACACGGCGCTGGGAAACTGTCGGAGCACGCTTTCGGCAACGCGCTCGACATCGCGAGCTTCACCCTATCGGACGGCAGGACAATCGAGGTCGGCCTGACCCCGCCGGAGAAGGAGGGCAAGTTCCTCGACGCAATCCGCAAGGCCGCCTGCGGTCCGTTCAAGACCGTGCTTGGACCCGGCGCCGACGCTGACCACGCCTTGCATTTCCATTTCGACCTCGAACCGCGCCGCCATGGCGGCACGTTTTGCCAATGAGCATTGGCTGTCAGCCGCACGTGCCGCAATTCAGCCGCAGGCATGAACGCGGCCGCTGAGTTTTCCTTTACCCTTGATCGTTAAAATACCGGATATCCGGACCATGATCCCGAAAACTGGAAACCGGTTTTCGGGAAAGATCGTGGTCAGGCAAAGGTAGGACCTGGTCAGGATCAGGTTCGGGGACAGGATTCCGCCAATGGCCGGCAAATTTCGCGCCGTGTGTCTTCCCATCGCGCGCCAGCTGAAACCCGCGGTGCTGCTGGCTGCCGGCCTTGCGCTGGCCGCGGTTTCAGCCTGCAACACCGGCAATGTGCTGTCGCTCGAACCGGCCGTCGACGTCGGCTCGCAGACCGCGGCCGTGCCGCAATATTCAGGGATGCAGAGGCTTGTTCCGTCCAATCCCTACATGACCCAGGCCGCCTATCCGCGCATGGATACCCCGATGTCACCGACCGAACAGATGCCGGCCAGCGAGACAGACTGCCGCCAGCAGCTGAAGCGCCTCGATGTTGCCTATACCGATCTGGCGCCGATCCATGAAGGCCAGTGCGGCATCGACTATCCGGTCAAGGTCTCGGCCATCGGCAGCGTCGAGATGAAGCCCGCCGCGACGCTGACCTGCGACATGGCCGCCACCTTCGCCGCCTGGACGAAGAACGAACTGGTTCCCTCCGCCCGCTGGCGCTATTTCTCCGGCGTCAAGACCATCCACCAGGGCTCGAGCTACTCCTGCCGCAACATCGCCGGCGAGGGCGTGCTGTCGGAGCACGGCAAAGGCAATGCGCTTGACGTTATGAGCATCGAGCTCAACAATGGCGATGATATCGACGTGCGCAAGCCCGGCCTGTTCGCCTTCCGCACGCGTGGCTTCCTCAACAATGTGCGTGCCGACGGCTGCCAGTATTTCACCACCGTGCTCGGCCCCGGTTACAACTACGACCACCGCAACCATTTCCATTTCGACATCAAGAACCGCAAGAACGGCTACCGCGCCTGCCGCTGATGCATGTCGCCCAAAAGTGACCTCGGTTTTGAGAAAACGACATGCATGAAAGCAAGAGTCCAAAGTGCGTCGGCCGCAATGGCGGTCGTGATCCCTACCCCACCGACGGCAAGGCAATCATCGGCGTGTTGAAGCAGCCGCGGTGACTCGCGTCACGTCGTGGCGATCGCGATCTTGCCGAATCGACAGCCCCACACATTGTCGTGCGCGCCGTCTGGCCGGTAACGCGCGCTCACGCCAAAGGTGCGGGTTGTCGTCTATGCCCTTGTCGAACACTTTTCGGCGCCGCCGTGAGACAAGGCCTGAAAGACACGCGTCATATTCTAAAAATGACGGCGGACTATTTTCGAGCGGCCCGACGCAATGCTATTGAGCCCTCATGCTATACGTTGAAATCGCTATCGTGGTCGTCCTCATTTGCGTGAACGGCCTTCTGGCAATGTCCGAGCTCGCCATTGTCTCGTCACGGCCAGCCCGGCTCAAGGCAATGATCGACCGCAATATCAACGGCGCCGGCCGTGCCCTGGCGCTCGGCTCCGATCCCGGCAAATTTCTGTCCTCGGTGCAGATCGGCATCACCCTGGTTGGTATCCTCTCCGGCGCCTTCTCCGGCGCCACGCTGGGGGATCGACTGGCGGTGTTCCTGGCCTCGACCGGCATCCGCGAAAGCATCGCCGACCCGCTCGGCGTCGGCATCGTGGTCGCCATCATCACCTATTTCTCACTGATTGTTGGCGAACTCGTGCCCAAGCAGATCGCCTTGCGCGATCCCGAGCGGGTTGCCGTCCGCGCGGCGCCCGCGATGACCATCCTTGCCACCGTTTCGGCGCCATTGGTGTTCCTGCTCGACATTTCCGGCCGGGCTGTCCTGTGGCTGCTCGGCCAGCGCGGCGAAAGCGAGGAGAAGGTCACCGACGAGGAGATCAAGATGCTGGTCGCCGAGGCCGAGCATCACGGCACCATCGAATCCGACGAGCGGCGCATGATCGCCGGCGTCATGCGGCTTGGTGACCGCGCCGTGCGCGCCGTGATGTCGCCGCGCACCGACGTCGACTGGATCAATCTGCAGTCCGACGATGCCACGATCCGCAAGCTTTTGATGGAGACGCAGCATTCGCGGCTGCCGGCCGGCGACGGCAGCGTCGACGCCATGATCGGCGTCGTCCAGACCCGCGACGTGCTGGCGGCGCTGCTTGCCGGCCGCGCGCTCGATCCGCGCAAACATGTGCGCGCGGCACCCATCGTCCACGACCAGGCCGACGCACTGGACGTGCTGCAAAAGCTGAAGGAATCCGACGTGCCGATGGCGCTGGTGCATGACGAGTACGGCCACTTCGAAGGCATCGTCACCCCTGCGGACATCCTCGAGGCCATCACCGGCGTCTTCCGCTCGGATCTCGAAGCCGGCGAGGAAGAAAACGCCGTCCAGCGCGACGACGGCTCATGGCTGCTCGC
Source organism: Mesorhizobium sp. B2-4-14 (assembly GCF_006442155.1). Lineage (NCBI taxonomy): Bacteria > Pseudomonadati > Pseudomonadota > Alphaproteobacteria > Hyphomicrobiales > Phyllobacteriaceae > Mesorhizobium > Mesorhizobium sp. B2-4-14. The sequence goes on along the minus strand of NZ_VFVA01000005.1, from coordinate 102,568 downwards.
CGGCTACATGCAGGCCGACGAGATGGCCGAGGTCCTCGGCATCGACCTGCCGGAAAACCGCGATTATGAGACCGTCGCCGGCTACGTGCTGTCACACATGCATCATTTGCCAACAACCGGCGAATGCGTCGACGCTCAAGGTTGGCGCTTCGAAGTGGTCGATCTCGACGGCCGCCGCATCGACAAGCTGATCGCCACCCGTCTGCCGAGCGGCCACCGCGAGGTGGTACGCTGACAACGGAGGTCAAGCTGATCGAGATAGCCGCGAGGATCAGACCAGGGACCCTGCGGCTTGCCCAAGTTGCGTTAGCCGTCTGATTCGAGGGAACTCGCTCCCTCAAACCGTGGCTTCGATTGGTTCGGCAAGTCTGGGGTTTGAGCGCGTGGCGATCAGGCAGCTGGCCACGATGAGGCCTGCTCCGCCCAGCGTGGTCCAGGTCACCGCCTCGTCGAAGAAGAGGAAGCCGAGCGCGATCGCCCAGATGAAGGCCGAGTATTCCGTCGGGATCAGATATTGCGCTTCGGCGCGGGCATAGGCCCAGCTCATCAGGAATTGGCCGGCGAGTGACAGTGCCGTCACTCCGGCAAGCGGAAGCCAGAGATTGCCCGGCAAGGCAATGGCGAGCCAGGGCGCGGCAAAACCAAGGATCACCGCAACGCAAAGGTTCTGGAACAGCATGATCTCGATTGGCTTGGCCACCAGCGCCTGTTGCCGCGCAAGGATCAGATTGTAGGCGTAGAACACGGTCGACACGAGCACCGCGGCCGTCCCAAGCAGGGCATCGCCGGCATAGCTTCTCTGTCCGAACTGTCCGGCCACGATGATTGCGACGCCCGCCATCCCGGCCAAAGAGGCCCAGATCGCCTGCCGCTGTATCCGCTCGCCCAGCAAAAGCGCGGCCAGGAGAAGCGCAAACAGGGGCGCCACGAAACTAAGCCCGATCGCCTCTGCCAGCGGCAGCCTGGCAAGCCCCCAGAAGAAGGACAAAAGGACGATGCCGACAACAGCGGCCCGCAGCGCATGCAGCCTCAGCACCGAGGGAGCAGGAAGCGAGCGCGGCCCCGCCAACCAGCCCGTGCCCGCGACCACGGTCGCCAGCATGCTGCGCCACAGGACCGTGTTGTAGACGCCGACCGCGATGACCAGCACCTTCATCGCGGCATCCATGCCGGACAGGAGGAAGATGCCAAGCGCGCATACGAGCACCGGGATCATCGGGGAAACGGCGCCGGACAGGCTGGATGACTTCACGCGGGCTTACTCAGGTGACGGATGCAAGCTGACATATCAGGGCGAGATGGCTGGGCCAGATGGCAGCTCCGACCATATGGCGGTCCAACGATGCCGGCGCGCCTCGCGCTGCGCGGCCCGCACCGGCAAAGCGGGCCGATCCTGCTGCTCGACCAGGACCGCAGCCGATGGAACTGGTCGCTGATCCGCCGCGGTCTCGACGGCCTGAACCGCGCGATGACCCTGACACCGACACCCGGCCTCAATCTGCTGCAGGCGATGATCGCCGCCTGCCATGCCCGCGCAGTGACCGCCGCCGACACCGACTGGATCGCGATATCGGCCTATCACCAGGCTCTCGCCCTGGCCGGCTCGGCGCCGCCCCTCATCGCCCTGCCGGGCACTTCTCCACCTACAGTGACGGGGAGAAGGCCGCTGTCATCGATGGTTTCGCGAAACAGAAACGTTGCAGAATATTAAGCCGAGGTCGCGGCCAGCCCCTTCTCCCCGTCACTATACGGGGAGAAGGTGGCGGCAGCCGGATAAGGGGCAGCGCGACGTCGCTCGAGCAGCACTCATGGGGCCCCTCCAACGAAAAAGGGCGGCGCAAGCGCCGCCTCATATCCCTTGGGAGGATAATCTCAAAGACCGATCAGGCCGCCTTGATTTCATCGTCGACCACTTCGGCGTCGCGCGCCTTCTTCAGCGCCTTGGCCCACCAGGCGACATCGTTGACCAGCGCGGCGGCGGCCTGGTTCAGGTGCTCGAGATCCTCAAGCTTCTTCTCGCCCTGGCGCACGGCGAGGAAGTCGCCCCAGGCGATATGGACGGCGGACTTGACCGGCGCCATCTGCAGTTCGACGGCATGGAGGCGGAGCTGCTCGACGGCGCGGGCGCCACCGACGCTGCCATAGCCGACGAAGCCGGCCGGCTTCTTGTTCCATTCGTTGGCGGCGTAGTCGATGGCGTTCTTCAGCACCGCCGTCGGGCCATGATTGTATTCGGCGGCGGTGAAGATGAAGCCGTCATACTCGGCAACCTTCTTCTGCCAGCGCTGCGCCACCTCGTTGGTCGAAGGCACCCAGGCGGAGGAGGCAACTTCGTCGAAGAAAGGCAGCGGGAAGTCACGCAGGTCGACGACTTCCACGTCGATGTCGGCATGCGACTTGGCGATCTTGGCGATCTTGGCGATCCATTGGGTGGGCACATCGGCGAAGCGCGCGGCGCGCGTCGAACCAACGATGATGGCGATCTTGGGTTTTGACATGGGAGGCTCTCCATTCCGGTAAAAGCTGGTATCGTTTAGATACCGGCGCTATATGAGATACTGTCAACTCCAGACGCAAGGAGGCACCTTTTTGTTACTGAGGCACCCGCACCGCACCGAAGACTGCCGCGCCATTTCGGAAATCCTGCAGCGTGTCGGCGACAAATGGACCGTGCTCGTGGTCGGCAAGCTTGGCGATGGGCCGCTGCGTTTCAATGAGTTGCGCGCCGCTGTCGGCGGCATCTCGCAGAAGATGCTGACCACCACCTTACGCGGCCTGGAACGCGACGGCTTCGTCACCCGCACCGTGTTCCCGACCATCCCGCCGCGCGTCGATTACGAGCTGACCGAACTCGGCCACGAACTCCTGATTCCGGTCAGCGCGCTTGGCGAATGGGCACGCAGGAACACCCAGCGCGTCAAGGCGGCACGCGAAAAATTCGACGGGATGCATGGCTGAAACCCTTGCGCGGCAAGGAGTCCGGTATCTCGCGATGAGCGACATTGCCTGACGGCAGGCGAACCCGTGACCGCTAAACGAGGCCGCCAAACTTTGCCTATCGCCGGCCAGCACACCCGCTACTTTGACGACGATAGTCGCGAGCCCTGAGGCAACCATTCAGGCTCTTGGCGCCATGTTCCCGCAAGGCGCCGGCCTGCAGATCGCGCATGCCGCGGCTGGCACCCCGACGCCCTTGTCGCCCTGCAAGCAGGCGGTGCGTGGAAGGTCGTCCTTGACTTCGGCATAGGCGGTTACGCTCAGCAGGCAGACCAGAGCGACAAGGGCTGCCACGAGCCAGCCGTTCAGCATGTGTTGACGCATTGTCTCTCCTCCAACGCGGCAGAATCGGGCGTGAGGGCAACCGTCGGATGTCGCTAAGCGCGGCGCCCGCACGGCCGATGTTACAATTTGGCCTGTATGAGAGAACGGGCTGTTGTCAACTCTCGGCCGGCACCGCCTTCGGCTTGCCCTCGCCGTCCAGCGCCACCATGACGAAATCGGCGTGCGTCACCTTTTCCATCAGGTCGGAGAGATAGCGCTGCGCCCAGGCCTCGACCTTGAGCGTCATCGAGGTGCGGCCGACGCGTTCGACATGGGTGTAGATGCACAGCGTGTCGCCGATCTTCATCGGCTTGGCGAAGGACATCTCCTTGACCGCCGCCGTCACCACGCGCCCCCTGGCTCGCTCGGCGGCGCGGATGCCGCAGGCAAGGTCCATCTGCGCCATTACCCAGCCGCCGAAAATGTCGCCGGCCGCATTGGCGTCCGAAGGCATGGCGAGCGTACGCAGCGTCAGGTCTCCGATCGGCCGTCCATCCGCGTAGTGCACCATGCGAGAAATCCCTCGAGATCGATTGCCCTCGATCCCGTAGCGTCAGGGCGCAGGCACGTCAACGCGCCTTGGGACGGCGCGGTCCACGCCCGCCGCACCGGCGGCAAGGCACGCCTGTCCATTAGAAGTAGCGCGCGAGGTTCGAGCGGATGCGATCGAGAACGGTATTTCCGGAAACGTCAGGCACGAATCCCTTGCCCGTGATCGCCTCGTGGGCCTGCACATAGACCCTGGAAGCCTGCTCGACGATTTCGTCCGGAATCTTCGGAATTGGATCCTTGTAGGGATCGCAGCGAGCCGCCACCCATGATCTGATGAAATCCTTGTCAAAGCTCTCCGGCCGCGTGCCGCTTGCGAGCGCCTGTTCGTAACTCGCCGCGATCCAGTAGCGACTGCTGTCGGGCGTGTGGATTTCGTCGGCCAGGATGATGGTGCCGTTCCTGTCGGTGCCGAATTCGTATTTCGTGTCGGCCAGGATCAGGCCGCGCTCGGCGGCGCGTTCCTGGCCGCGCGCGAACAGCTTCAAGGCGTAGCTCGAAACGGTATCCCATTGCGCCTGGGTGAGCAGGCCCTGCTCTATGATCTCGGCTCTGGACAACGGCTCGTCATGGCTGCCATCCGCCGCCTTGCTCGTCGGCGTGATGACAGGCTCGGCCAGCTTCTCATTGTCGCGCAACCCGTCCGGCAGGCGCATTCCATACATGTCCCGCTCGCCGCGCTTGTAGCGGGTCAGGATCGAGGTCCTGGTAGTGCCCGCCAGATAGCCGCGCACGACGATCTCGACCGGCAGGATATCGAGCCTTGTGCCGACGACGACATTGGGATCGGGATATTCGAGCACATGGTTCGGGCAGATATCGGCGGTTTCTTCGAACCAGTAGCGGGCCGTCTGGGTCAGGATCTCTCCCTTGAACGGGATCGAGGTCAGGATGATGTCAAAGGCGCTGAGGCGGTCGGTGGCGATGATGATGCGCCGCCCGTCGGCTAGGTCGTAATTCTCGCGGACCTTGCCCTTGTAGTGGCCCGGCAGTTCGGGAATGAAAGCATCCGACAGGGTTCGCATCTGATTTCCTGCCTTCCGCAGAGTGGCCAGGGCATGGTTCCGAAATTTGCTCGGAAACATCATGCGCCAGAATAATTCCCCGGCATAGGCTGTCGACGCCATCCATATCAAGCGCGATTGTCGGTATTCCCCGCAACCCGGCCCGGCATCGCGGTCGCTTTTTTCACAACCGATGCCGGAAGGCACGGCGACGCGGCAAGCCCGCCGCGTCTAGGCTGCGGCCAGATTTTCGGAGCCGCTTATTTCCATCATGCAGACTTATGACTTCATCATCGTCGGCTCCGGCTCGGCCGGCTCGGTGCTCGCCGACAAACTGTCGGCTTCGGGCCGCTTCTCGGTGCTGGTGCTCGAAGCCGGCGGCACCGACCGGCGCTTCTACGTGCAGATGCCGCTGGGCTACGGCAAGACCTTCTTCGACCCCAAGGTCAACTGGAACTACAAGCCCGAGCCCGACCCCGGCCTTGGCGGCAATGTCGACCACTGGCCGCGCGGAAAGCTGCTCGGCGGCTCGAGCTCGATCAACGCCATGGTGTGGATCCGGGGCGCACGCGAGGATTTCGACGACTGGCGCGACGCCGGCAATCCCGGCTGGGGTTACGATGATTTGCTGCCGGCCTTCAAGGCGCTCGAGGACAATGAGGCCGGCGCCGACCAATGGCGCGGCACCGGCGGCCCGCTGCACATCACCGACACCACGAAGGCCGTCCACCCGCTGACGAAGCGCTATCTCGCCGCCGGCCAGCAGGCCGGTCTGCCCCTTAATCCCGATTTCAACGGCGCCTCTCAGGAAGGCGTCGGCATCTACCAGATCTCGACCAGGAACGGCCGCCGTATGTCGGCGGCCCGCGCCTTCCTGCGCCCGGCGATGAAGCGCGGCAATGTCCGCGTCGAGACCAACGCGCTGGCAAGCCGCATCCTGTTCGAAGGCAAGCGCGCCGTCGGCATCGAATATCTTCAGAACGGCCAGACGAAAACGGCCCGCGCCGGCCGCGAGGTGATTCTTTCCACCGGCTCGATCAACTCGCCGCAGCTTTTGCAGCTCTCCGGCATCGGACCCTCGCCGCTGCTCAAGCAGTTGGGCATCCCGGTCGTTCATGCCAACGAGAATGTCGGCGCCAATCTGCAGGACCATGTCGGCATCAACTACACCTTCAAGGGCAAATTGCCGACGCTCAACCAGATCCTGCGTCCCTGGTGGGGCAAGCTGCTGGTCGGCATGCAGTACATCCTCACCCGTTCCGGCCCGCTGTCGCTCTCGATGAACCATGGCGGTGGTTTCTTCCGCACCGACCCGGCGGCCACGCGGCCCAACATGCAGCTCTATTTCCAGGCGTTCTCGACCATCATTCCAAAGAGCGGCGAGCGTCCGATCCTGACTCCCGATCCCTGGCCGGGCTTCTCCATCGGCCTCTCCAACTGCCGCCCGTCCAGCCGTGGCGAGATCATGATCCGCTCCAGCAACCCGCTGGATCATCCAAAAATCGTCGCCAACGCCTATTCGACCAATGCGGACATCGACGAAATGCTGGCGGCGGTGAAATTCGTGCGCAAGATCGCCTCGATGCCGGCCATGGCCGAGATCATCGCCGAAGAGGTCCTGCCCGGCCCTTCGATCCAGTCCGACGCCGACCTGATCACGGATTTCAGGAAGCGCTCCGGCACCGTCTATCACCCGGTTTCGACCTGCCGCATGGGCCCCGATCCCTCGCGCGCCGTCGTCGATCCGCGCCTCAGGGTGCATGGGCTCGAAGGCCTGCGCGTCATCGACGCGTCGATTTTCCCGGACAACATCACCGGCAACACCAACGCCGCCTCCGTCATGACCGGATGGAAGGGCGCCGAACTGGTTCTGGAGGACCACAAATGAAGATCACCGACGTCAAGACCTGGGTTGTCGGCAACCCGCCGCCCGGCATCGGCGGCAAGTATTTCATCTTCGTCAAACTGACCACCGATGGCGGCGTGGTCGGTTATGGCGAGGCCTACAACGCCACCTTCTCGGCCCATGTCACCGCCAGGATGGTCGAGGACATGGCCGAGCGCTATCTCGTCGGCCGCGACCCGCACGACATCGAGAACTTCTTCCGCCGCGCCTATTCCTCCGGCTTCACCCAACGTCCCGACGTGTCTGGCATGGGCTGTTTCTCGGCGCTCGAAATGGCCTGCTGGGACATCATCGGCAAGGAAGCCGGCAAGCCGGTCTACAAGCTGCTCGGCGGCCAGGTGCACGAGACATTGCGCTCCTACACCTATCTTTATCCGCACACCGGCAGCGTTCATTCCGAGGATGCGCCGGACGGCAGGAATGTCTATAACGATCCCGATCTGGCGGCCGCCTGCGCGCTCGAATATGTCGAGCAGGGCTTCAATGCCGTCAAGCTCGACCCGGCCGGCCCCTACACCGCCTTCGACGGCCATCAGCCGCGCCTGCTCGACATCGATGTCTCCACCCGCATGATCAAGGCGATCCGCGAGGCGGTCGGCACCCGCGCCGACATCCTGTTCGGCACGCATGGCCAGTTCACCGCATCGGGCGCGCTGCGCATGGCGCGCGCCATCGAGCCCTATGATCCGCTGTGGTTCGAGGAGCCGGTGCCGCCGGATATGCCCGAAGTGATGGCGCAGGTCGCTCGCGGCACCTCCATCCCGATCGCCACCGGCGAGCGGCTGACGACAAAGTCCGAATTCGCCCGCGTCATCGAGAACCGCGCCGCGACCATCCTGCAACCGGATCTCGGCCGCTCCGGCGGCATCCTCGAAACCAAGAAGATCGCGGCGATCGCCGAGGCCTACCACATCCAGATCGCGCCGCACTGCTATTGCGGGCCGCTGGTCGGCGCCGCCAACATCCAGCTCGCGGTGACGCTGCCCAACTTCCTCATTCTCGAATCCCTGAAGCAGTGGGACGGGTTCCACGCCACGCTGCTGAAGAAGAAGATCGAGTGGCAGGACGGCAATGTCATCCCGTCGAAGGAGCCCGGCCTCGGCGTCGAGCTCAACGAGGACGTCTGCGACGCGCATCCCTACACCGGCAAGGACCTGCATCTGCAGATGATGCAGACACCGCTGATGCCGTGAGCGAAAGCTACGCCTTCATTGGCCTTGGCCATCTCGGCGGCAACCTTGCCGCCAGCCTGGTCCGCAACGGCTTCGCGGTCATCGTCTTCGACCGCGACCCTGCCGCCGTCGAGCGCCTGGTAGCGCTCGGCGCCACCGCCGCCAGCAGCCCTGCCGAGGCCGCCGCCCGCGCCGGCAATGCCATCTCTTGCCTGCCCTCGCCCAAGGTCAGCGAAGCGGTACTGGCCGGCCCCGGCGGATTGCTGGAAGGTCTACCCAGGGGCGGTACCTGGATCGAGATGTCGACCAATGGCCGTGACGAGATCGTGCGCCTCGCCGCCCTCGCCACCGCCAAAGGCGTCGAGACGTTGGAATGCCCGGTCACCGGCGGCGTGCATCTGGCGGCGGCGGGCAAGATCACCGCGCTGGTCGGCGGCGATACGGCGCTCTACGAGCGCCACCGCCGGGCCATCGAGGCAATGTGCGCCAAGTCCTTCCTGATGGGCCCGGTTGGCTCGGCGGCGGTAATCAAGGTGATCACCAACATGCTGGCCTTCATCCATCTCGTCGCTGCCGGCGAGGCATTGATGCTGGCCAAGCAAGGCGGACTCGACCTCGCCCAGTCCTATCATGCCATCGTGGCCTCCTCCGGCAACAGCTTCGTCCATGAGACCGAAAGCCAGCTCGTTCTCAACGGCTCCTACGATATCGGCTTCACCATGGACCTGGCGCTGAAGGACCTTGGCTTCGCGCTGGGCATGGGCAAGGATTTCGGCGTGCCGCTCGAACTGGCCTCGCGCGTCAACGCGATTTTCGAGCAAGGCAAGGAAGCCTATGGCGGCGGAGCCTGGTCGACCCAGATCGTCAAGCTGCTCGAGGACACTGTCGGTACAGACCTGCGCGCCGCCGGTTTCCCGGCCAAGCTGGAGATATGATCCCGGCAAACCAGCGAATGAAATCAAGGCGTTGAGCAAGCATCTGGAATCACGGCCGCAACAACTTGAATCAGAGCTAGAACGTCCCGACTGGTTTATCGGGAGAGTTTCGATCAGACTGCATGTCTCGGCGATTGGCGGGAAACACCCTTCCCTTCGTCATCCTATGGCGAAGCAAGGAGCGAAGCGACGCGGCGCAGACCATAGGATCCATGCCGTGAGTTCAAAGCGTTGCGACGGCCCGAAATTCTGCTCCGCCGCACTCTTCGGCCAAGGTCGCGGCATGGATCCCAGGGTCTCCGCGACGGAGCTTCGCTCCTGCTTCGCCCTGGGATGACGACGTTGTGGGACGCTCTACCCTCGGGCAACGCCTTGATTCAATATCTGAGCGTCAGGGCGCCGGGCAGGATCTCGAAGGTCGCCGGAATGCGGCCGGGCGACTCGCCGTCTATGTCGACCAGCGCACCGTTCTCTGCACCATCGCCAAGCGGTTCGACAACCACTTTCCTGCCGCGCAATATGGTGATCGCCGGGTGGTTGCGATGCCGGCCGCCATAGAGCAGGCGGATGTCCCAGATCAATTTCAGCTTGCCCGCCGCGCGCAGGATGACGATGTCGAACTGCCCGTCGGTCAGTTCGGCATCGGGCGCGATCATCATGCCGCCGCCGAAGAACTTTCCATTGGCCACCGCCACCAGCGCCATGCGTGCCTCAACCGGAGCGCCGTCGTCGACGGTGATCCGGACATGCTGGAAGCGATAACGGATGAACTCGACCACGGTGCGCCACAGGAACAGCGTCCTGGCCGACATCCTGCCCTTGCGCTTGTCGGCGTTGACGGCGCGGTCGGTGGCGCCTGACAGGCCGAGGCTGGCGATGTTGATGAAGTGACGGCTGGCCAGCGCGCCATGGTCGTCGATGTAGCAGATGCGGCCGGCATCGACGGCCCTCGCCTTCGCCTCGGCGATCCGCTTCAGGGTCGCATCCACCGCCCTCGGCAGGCCGAGCCCGCGCGCGAAATCGATGCCGGTGCCGCAGGGCAGCAAGCCGAGCTCGGTCTTCCGCCCGCCTTCCTCGCCGGCCTGCAGCAGCCCGTCGGCCACTTCGCTGGCGGTGCCGTCGCCCCCGGCCGCGATCACCAGATCGAAGCCATTCACCGCGAGATCGATCGCCAGCCGTTCGGCATCGCCCTCGGCCTGCGTCTCGCGCATCACGAACTCGCCGAAGTGTTTTCTCAGCGCGGCGGCGACATCAGGCCAATGCCGTTTCAGCCGGCCGCCACCCGCAATCGGATTGAGCACCACCCCGACTTTCAAATGCTCGCTCTCCCCGGCACCGAGCCTACGTGCTCGATCCTTTGCCGGCATTGAAGCCCGCGTCCATCGGCGGAGCAAGAGGGACTTTCCATCGGAGCGTGGAAAAGCAGGGGCGGGCTGTCTAAAGCAGTCAGGACCGAAATTCCGGGCCCAGTGGCAAACGCTCCCCGATAATCCCACTATCCACAGGCCCGGGACCATTTCCCGGAACCCTTACCCGGCGTAAGTTCAACCCATCTCAGGCGGCTACCGATCATCGAGCCGAAAGGCGAAAGTGAAAGGCGGATTTCCTGAGGCCCGTACGGCCCGGATCGAGAACAGGCTTGCCTGTGCGAGGGACGGAAGCCGAGCTACGGGGCCGCGGAAAGCGTGCCAACGCCGACGGCGGACCGATGCTGCCATGAAGGACGGCAAAAACCTTCGATGGCACGCAGGGCAAAGCCCGCAAGGGCCAAGACCAGCGTGGTCTGGAACGGATGCCGCCCTTGGGTGGCCTCTGGCAGGACCGTCAAAATCAAGGCCGGCATGGCGCGACGACTGTACGGAAGTTGCTGCCGCGATCGCGTCCTGATCTGACAGGGAGGCGCTGGGAGAAATCCCGGCGCCGACTGTCTTGTCGCCCCTCCAACTTCTTCCCGGCGACGTTGCGGGTGCCGCTTGAGCGGTAGCCCCGCCACGCGTCGACTGAACCGGATAGACGCGCTCCACCACGCACATTCCACAATCGAGGCCAAAATCCCGCCTTGTTCGCGGGCGATGGAGGATCGTGTGTCGCCTGGAACGCGGCATGCACCTGACTGGCTGCCGGGGGCATCTCGAAGGGACAAGACCGTGATCAAGACCGCCCTTGTCGCCATGACCATTGTGGGCTGCGACTGCGACGCCAAGCTTTGCGAATATATTGGCGAGACGCCGGCCAAATGGTCAACCATCGCCGAGTGCGAAGCCGCGATGAAGAGCCAGATCCTGCGCCAGCATAATTTCAATTATCCCCTGGTGTCCGGCATCTGCCGCACGAAGGGCTCGGCGTCCTCCTCGCAACTGGCCGCTACGGCATCCCGCCCGGAACTGAAGCCCGCCAACCGGACCGTTGCGCCGGAACGGCCGCTGCCGCCGGAGCTGAGCCACCGGCCGAGCGTCCCGGTCGGCTCGCCGACGACGGCCATGGATGCGGCCGCCGCGCGGCCCGTCGCCTATGAACAGGTGGTCGATGGTGGAACCGGCACGCTCTATCGCACCAAGAATGGCTACGCCGTGGTCAAGACCGATCTTGGCCGCGCCGCTTCCGCGACCGCCGACGCGGCAAAGCGTTCGGTGAACTGGCTGGCCGGCCTTGTACCAACGGGACTTTAAGTCCCTACAGTTTGACCTTCAGGCTCTCCCAGAACTTGTCGATCAGCGGCTTTTCGGTGGCTGCGTCCTCGCCGGCGACCCGTGTGATGAACAGCAGGCCCTGATCGGCAAGGCCGAAGCCGACGATCTCGAAATAGGCGGTATCGGTGCGCGTCTTCACCTCGGCGCGGATGCCAGTCAATTCCTTGCCGTCGCCAAGCTTGCGCGTCGTCGGCTGCTGCGTCAGTTCGGCACCCGCCTGCACTGATTCCTTGGTCATTTCCTGCAGCATGAGCTGGTTGAGCGACACCGGATTCATCTTGCCGTATTCCTGCACCACGACGATCGTGCCCAGCGCCGAGGCCATCAGATATTGCGTGATGTTTTCGCCGAGATCGGTCTTGGTCACCGAAATGTCGCTCGGATGGACGAAGGAGAAACTGCCGCCCGAAAAGGTGGCGAAGTCGTTGCGCTCGAGCGTCACCTTGCTCTTTTTGCCGCCGGGCAGCGTCACATCGGCGGTGTCGCCGGGATCGATGTCGACCGTCACGCCATCGATGGTCAACCTGAAGGCCTTGAGGTCCTCGGCTCCGGCCGGTCCAGCGCACAGCGCGATGAGAGTGAGGGCTGCCGCTGATACCATCCGCATTGTTGTTCTCCTGCCTCCAACGCCACCCTGCCCAGCGCCTTGATGGCACGGTAGACGGTCGAGGAAAACAGTTCCGTCGGGTCATATTGCCGTTTTGCCGCCAGGAAGGCCGGCAGCTCGGGATAGGATGCCAGCAATTCCCTGGCCGTATAATGCAGCTGGTAGGGCAGGAAGAAGCGCCCGCCATGCTTGATCGTCACGACGCGCCCGGCGTTCTTCAGCCCCGAAGGCCCGCGCGCCAGCCGCGCCATGGTGGTGTCGCCCCAAGCACCGCGCCGCCGACCACCGCGGCACCGAGCAGCAAGCGCCGCGACAGGCGAAACCCTTTCTGTTCCTCGGCCATGAATATCCCCGTCGGCCAGGGATAGCGCGGCTCTTTGGCAAAAATCATGGCGGCGCTGCCGGAACGGCGTTCCACCACCCTGGTCGGCCAGCGGTGAGCGACCAACAATATGAAAATGGCCGATCCCCTAGGGAATCGGCCAGCATTGGAGCAGGGTCTGAAAGGTCAGGTCAGCAGGTCCGCCGACGCGTGACGTTCATGTCTAGGAAGCCTTCTTGATCGACGTCACCATGCCGGTCTTGTCGTCCACCGTCACCGCTACCTTGGCGCCGACCTTCAGTTTCCCGAGCGCCGCTTTTGGCGACAGCTGGTAGATCTTGCCGTCGTCGAGGGTGATCGACTTGGTCGTCGGATCGACGGCCTGGATGGTGCCCTGAACGGTCGCGGCATAGGCCGTGCCGAGGAAGGCGAGCAGAGCGGCGGTGGTTGCGAGGGTCTTCTTCATCGATAGCACTCCGTGCTGTTTCGGTTTCGTCCGGTTGCCTTGATGGCCGTCGCCTTGGGAACGACGGCACCGAACGAGCCGAGACTGGAATGGAAGACCTGCTTCCTGCAAATCACATTGAGTGAATTTTAGCAAAGGAAATCATAGGCTTAATTCTGACACATTGCTTCCAGCCGACGTGGTTCCCTGATGTTTCGCCCTTGCCAATGAGCCCACTTCTTTCCACGAAAAGAGTCGGTTAGCCGATTGTGGCTGGCGGGTTGCGGGCATCACGCAGCCGCCGCAATCCGTCTGGTGCAGGATCACGAAACAGTCTGGCGGCGTCTCACAGGGTCAAATTTTGTTTCATGGGATCAGCTCGAATGTCCCTTGAGCGGATGAGGCTCGCGTGCCGGTTGCAAACCCGAAATGGATGCGGATGGTGGCGGTTACTATGGTGAGGGGAACTTCATGAAACGCACAGTCCGGACCGTGATATCCCTGATGCTGGCGCTCGCTCCGGGATTGGCCGGCGCACAAGGCGGGGACCCGGGCGACGACAAAACGGTCATCTTTGCTCCGGGCGATCCGGAAATGACGGCGGCCACCGCGCGGGCGCTCGCCAGGCTCGATGAATTCCTGGCCTTGGCAGAAGCGCCTCCCTCCGGCGCGGACAGGTTCAAATTGAAGGTCCAGGTGCGCGACGGCAACGTCACCGAGCACTTCTGGATCATACCGTTTCGCCGCACCGAGGCGGGTTTTGTCGGCATATTGGCCAACCAGCCGGAGCAAGTGCACAATGTGGTACTCGGCCAGAACATCCAGTTCACGCGGGACGATATTTCCGACTGGGGATACACCAGGGACGGCCGCCAGGTCGGCAGCTTCACCGTCTGCGTGATGTTCAAGAGGATGTCCAAGGAAGAGGTCGACTATATGCGCGGCAAATACGGCTTCGACTGCTGAGCCGCCCAGCTTTTGTCTTGACGTGCATCATTGTGCCGAACTGGGTAACCGCATCATATCAAGACTGCGGAGGATGCAGTCTCGACGCGTGGCGAAGAGGTTCAAGGGTGCCTCGCACCTATCGTGCGCCGCGAGGCCGCGCCTTTCGGGCAAACGCTGGCGCCGACCCACCTGGGCGATAGGCAAATAGGCCGGCCTCCGGTTGCAAGACTATGGAAAGACCGCCCTCAACCGCCCCTCGACCTTTCCCCTCATCGCACCTGCCAACGCCTCGACCCGCACCAGCCGTTCATGATCTCCGTCCCGCAGCCGAACAAAGGGATGCAGCCGGTAAGACGCAATGGCACCACGCGTCCCTTCATCGGCGCTGACGTCGACGGCGAAAATCCCGCCAATGCGACCCGGCCAGGGCTGGCGGGCAAAAGCGGTGCCGAGGAAATCACCGAGCCCATAGGCGACGACCGTCCCGCCGATCCGCTCCACCGGCTGAATCACATGGGCGTGATGGCCGGCGATCAGGCCGACGCCCTGCCCGGCCAGGCGTCTGGCCAGTGCCCGCGTCGCGGCGCGCGGAATATGCCGGAACTCCCAGTCCCAATGCGGCACGGCGCAGAGGAGGTCGAGACGATCGCGTGACCAGCCCGTCGGGTCGCTGTCCATCGACACCCGCCCGGCAAACAGGCGCTCGTCGGCATTGCGCCACAGCGTGAAGGCGGCAAAGCCGACACTCAACGGTCCGACTTCGACAGCCTGCACCAGGCCATCGGCGGCCAGGCCAAAGGTGCGGATACCGAGCCGCTTCAGCGCGGCCACCGTCTCGTCGAAACCGGCGACGCCCTGGTCGAGGACATGATTGTTGGCCAGCGACAGCACGAGTTTTTCGCGCGCGATACCGACCGCCGCCAGCGCCTCGGCCAGAAACCGTTCGCTCATCGCATGATGCGTGCCGAGCTTTGTTCCCAACACGGCACTCGGCCTGTCCACGACAGGGCTTTCGCAATTGCCGATCACCAGATCGGCGGCGCCAAGCAGCGCCTTGATCGCCGGATCGCAGTCCGGCGCGCTGCTGTTGGCCACCGCCGAGATGTCGCCGATGAAGGCAAGCCGCACCGTCCGCTCCGGCGGCGGCTCCATCAACGTCCCCGCCATCGGCGCAAACCCGCTGGCGTCGCCGCCGAGCGACGGTTTCAGGAATCGCGGCAGCCAGGACAGTTTGTAGGAGAGCGGATAGTTCGACACGCAATGCCCAATCGTTTGCCTTCTGTAGACCGTCCGCCCGGCCGGTTGAAGCGCGTCCGTCGACAATCATCCCACGATGTCGACCGCGTGACGGGACCGGCAGGCGCGACGCCGTGAATATGTGTATGGTGGAGTATGTGTATGGTAGCCGGGAACACATGCACGGGAGGGAACGATGACACGAATAGCAAGCCTGCTGGCATCCGCCTTCATTGTCCTTGTGCCCCTGTCTTCCGCCAACGCCGCCATGCCCGAAGCGGCAACCGCGCTTTTCCAGGCGAAGACCGTGGCCGCGCGCGACAGTGCGCTTTCGACGCTGGAGGCGGCCGCGCCGAAGGATCCCGCATCGGCCTATGCCGCGGGCGCCGGCGAGTTCTTCACCGCGCTGGAGTTGCTGGCCAGCGGCCTGCACCGCCATGGCTTCGAGAGCCCGCGATCCTTCATGCTGCCGCTGATGCAATTGCCGGTACCAGAAAATCCCAACCCCGAGCCGCTCACCTATGAGCAGTTCCGCGCCATCCTGGTCGCCTTCCGCGACCGGCTGGAAAAATCCGCCACCACGCTTGGTTCGGTGCCGGCCGATGCCGATATCGGCATGGTCATCGACCTCACCCATGTCGGTATCGACCTCAATGAGGACGGCGCGATCGCGCCCGACGAAAGCATGGCGGCCATCATGGCCGCGCTGTCGCGCGGCAGCATCTCGCAGGGCGACGCCACGCCCGCGCTGACTTTCCGCTTCGACCGCGCCGACGGCTATTGGCTGCAGGGCTATGCCGAGTTCCTGATGGCGCAGGCCGATTTCTGGCTGGCGCATGATTTCAGGGGCATGTTCGACGGCTCCTTCCACATGCTGTTCCCACGCGCCAAACTGCCGTTGCAGGACATTCTCGTGCCGCCGCCGAGCGACGTGGGCAGCAACATCTTCTCCTCGGAATGGCGCATCGCCGATTTCATCTCGATGGTGCATCTCATCAACTGGCCGGTGGTCGAGCCGGAGCGCCGCAAGGCGGCGCGTCGGGAACTGCTCGAAATGATCCGGCTGTCGCGCGAAGATTGGAAGGCGATCCGCGCCGAAACAGACAATGATCGCGAATGGCTGCCCGGCCCGCAGCAGAAGGGTGAGAACCCGCTCACCGGTCTCGAAGTCGGCGAGGAACAGGTGCAGGCCTGGCTCGCCACCTTGACCATGGCCGAGGATCTGCTGGACGGGCGTGTGCTGCTGCCGCATTTCCGCATCACCGGCAAGGGCATCAACATGAAGCGCTTCTTCGACGAGCCCAAGCCTTTCGACCTCGTTCTGTCGATCACCGGCCCCGGCATCGCGCCCTACCTCGAAAGCGGCAAGATTCTGACCAGCGAGGATTTCGACCAGATCCAGCGCGAGTTCGGCGGCGGCGGGTTCTTGACTTTCGCGCTCTGGTTCAACTGAGGCTTGGCTTCCTCCGCAGTTGGCGCCATTGCCCCGCCGCACCTACGGGCACGCAGCACAAGGAAGGCAGAAGCCTTGAGCCTGCCGGCCCGAAAATCTCTGGCAATATGGCAACGGTTTTGCGGGGTGCCGCAGGCGTTTTCAGTGACCAGGCGAACGGCGGATGGCGTGCCCGATTGCCGCAGGCACCGCCGAACCGCCTTACTACAAACATTAGCAGAGGCTGTTTTGCTTGACTTGGCCGGCAAAAACAGGCAGCAAAACACCCTTGGAAGGGCTGCAATACCGCGTGCATGGTCGTGGACAAGCCTTTTTTGGCACAAAGTCCACGTCTCTCGGTTGGTTTTGAGAGGGATTGGTTAACCAACTTTGTCCATATTTTAAAGCAATCGGCAACTAACGACAGGCGCGGCAAACGCGTCGGGGACCACCTGGGATCACTCACAGAATGGTCGTCGCGGCTATCACAGCCGCGGACGTGGGAGCCGATTGGAGCAAGATTGGTTGCATGGCGTTCTTGAGTAAGAAAATCGTCGGGGACAAGCGTTGGGACGGCGAGAACGCCTGCGACGCGCCACGTGCCTCATCCTTCAACCCTGAACGGATCGTCCGCTGGGTGGCGGTGCCCGGCGTCGGTGCTGCCGTAAGCCTATGGCTGGTCGGCACGATGGTTGGCCTCAGCTCCGTCGGCGCTTCCCTGTCGTCGACGTCAAGCGGCCTGCCGCCGACGCTGTCCATGCCGGGCTCGCTCGCGCTCGCCGATCCGCTGAAACAACATTTCCTCAGTTCTTCGGCGCCTTTCGTGCTGGCCAACGCCCATGGCGGTGCCCATGCCCTGCATGACCATGCCGTGCAATGCGGTGCTGGCTGCTTCAGGCTCGCCGCGGTGAGCCCCCGGGCGGAGAAATCCACGCGCCTTGTGGCGCGGGCAAAGCCGGCACCTGCTGTCGCCCCGCCGACCGTCAAGTCGAAGTCGCAGGAGCGTTTCGAACGCATGGAAGCGTCGCTGTCGCCGTCCAGGCTCGCTGCGGCCTTCGCCGGCGCCGGGAAGCCGGCTGCCGCCCCCAACGCCCGTCCCGTGATTTCCAGCGCCACGCCGCAAATCACCGAGGCATCGCTGGTGCCATCCGTCCAGGTCGTGGCCAGCCTGTCGGATGACATGCCGCCCCCGGCGGCGGAGCGCTTCGCCCGTATGGACACGGGTTCCGTTGTCGTCCAGACCGCGCCGGCGCCTATGGGTTTTGCCCAGTCGGAGACGCCCGATAACGCGCAGCTGGCGCTTGCCCTCGTGCAGTCGATGCCGGTCGAGGACGAAGCATTCGCCTCGCCGCTGCCGATGACCGAATCCTCGGCCGACGTCGCGGTTGCCCCTGTCGAGACCCGGCAGGAACAGCCCGGCGACGCCGCTTCGCTGCCGGACGCGCTCACCGATGACGTGCCGCTGCCGACGCGTCGCCCGCAATACGACGCGCCGCAGCCCAAGGCCGTGGAGCAGGACAAGTCGGCTCCACAGCCCAGGATCGTGGAGCAGAAGCCGCTTCCGCAGGCCAAACCGGTCCAGCAGGCCAGGCAGCCGGCCCGGCAAGGGCGGTCTGGTGATGGCGGCGACGCGTTGGCCTACGCCAAGCCCGACACGCCTTCGGGCGGCCTCGGCCAGGCGTTCAGGAACCTGTTCAGCGGGCCGAGCGCCGGAAGCGGAGCCGGCCACGGCGTAGCCGTCTACGACATCTCGGCCAAGACCGTCTACATGCCGGATGGCCAGCGGCTCGAGGCGCATTCGGGCTTGGGCGCCATGGTCGACCAGCCGCGCTATGTCCACGTGAAGGATCGTGGTCCGACGCCGCCCAACACCTACAATCTGTCGCTGCGCGAGTCCCGCTTCCATGGCGTCGAGGCCATCCGCCTGACACCGGTGGGCGGCGGCAACAAATACAACCGCAACGGCCTGCTCGCCCACACCTACATGCTGCGCGGCGGCCGCGCCGAGTCCAATGGCTGCGTCGTCTTCAGGGACTATGCGCGCTTCCTCGCCGCCTTCAAGAAGGGCAAGGTCACACGACTCGTCGTAGTGCCACGCTTAAGCGGATCGCCGACCCAGGTGGCGTCGGATAACGCACGCGGTGCCTGAAGACTGAAAGGCGCCGCGGCAGTTGCCACTTCCTGACAGCCTGCTGTCAGGAGCCGGAGCAGGCGCTGCGCCTCGCTCCATCCCGCTCTTTCCATTTTCGCCAGGAAATCCCATATTCGGGACATGGCCAAATCCCCCGACAAAAGAACGCCGCCGACGGCGAATGACGACCGCGCCGCGCCGAAGCGGCGCAGCCCGCTGACCGATTTCCTCGACGCCTCGGAGCCGCTGCACAAGGGCGGCTTCGCCGAGATGCCGCAACCCGAACTGTCGGGCACCCCGCTGACCGGTTCGATCTCCGATTGGGCCGAGCAGATCGAGCAGGAAGCAGAACGCGAAGGGCGCCACCTGATCTCCCCCCCTGAGGGGGAGATGCCGCCGAGGGCGACAGAGGGGGTCGCCGGAGGAAGCGCTCGACATAAAGAGGCGCCGAATCCGGTCGAACCGACCCCACCCGGCGGCTCCGCCGCCACTCTCCCCTCGGGGGGGAGGGATGGCGCCAAGTCGAAGAAAATTCCCGAGCGCTCCGCCGCGCCGGGCCGCACCGCGCGCGGCACCTCGATGGGTGGCGCGGCCACCGCCCGTGAACGCGCGGCAGCGGGCCTCAATCCGGTCGCCGGCCTCGATGTTTCGCTGGAAGAGGCCGAAACGATGACGTCGAGTGGCGTCACCGCCACCGTGGCCGCGCTGTCGGCGCTGATCGAATCCGGCAATCCGCTGCACAAGGACGGCGTGCTGTGGACGCCGCACCGCCCTGCCCGCCCGGAAAAATCCGAAGGCGGCATCGCCATCAAGATGGTGTCCGACTTCGAGCCGGCCGGCGACCAGCCGACCGCCATCAAGGACCTGGTGGAAGGCGTCGACAACAACGACCGCACCCAGGTGCTGCTCGGCGTCACCGGCTCCGGCAAGACCTTCACCATGGCAAAGGTGATCGAGGAGACGCAGCGCCCGGCTTTGATCCTGGCGCCGAACAAGACGCTTGCCGCACAGCTCTATTCCGAGTTCAGGAAGTTCTTCCCCGACAATGCGGTGGAGTATTTCGTCTCCTACTACGACTACTACCAGCCGGAAGCCTACGTCCCGCGCACCGACACCTTTATCGAGAAGGAATCCTCGATCAACGAACAGATCGACCGCATGCGCCATTCGGCGACGCGTTCGCTGCTCGAACGCGACGACGTCATCATCGTCGCCTCGGTGTCCTGCATCTACGGTATCGGTTCGGTCGAGACCTATACGGCGATGACCTTCCAGATGCAGATCGGCGACCGGCTCGACCAGCGCGCCCTGCTCGCCGATCTCGTCGCCCAGCAATACAAGCGGCAGGACATCAATTTCGTCCGCGGCTCGTTCCGCGTGCGCGGCGACACGATCGAGATCTTCCCCGCCCACCTTGAGGACCGCGCCTGGCGCATCTCGATGTTCGGCGACGAGATCGAGGCAATCACCGAGTTCGATCCGCTGACCGGCCAGAAGACCGGCGAGCTGAAAAGCGTCAAAATCTACGCCAACTCGCACTATGTGACGCCGCGCCCGACCCTGAACCAGGCGATCAAGTCGATCAAGGAAGAGCTCAAGCTGCGGCTGGTCGAACTGGAACGCGCCGGCCGCCTGCTGGAGGCGCAGCGGCTGGAGCAGCGCACCCGCTTCGACCTGGAGATGCTGGAAGCCACCGGTTCCTGCGCCGGCATCGAGAACTATTCGCGCTATCTGACCGGCCGCCAGCCGGGCGATCCGCCGCCGACGTTGTTCGAGTACATTCCAGACAATGCGCTGGTCTTCATCGATGAGAGCCATGTCACCGTGCCGCAGATCGGCGGCATGTATCGCGGCGACTTCCGGCGCAAGGCGACGCTGGCCGAATATGGCTTCCGCCTGCCGTCCTGCATGGACAACCGGCCGCTGCGTTTCGAGGAATGGGACGCCATGCGTCCACTCTCCGTCGCCGTGTCGGCGACGCCCGGCGCCTGGGAAATGGAGCAGGCCGGCGGCGTCTTCGCCGAGCAGGTCATCCGCCCGACCGGGCTGATCGATCCGCCGGTCGAGGTGCGCCCGGCCAAGAGCCAGGTCGACGATGTCGTCGGCGAGATCCGTGAGACCACCAAGGCCGGCTACCGCACGCTGGTGACGGTGCTGACCAAGCGCATGGCCGAGGACCTGACCGAATATCTGCACGAGCAAGGTGTGCGCGTGCGCTACATGCACTCCGACATCGACACGCTGGAGCGCATCGAGATCCTGCGCGATTTGCGCCTCGGCGCTTTCGACGTGCTGGTCGGCATCAACCTCCTGCGTGAGGGCCTCGACATTCCCGAATGCGGCTTCGTCGCCATCCTCGACGCCGACAAGGAAGGTTTTTTGCGCTCGGAGACATCGCTGATCCAGACCATCGGCCGCGCCGCCCGCAACGTCGACGGCAAGGTCATCCTCTACGCGGACCAGGTCACCGGCTCGATGGAGCGGGCTATGGCGGAAACCAACCGCCGCCGCGAAAAGCAGATGGAGTGGAACGCCGCCAACGGCATCACGCCGGAATCGGTGAAGTCGCGCATCTCGGACATCCTGGACTCGGTCTACGAGAAGGACCACGTCCGTGCCGACATCTCGCAGTTCACCGACAGTGCCGGCGCCATGATGGGCAACAATTTCAAGGCCCATCTCGACGCGCTGGACAAGCAGATGCGCGACGCCGCCGCCAATCTCGACTTCGAGAAGGCGGCCCGCATCCGCGACGAGATCAAGCGGCTGCGCGAGATGGAACTGTCAATCTCCGACGATCCGCTGGCGCGCGAGGTGGAAGGCCAAAGCCCCGCCTCCGGCCGCGAAAAGGGCAAGCATAACAAGGGCGTGGCCAAACATCGTACGGTGGAGGAACAGGAGCGTTTCCGCAAGCTCGACGAAGCACGTGCCGCGGAGGAGGCGGCCAAGGCCGCCCGGCCCAACCTGTTCCGCAAGCCCGCGCTCGACGAGATGGGCGCCGACGGCGCCGTGCCGGTGAAGAAGCCGCTGTTCGCCAAGCCGTCGATCGACGACATGGGGCCCGGCACCGACATGCCGACGCCGGCCGGTGCGGTGTCACGCTCGCTGTTCAAGAAACAGTCGGCCTCCGAAGCGCATGGGTCCGACTTCGGCATCCCCGGCGAACCGACCAAGCCGCTGTTCAAGAAGAATTCGCTGGACGAGATGACCGTGCGGCGGACCGAAACGCCCGTTGAAGGAAAGAAGCCGGCCAGGCTCCAGCCGATCCCACCCGTTGTGGGGGCCGGCAGGACAGAGGGGGGCGCGAAGGAGCGCGACGATTCCGCCAAACCGATTGTCCGTCAGCGCGCCGGCATCGGCTCTTATGAGGATCCAGGCGATGCCCGCCGCGAAAAGCGCCGCCCAGGCAAGACAGGTCGGCCGGGACGATAGGGAGAGGGAGTTCAGGCGCGTGGCTTCTGAAAACGAGCGTCGCGCTGCCCCCCATCCCCCTGCCGGCACCTTCTCCCCGTAAACGGGGAGAAGTCAGCTGGCCGCGACCTCGCGCCCGTCCTGCAACGCTGGCGATTGGCGAAATATAAGTTGGCAGCAGCGTCCTTCTCCCCGTCACTATACGGGGAGTTGAGAAGTGGTCCGCGCAGCGGACGAAACGCCAATTGCTTGGCTTTTGGAACGACGAACGCCCGGCAGGGCGATGAGGGGCAGCGCAAACCCCGGCAGTCCGGCTCGTCGTGCCGTCGGCTGGCCCATGAGCTCGCGCTTGCCACCTTCCGGCGGAAACGATAAGCCGCAGCAAGCCGCAACAACCTTCCCCACCAACCATGAAACCCAGAGACATCGCCGCCTACGGGTTTCTGGCCGTCACTTGGGGGCTGTCGTTCCTGGTGCTGCTCAAGGTGGTGCATGCTTTTGGCTGGGTCGGCGCGGTCACCTTGCGGTCGCTGGTCGCGGGCATCACGCTCTTTCTGTTTGCCGCCGCGACGAGGCGCAAGCTCGATTTCAGCGCCGGCTGGCGGCCCTTCGCGATGGTCGGCGCAACGACGGTAGCGGCACAGCTGATCGGCCTGTCTTATGCCACGCCGCGCATCGGCACGGCGATGGCGGCCATCCTTGTTGCTGCCATCCCGCTGTTCTCGATGATCATCAGCCAATTGTGGGGGCTTGAGCGCATAACCGTTCGCGGGCTGGCGGGACTGTTGCTCGGGACCGCCGGTATCATCGTTCTGGTCGGCTTTCCCGCCGTCCCGATCACGGCGCCCTTCGCTTTTGGCTATGCCGCGTCCCTGTTCAGTTCGTGCTCGGCAGCCTTCGGCAGCAATTACGCCAATCGCCATCTGCGCTCTGCAGGCTCGTGGGAAGTCACCAGTGCCGCCTTCCTGTTCGGCGGCCTGATGACGCTGCCGCTGCTCCTCGCCGTGCCGGTACCGGCCCTGCCGCGCGCGGTCGACTTCCTCTACCTCGCTATCCTCGCCTGCGTGATGAGCGCGATGACCTACGTCGTCTATTTCCGGCTGGTGGCCAGCATCGGCGCGACCAGGGCGATCAGCGTCGAATTCGCCGTAACTACAATCGCGGTGCTGGTTGGCACTGTCATGCTCGGCGAGGCGCTGACCCTCATCCAGGCTTTCGGCGCGGTGGCGATCATCGGCGGCTGCGTGCTGGTGCTGGACCCATTCCCGTGTAGCGCCAAGGTAGCGCCGCAGGCGGCGGCCTTGCCATCCGCCCCGCCTTTGGTGTAGCCAATCCCCACACTCGAACGTCTGAAAGGAGGGCTCAGGTGTTTACGTTCTATCGTCACCATCGTCAGCGTGGCCCGATTTCCGCCCTGCGAGCTTGCTTGCAGGGCTGACCAGGGACGGTCCGGGTTTTTCCCGCTTCGATTTTTTGGTCTGCCCTTCGTGGTGCGCAATCCTAGCCTGATGGCCGGCACGCGCACCGTCAAAGTGCATCGAACCGGAGTTTGCCTCCGGACAGACCGGAGAAATCACAATGGCCCTGATCAGCCTCAAATCCCTCGGCGTCACCATGAGCGCGCCGCTCTTCTCGAACCTCGACCTCACCATCGGCAGCGGCGACAGGCTGGGCATCGTCGCCGCCAACGGCCGCGGCAAGTCCACCCTGCTGAAATGCCTGACCGGCGAGATGGAACCGACATCAGGCGACATCACCCGCACACGCGGCCTCCGCATCGGCCATGTCGAACAGTCGGTTCCCCCTGCCCTGCTTGGCCGCACCTTCCAGCAGGTGGTGGCCGATGCCTTGCCGGCCGAGCAAGCCGACAGCGAGATGTGGCGTGTCGACGTCGTTCTCGACTCGCTCGACGTGCCCGAGGACATGCGCGGGCGACCCATGCAGGCGATGAGCGGCGGCTGGCAAAGGCTGGCGCTGATCGCCCGCGTCTGGGTCACCGACCCGGATGTGCTGCTGCTCGACGAGCCGACCAACCACCTCGACCTCGCCCGCATCAGCCAGTTGGAAACCTGGCTCAACGCGCTGCCGCGTGAGGTACCTGTGGTGATCGCCAGCCACGACCGGGCCTTCCTCGACGCGACCACCAACCGGACGCTGTTCCTGCGCCCGGAAAAATCGCCGGTGTTTTCTCTCCCCTATTCGCGGGCCAAGAATGCGCTGGACGAAGTCGACGCCTCGACGGCCCGCAAGTTCGAGCGCGACATGAAGGTGGCCCAGCAACTGCGCAAGCAGGCGGCCAAGCTCAACAACATCGGCATGAATTCCGGCAGCGACCTGCTGACGGTCAAGACCAGGCAGCTCAAGGACCGCGCGGAAAAGCTGGAGGACGCGGCTGTCGCGGCGCATCGCGAGCGCTCGGCCGGTACCATAAGGCTGGCCAATCGCGGCACGCATGCCAAGGTGCTGATCACGCTCGACGACGCGGCCGTCGAAACGCCCGACGGCACACTGCTGTTCAGGACCGGCAGGCGCCACATCTGCCAGGGCGACCGCATCGTGCTGCTCGGCCGCAACGGCGTCGGCAAGTCGCGTTTCGTCACCCTGATCCGCAACGCCATCCTCGAGCCGGAAACCGCCGAGAACGTGAAGGTGACGCCGTCAACGGTGCTCGGCTACAGCGATCATGCCCTGTCGGGCATCAGCGGCGACGACACGCCAGTGGCGATGGTCTCGCGCCGCCATGATGTCGGCGAGCAGCGCGCCCGCTCGCTGCTCGCCGGCGCCGGCGTCAGCATCGACGTGCAGGAGCGCAAGATCGGCGTGCTGTCCGGCGGCCAGAAGGCGCGGCTGATGATGCTGGCGCTCAGGCTCGCCAATCCCAATTTCTATCTGCTCGACGAGCCGACCAATCATCTCGACATAGACGGCCAGGAAGCGCTGGAAGCTGAACTGCTGGCGCACGAGGCAAGCTGCGTGCTCGCCTCGCATGACCGCTCCTTCATCCGCGCCATCGGCAATCGCTTCTGGCTGATCGAGAAGCGGAAGCTGACCGAGGTCGAGGACCCCGAGGATTTCTTCCGCCAGGTGGCACAGGCCGCGGCCTGAGAAACGTAGCCGGCCCGTCGAAAACAACGGGCCGGCGCACACCCGTACAGAAAATTCTGCCCGATCTGTCGGACCGCCGCCCGATGCCACGTCCTTGGGACGCCGACACGATGATGCCGGCGCCAACCCAGGGAGAATGCATCATGTCGGTTCTTTCATCCATCGGACGCATTGCGACCCGTTATGCGGCGGCGCGCGCCCGCCACCGCAGCGAGCGCATCCTGCTTTCGCTGCCGGCCGAATTGCGCAAGGACATCGGCTTTCCGGAACTCTTCGACGCCAAGAACAGCCGTCGCGCGGCCACCTTCTCTGCCAAGGTCATATGACCACGGCCAGTCAACCATGCGTCAAGCCCGCCGGCGGCCCGCCTCTCCAGGCTCGGTCCGCGAGAAAAATTTGACGGCCGTGTAGGATAGCCATCACCTCATGCGTCCTATGATTGGCGAGGCCCAAACCGAACGTAAAGAGGAGCAAGACATGACTGACCAGACCCCAGTTCAGCCAAGGGCGAAAGTGCTCGGCGGATTGACCCCCTATCTCCAGGTGGACGGCGCCTTCAAGGCCGCGGAATTCTACAAGAAGGCTTTCGGCGCCGAGCAGGTCTTTTCCTATCCGGCGGACGAGAAGGGCCGCACCATGCACATCCATCTCCACATCAACGGCTCGACGCTGATGCTGGGCGACGCCTATCCCGAACACGGCCATCCACATCAGGCGGCGCAAGGCTACACGCTGCAGCTTCATCTCGGCAGCGACGATATCGATGCCTGGTGGAAGCGTGCCGTCGACGCCGGCTGTGAGGTCGTGACGCCGTTGCAGGTCATGTTCTGGGGCGATCGCTGGGGCCAGGTGAAGGATCCCTTCGGCGTTGCCTGGGCGATGAACGCGCCGGTCAAGTAAACTGGCGAGCCGGCGCCCCTCCCCAAGGGCGTGATGCGCTCACCTGCGCCGGGCTGCATCCCTGCCGACCCGGCGCTCCACTTCAACAAAGGAATCCACCATGTCCTACGTCGATGGTTTCGTACTGGCCGTGCCCAAGGCAAAGCTCGATGCGTATAAGAAAATGGCTGAAAATGGCGGCGCCATCTGGAAGGAGCACGGCGCGCTCGCCTATGTCGAATGCGTCGGCGACGACGTGCCTTACGGCGAGCTGACCTCGTTCCCGCGCGCCGTGCAGGCCAAGGACGACGAGGTCGTCATCTTCTCTTGGGTGGTCTACGAGTCGAGGCAGAGCCGCGACGCGGTCATGGCCAAGGTGATGGCCGATGAACGCTTGAAGATGGACTGGTCGTCAATGCCGTTCGACGGCAAGCGCATGATCTTCGGCGGCTTCCAGCCGTTCCTGGAGCTTTGAGGAGCGACGGAACGCTATCGCTTCGTCATCCTATGGCGGAGCAAGGAGCGCAGCGACGCGGCGCAGACCATAAGATCCATGCCGTGACGTTAAAGCGTTGAAAATGGTGCAGAATTCTGCGCCGTTGCATCCTTCGATCGACGTCGCGGCATGGATCCTCGGGTCTTCGCGACGCCGCTTCGCGGCTGCTCCGCCCGTGGATGACGAAGCTGGGTGGGCTTCGGCTAATCCATAAGGAGGGCGCTAATCCAGCTTGTCGAGCAACGGTTTCAGCCTGTCGCCATAGCGCTTCCACAGGTCGACAGAGCCTTGATACATCGGCTGGCGCACTTGCGCGGCGGAAGCCGTGCGCACCGGCCGGTCGGTCTCGTGGAACGACAGCACGGCATCGTCCCAGGGCAGCCCGAGATAGTCGATGAGCGCCCGGCTCTGGCCTTCCTGATCGGCGACGAAATCCTCGTAGCGCACATCATGCACGACGCCGGGCAGCACCTTGTGCCAATGCGCCATGATGTCGGTGTAGAGATTGTGGAAGTCGGCGAGTTCGCCAAGATCATAGCCATAGCGATGGCTGTCGCCGCGGAAATGCACCTTGTAGATCGAAAGGCAGGTTGCCGCCGCATCGCGGGCGCAGTGGATGATCCTGGCCTTCGGCATCATCATGTGGATGAAGCCGACGAGCAGGAAGTTGCCCGGCATCTTGTCGGTGACGTGGCGCATATGCGGGTAGCGGGTGTGCAGCATGTCGAGATAGGCCTGCCCCGCCTCGGCGAAATCCGCGTCGTCCGCGTCGGAGACGCCCCAGGGGAAACCACCGGGCATGTTCGACGGAAACTGCTTGCCCACCGCCTTCTTCAGGATGCTGAGCTCACCCGCGCCATAGACCTGCGGATGGCTGGCGATGATCTGCTCGACCAGCGTCGTGCCCGAGCGCGGCATGCCGACGACGAAGATCGGCGCGTCATCGGCGATCGCGCTCGGCCTGTGCCTTTCGAAGAAGCCGGCATCGAATACCGTCTTCATCGCCTCGAACTCGGCGCGTGTCTTCAAGGGATCGTAGTCGATGCCCTTGCGGCGGATGGCATTGCCTTCGGCGAAATAGTCGAAGGCCCTGCTATAGTCCTTCAGATCGTCGTTGGCCTTGCCGAGTCCGAAGGACAGCTGCATGCGGGCCAGGCTGTCCTGCGGCGCCTTGGCATGCTGGGCCTCCATGCCGGCCAATTCGGCGTCGCGCTCCTTCTGCCGCTTGACCTGCGTCAGCATTAGCCAGGCACGCGCCATGGCGGGCTGGACCTCCACTGCTTGCCGGAACAGATCCGCCGCCTCGTCGAGCTTGCCCTTTTCCATCAGCCCGACGCCGAGCCCGTGCAACAGGTCGGCATCCTTCGGGCGTATCGCGAGCGCTTCGCGGAAAGCAGACAGCGCCTCGTCCAGCCGCCCGGCTTCCTGCAGGGTTTCGGCAAGCCCGATGCGGGCGCGCACATGAAATGGATTGCGCGCGACCGTGCCGCGATAGACCTCTTCGGCCTCCTCGAACTGGCCGAGCTGCTTCAGCGACGAACCGAGGTTGTCGCGCGCCGCCAGCTGTTCCGGCCGCAGGTCCACCGCGCCTCGGAAGAAATCGATCGCCGCCGCGACGCGGCCAAGGTCGCGCATCACCGTGCCGAAATTGTTGAGGAAATCGGGATTCGTCGGCTGCAGGCTCACAGCCTGTTCGAGGAGTTCCAGCCCCTCTTCGCTACGCCCGGTCTGATGCAGCAGCAATCCCAGGAAATGCGCGGCCGCCGCGTGTTTGGGCTGACGCGCCAGCACCTGCCGGTAGATTGACTCAGCCTCTTGCCGGCGCCCGGCCTGGTGCAGTTGCAGCGCCTGCTGCACATACTGGTCGAGGCCCAGCGGCGGCTGGCCTCCCGCGCCAGACTTGGCCGCGCCAGACCTGACTCCCGCACCCGCCGCTCTTCTCTGATCTCTGTTAATGGGAAACCTGCCGTGTTTGTCCGCCTGCCGCGATCTAGGCCATTGGCGCCAAAGGTTCAAGGCTTTGCTTGTCTGCCTCGGCCATTGCGTTGCCGGCAAATGGGCTCGCTCGCAAGCGGCGCCTGCCTTCTTCCCTGCTGGAAGGAAGAGGGCAACGCCTCTCAGCACGGCCCGCCGCCAACGATGCGGTAGTCCGCGGCGCGGGCTTCGCAGGCGTTGGGGAAGGTGCGCGTCTCGCCACGCCGACGGGCCCAGACGGGCGCGTATTCACGAGTACAGAAGGTCTGCTCTTCGCCACCACCACCGCCGTCGCGGCAGGGGCCGTCGCGCACGATGCGATAGCCGGCGCGGTCGGCAAGGCAGGCATTGGCGAAGGTCTGGCGGTCGCCGCGCCGGGCGCAGACCGGCTCGTACTGCTTGGTGCAGAATTGCGGTTCGGGACGTGGCGGGCGGGGTAGAAGATCTCCCTGGCCCATGCGTGACTGCGGCTGTGGGCCGATGACCCGCCCGGCGACGAGGCCTATCTGCGGCCCGTCGACGCTCAAATCGGTCGATTCTTGCGTCGGGATGCGCTCATAATGGCGGCCCGCGGCGCTATCTTGCAACCTTCACGTTTCCATGCGATAAATTCCGTGTTCGGGCATTTGCGACCCGGAGAGCGGAACGTTTTGGACGACCTTTCCCCGATACTGTGAATCTCTGACGGCCCCGTTTTTCGGCGGGGGGTTTTGACCATGCGCCAATGCATGACTGCCGAAGCAACCACCGGGAACTGCCCTCGACGCCAGGTGGCGGGCAGGACCACCAAAGACTGAACGGGTGAAGGAGTTTCCCCAATGGCCCAGACCGGCACCGTTAAATTCTTCAACGCGACCAAAGGCTTCGGTTTCATCACGCCCGATGGCGGCGCCAAGGACGTGTTCGTCCACATTTCCGCGATCGAGGCATCGGGCCTGCGCACGCTCGTTGACGGCCAGAAGGTTACCTTCGACGTCGAGCCGGACCGCATGGGCAAGGGCCCGAAGGCGGTCAATCTCCGCGCGGCCTGAACCATCGGGACGCCGCCCGCTCTTGATGGCGGGCGAATGAGGGGGCGGAGCTTGCCCAGCCTCTGGGCACGCAGACAGATTTTTGAAGGCGCGGCGTTTTTTGTCGCGCCTTTTTCATGTCCGCAGGACAGCATAAAAGCATGTCGCCCAAAACGGTTCCGGTTTTGGGTCAACGACATGCGTCATAACAAGGACTTAAAGCGTAACGCGCTTTAAGTCTCCGCAAAACTTTCTCTTGCCGATGACGCTAAAATAAAGGACAAATTTCCGCTCGGGCATTTGCCGGCCCGAGACTGGAGTTTATGGGATCAAAGGAGCTTCCCATGCCGCAGACCGGCACCGTCAAATTCTTCAACCATGCCAAAGGCTTCGGCTTCATCACGCCGGACGATGGCGCGAAGGATGTCTTCGTCCATATTTCGGCCGTGCAGGCGTCGGGTCTTCCCGGTCTCGAAGATGGGCAGAAAGTGACATTCGACACCGAGCCGGATAAACGCGGCAAGGGTCCGAAGGCCGTCAACCTGTCGATCGGCTGAGCCGGCTTCAGGCCGAACGCTCCGGCAGGCCAGGTCCGCTCCCCGGAGCGTGCGTTTTTTGATGCTTGTGGCAGCGCGGCACATAAAATCCGTTCAGCCCCCGTTCAGCCACGGTCTCATATTAATCTTTCGTAAAGCCGGACCGCATTCCCGAAAAATCATACGGGCTGGCACGAAGGAGATCGACATGAACCGAATTTTCAAGACAGCCGTGCTGTCTGCCGCCGTGGCCGCCACGATGCTTGTGGCCCTGCCCGCGGCCAACGCCGATGACTGGCATCGTTGGCATCATCACGGTCACGGCCATGGCGACGCCGTCGCAGCCGGCGTCCTCGGCCTCGCCGCCGGCGCGCTGATCGGCGGTGCATTGGCCAACCAGCAACCGCCGCCGCCAGACTATTACGATGACGGTTACTATTACGATCGTGACGTGAGCGTGCGCCCGGCCCCTGTCCGCCGCTACTACGCGGAGCCTCGGGTGGTGTACGCCGACCGTTATGCCGAACCGTGGACGCGCGACTGGTACGAGTATTGCTCGGACCGTTACCGCACCTTCAATTCCCGCACCGGCACCTTCACCGGCAATGACGGCGAACAGCATTTCTGCACGGCCAACTGAGGCTTCCCTGCCCCAAAACAAAAAGCGCTGACCGCGAGGTCGGCGCTTTTTGTTTGGGCTCTAGGATTTCGAGGGCAATCTGCGGCTGCAAAAGTCAGCGCCGCCCCTCATCCGCCTGCCGGCACCTTCTCCCCGTATAGGGACAGGGAGAAGAGAACTGGCCGCAATGCTGGCGCTGGTACTGCGACGCTGGAGATTGGCGAAATCCTCTGTGCAGGCTGTCTTTCTCCCCGTCCCTATACGGGGAGTTGAGAAGTGGTCCGCACAGCGGACGGAAAAGCCAATTGCTTGGCTTTTTCAACGACGAACGTCCGGCGGCGCCAGCTTTCGGAAACGGCCTGGTCAAGTTGTTCGGGATCGTCTGAATCCCTACCGAATTAGACCAAAAACGGATTGGTCCGCCGCTCCTCGCCGAAGCGGCCGCCCGGCCCATGGCCGCAGATGAAACCGATATCGTCGCCGAGCGGCAGAAGCTTGTCCTTTATCGAAGCGATCAGCGCCGCATGGTCGCCACCCGGCAGGTCGGTGCGGCCGACCGAGCCGCGAAACAGCACGTCACCGACATGGGCGAATTTGGCCGCCCGGTTGTAATAGACGACGTGGCCCGGCGCGTGGCCGGGGCAATGCAGCACCTCGAAGAGATGCGAGCCGAACGACACCGTCTCCCCCTCGGTCAGGAACCGGTCTGGCACGCAATTGCGCGAACCGGCGATGCCGTAGCGCCTGCCCTGGTTTTCCAGATTGTCCAGCAAAGGTTTGTCGGCCTCGTGCGGGCCGATGATCTCGATGCCCAGCGCCGCCTTGAGCTCCATCGCACCGCCGGCATGATCGATGTGACCATGCGTGATCCAGATGGCTCCGGCCGTGATCGCATTGTCCTTCAACACGCCCAGCACCTTGTCGATGTCGCCGCCCGGATCGACGATGACGCCGTGCTTGTCGTCCATGTCGAACAGGATGGTGCAGTTCTGCTGGAACGGTGTGACCGGTACGATGCCGGCGTTGAGCTGACCCATGATCGTCCTTTCGATGTCCAAGCGGTCATGTAGAGGCGCCGGTGAAAGGCGTCCACCCCTCGAAAGACGAACAGTCAGTCGTCTTGAAACGGAATGGGCGGCCGGAGCCGCCCATTTGAAACCTTGGACAGAAATCGCCTACTTCTTCATGGCACCCATGACCGCGCCGACGATGGCGGTCAGGATCGCGCCGCCGCCGGCGCCGCCGACGATATTGTTCAGGTTGAGCGCGCTGCCGAGACTGCTCGTCGCCGCCGCGGCTGCGTCCGGAGTGATCGTGCCGCCGCCGAGCAGGCTGCCAAGGATCGCCGCGCCGCCGACGCCGCCAACCGCGCCGGCGAGGATCTTGGGAAGCTGCCCCATCGCCGCCGTCTTGATCGCCGCGCCGACCGCCTGGCCACCGATGATGCCTGTAATAATCTGAATAATGATCGGAAGAAGCGTGTTCATGTCCATATTGCCAGTCCCTCCATAGCTGCCAGCCTCCCGGGCCGACGCCATCATGAGACGCCGAATTGAATGAAAGTCAAATGCACAAACGCTGAAATAAAAGGGGCGGTTCGAAAACCGCCCCTACTTGCGCGAAAAGCTGTGACTTTCGTTATTCTGCGGCGATCGCATGCTTGGGCTGAACGGCCACAGAATAGTCGTTCATAAGGTTCTTGGCGATCTCGCCGACCTCGAATCGGTAGGGGCCGATCTCCGAGACCGGCGTGACCTCCGCCGCGGTTCCGGTCAGGAAGCATTGCTCGAAGCCTTCGAGTTCCTCC
This sequence comes from Mesorhizobium sp. B2-4-14, assembly GCF_006442155.1. Lineage (NCBI taxonomy): Bacteria > Pseudomonadati > Pseudomonadota > Alphaproteobacteria > Hyphomicrobiales > Phyllobacteriaceae > Mesorhizobium > Mesorhizobium sp. B2-4-14. Next base: position 70,033 of record NZ_VFVA01000005.1, on the reverse strand, counting down.
GGCATGATGACGCGTTCGATGACCTCCAGGCCGCGATCCCTGGCCAGGCCAATGACCGTGCGGCGGGTGATGCCGTCGAGGAAGCAGTCGGGCTTCGGGGTGTGGATCTTGCCGTCCTTGACGAAGAAGATGTTGGCGCCGGTCGCTTCGGCGACCTGGCCGCGCCAGTCGAGCATCATGGCGTCTGCATATCCCTTGGCCTCGGCGGCGTGCTTGGACATGGTGCAGATCATGTAGAGGCCGGCGGCCTTCGACTTGGACGGCGCCGTGCGCGGGTCGGGCCGGCGCCATTCCGCCACGTCGAGCCGAATGCCCTTCAGCTTCTGCGCCGGATCGAAATAGCTCGGCCACTGCCAGATGGCGATGGCCACATTGATGCGGTTGTTCTGCGCCGAAACACCCATCTGCTCGCTGCCGCGCCAGGCGATCGGCCTGACATAGGCATCCTGGAAACCCTGCTTCTTCAACAGTTTGGTCGAAGCATCATTGAGCTCGGCCACCGAATAGGGGATCTTGAAGCCGAGCAGGCGCGCCGATTCATGCAGACGCTCGGTATGCTCGTTGAGCTTGAAGATCACGCCGCCATAGGCGCGTTCGCCCTCAAACACCGCGCTGGCGTAATGCAGGCCATGGGTCAGCACATGAATCTTGGCGTCGCCCCATGGAACGAACTCGCCGTTCATCCAGATGAAGCCGTCCAGTTGATCGAAGGGAACGGATGCCATGGTAACCTCCCGCGGGCGTCGGCCCGCATATCTTCAGTGTCGTTGCGTGTTCTTTTTGGCCGCGCCGTGAGATTGGAGACGCCAGCCGGTGTCTCGAAGCGTAAGCGGATAATCGCGCTCTGGCAAACTCAGGAAATTCCGGAAAAACCCGCCGGTCTTGCCTTTTTGTTCGCAATCCGCCCAAAAGCTTGTCAAAAATTATCATTGCAGGGAAATTACGTCAATAGTACTGACATAATCTCCTGTTCCCATGGAGAAATGATGACGGACCGAAGCCACGCAGCCGGGAAACCGATCAGGACCGCAATGTCAGTCGAGGACGGCATCGACTTCGCCATCATCGAGCTGTTCTTCTTCGCCTATCGCGACTTCACTTCCGATCCCGATCAGATCCTGGCCGATTATGGCTTCGGCCGCGCTCATCACCGTGTGCTGCATTTCGTCAACCGGCGGCCAGGCCTGACGGTCGCCGAACTGCTTGACGTGCTGAAGATCACCAAACAGAGCCTGGCGCGCGTGCTCAAGCAACTGATCGACACCGACCATGTCGTGCAGCTGCAAGGTCCGCGCGACCGCCGCCAGCGTGAGCTCTATCCGACGGCCAAGGGCCGTGCGCTGGCGCTGGCGCTGGCGCGGCCACAGTCGCGCCGCATCCGTGCTGCATTGGAAGATTCCGGCGCCACCGAACGGGCTTTGGTGGAACGCTTCCTCGAAGCGATGGTCAATCCGGAACTGAGAGCTCAAATCGACGTTGGGTCCGCAAAAATGTCAGGAAAAAGCCATGGAGAGCAGTGAGAGGGTCGACCAGGCGACCGCACCGGATGACGACGCACCGCATTTGCTCGTGGTCGACGACGACACCCGCATCCGCAATCTTCTCAAGCAATATCTGACCGAAAATGGTTTTCGCGTCACCGTCGCCGGCAATGCCGGTGAGGCCCGCCGCAAGCTCGCCGGCCTCGACTTCGACCTGCTTGTGCTCGATGTCATGATGCCGGGCGAAAGCGGCGTCGATCTGACCAAGGCGCTGCGTGCAGAAAAGAACGTGCCGATCCTGATGCTGACGGCGTTGTCGGAAACCGACAGCCGCATCTCGGGGCTCGAGGCTGGCGCCGACGATTATCTGCCAAAACCCTTCGATCCGCGCGAGCTGATCCTGCGCATCAACAACATCCTGCGCCGCGGCGGCCCGGCGGCGACGCCAAAGGTCGAACAGTTGGTCTTCGGCCCCTACACCTTCCAGATCGCCAGGCGCGAACTGAAGCGCGGCGGCGAGGCGCTGAAGCTGACCGACCGTGAGCAGGAGATTCTGGCTATCTTTGCCGCGCGCGCTGGCGAAACCATCCCGCGCCACGAACTCGTCGGCGACGATTCGGAGGTCGGCGAGCGCACCATCGACGTTCAGATCAACCGGCTGCGCCGCAAGATTGAGCGTGATCCCTCCAATCCGGTTTGGCTGCAGACCGTGCGCGGTATTGGGTATCGGCTCAGCGTGGAATAGAATACCGGCCGCGGCCGCAATGGCCGCCGACGGATGAGACGGGCCAATGGCGACCACGGAACTGGAACAGCCGGGAAATGACGGCTTGAGCGCACGCGCCACGCGAACGCTCAAGGCGGTGCCGCGCATCTGGAACCGGTTCTGGCGCCTCGTCTCGCTCTATATGCCCAAGCGCCTCTATGCGCGCTCGCTGATCATCGTCATCGCGCCGATGATCCTTTTGCAATCGGTGGTCGCCTTCGTCTTCATGGAGCGCCATTGGGCGACCGTGACGCAGCGCCTGTCGCAGGCCACCGTACGCGACATCGCCGCCATCATCGACATGATCGAGACCTATCCGCACGACGCCGACTACGCCAACATCATTCGCATCGCGCAGGACCGGATGCAGCTGAAGGTCGACCTCCTGCCGCCCGATCCGTTGCCACCGCCGGGACCCAAACCGTTCTTCTCGATCCTCGATGACGTTCTTTCCGCCGAGATCACCCGCCAGATCAACCGGCCGTTCTGGATCGACACGGTCGGCAATTCCAACATCGTCGAGGTGCGCGTCCAGCTCGAGAACAGAGTGCTGCGCGTCTTCGTGCGCCGCAGTCAGGCCTATGCCTCCAACACCCACATCTTCCTGATCTGGATGGTCGGTACCTCGCTGGTGCTCTTGATGATCGCCATCCCCTTCCTGCGCAACCAGATCCGGCCGATCCTGACGCTCGCCGAGGCCGCCGAAAGCTTCGGCAAGGGCCGGCCGATGCCGCGCGATTTTCGCCCGCGCGGCGCCGAGGAGGTGCGCCGCGCCGGCTTTGCCTTCATCCAGATGCGCGAGCGCATCGAGCGCCAGATCGAGCAGCGCACCGCGATGCTCACCGGCGTCAGCCACGATCTCAGGACCATCCTCACCCGCTTCAAGCTGCAGCTGGCGCTGGCCGGCGGCAAGGCCGAGACCAAGGCGGCGCTGAACCAGGACATCGACGACATGCAGTCGATGCTCGAAGGCTATCTCTCCTTCGCCCGCGGCGAGGCCTCGGAGGATCCCGGGCGCTTTGATCTCGACGCCTACTTCCAGAAGCTCAGCGAAGAAGCGAGCCTGCGCAAATGCAAGCTGTCGACGACGCTTTCCGGCGACCCGACCGTGCATGTGCGGCCCAACGCCTTCGCCCGGCTATTGTCCAATGTCATCGGCAACGCCTTCCGCTATGCCAAGACGGTGGAGGTCAGCGCCAATCATGGCCGTGGCTCGCTTGTGGTCACCATCGACGATGACGGCCCGGGCATTCCGGCCGACAGGCGCGAGGATGTGTTCAAGCCCTTCGTGCGGCTCGACGAGGCCCGCAACCTCGATGCCAGCGGCACCGGTCTCGGCCTGTCGATCGCCCGTGACATCGCCCGCAGCCATGGCGGCGACATCACCCTCGACGTCAGCCCGCTTGGCGGCCTGCGCGCGGTGATCAAGGTTCCGGCCTAAGCGCAATTCCAGGAAAAGTGTGAAACGGTTTTCCGTCCGGACTTGCGTCAAGACAAAGAGTTAAAGGAGTTCGCCGTTTCCGCGAACGGTGGGCTGCTCTATGCACTTCAAGCATCTGGCTTCATCCGCCCGTCATGAAATCGTGGTGAAGAGCGCGCATGAAACGTGCGATCACACTCGATTCGTCCTTGCCGGCCCATTTCGACCCCGTGCCCGCCCGGGTGCGCTGGAGCGAAGCGGTTGTAGCCGGCTGGTCGCCGTTCCGGCATCGCTTCAAGGCAACCGTCGACCTTTCCAGCAAAGGGCCGCCATGCGCATATTGATGGTCACCGACGCCTGGCGCCCACAAGTCAATGGCGTCGTCCACACGCTGGAGCGGCTCACCGAAACCCTGAAATCCTTTGACGTCGGGGTGGATTTCCTGACGCCAAACATCTTTCGCACGCTGCCCTTGCCGACCTATCCCGATATAAGGCTGGCGCTGACCACGCCCGGCCACGTGGCACGGCTGATCGATGGCTACAAGACCGACCACATCCACATCGTCACCGAAGGGCCGCTCGGCATCATGGCGCGGCGCTATTGCCGCAATGCCGGCCGGCCATTCACCACCAGCTATCACACGCGCTTTCCCGAATATCTGAGCGCCCGCTTGCCGGTACCGGAAAGCTGGGCCTATCGCTGGCTGCGCGACTTCCACAATTCCGGCCAAGGCACGCTGGTCGCAACCCAGTCGCTCGCCGACGACCTTTCGGCGCGCGGTTTCAACAAGCTGAGGCCGTGGACGCGCGGCGTCGACACCGACCATTTCCGGCCGGACAAACGGAAGGACCTCGGCTTCCCCGGCCCGGTCTTCCTCTGCGTCGGCCGGGTCGCCATCGAAAAGAACCTCTCGGCCTTCCTCGACCTCGACCTGCCCGGCAGCAAGGTGGTCGTCGGCGAAGGTCCGGAGCTTGCAAAGCTCAAGGCGCGCTATCCCCAGGCGCATTTCCTCGGCCATCGCCCTAACGACGAACTGGCCGAGATCTATGCCTCGGCCGACGTCTTCGTCTTCCCCAGCCGCACCGACACATTCGGCAACGTCATCATCGAGGCGCTGGCCAGCGGCACGCCCGTCGCCGCCTATCCGGTCACCGGGCCGATCGACATCGTCGGCGACGGCATTGGCGGCGCGGTTTCCAACGATTTGCGCGAAGCATCGCTCGCCGCCCTCAAGGTCGACCGCGCCCAGGCCCGCGAACGGGCCATGCGCTACAGCTGGAAAGCCTGCGCGGAAATGTTCCTCGACACGGTCGGGGAAGCGCTGGGAACACCGCGCAAACTGGCGGCCTGAGAGTTGTGCCGGCCCAGGATGTGTTGAGATTCAGGTCAGGCCGAGCCGAGAATGGTGGGCTCCGAGAACCGGAGCGGAGCGTACTTTTGGGTACGTGAGCACCGGAAGCGCAGGAGACCGCCGTTCGCAGGCCGGCATCACCTGAAATCAACGCATCCTAGAACAGCCGCCCACCGTCCGGCACCCTGCGCTCGATGGCGCCGAGCACGACAGCACCCTCCTCGTCAGGAAAGCCCAGCGTCAGCACTTCCGACATGAACAGCCCGATCTGGCGCGGCGGGAAATTGACCACAGCGAACACCTGCCGCCCGACCAGCGTTTCCGGCGAATAGTATTTGGTGATCTGCGCCGACGATTTCTTGATGCCGATGTCGGGCCCGAAATCGATCTTCAGCTTGAATGCCGGCTTGCGCGCCTCGGGAAACGGTTCGGCCTCGACGATCGTGCCGGCGCGGATGTCGACACGGTCGAAATCGGCAAAACTGATCTCGGGCTTGCGCTCGCTGCTCGAACTCATGACACTGTCTTACCGATGCTCAGGCGTTGCCGTAGGTCTCGAACAGCACACCGGCCAGCGCATCCTTGGCCGAGGTTCCCGACCAGACGACGAACTGAAACGCCTGGAAATAGCATTCGCAGGCTTCCAGCGCCGAGGACAAAAGCACCTCGACCTGCTGGCTCGACGGCTCGACTCCGCCCGCCAGCAGCAACGACTGGCGGAACATGATCGCGCCTTCCTGCTCCCAGAGGTCGAAATGACCGAACAGCATCTGCTCGTTGATCAGCGACAACAGCCGCATCACTTCCAGCGCGCGGGTCTCCGGCACCTTGATGTCGAAGGCGCAGGCCAGATGCAGTGCCTCGAAATCCTCCATCCAGGAGAAGGAGACGTGATAGTCGGTCCAGCTGCCAGCGACCGAGATCGAGATTTCGTCATCGCCGGCCCGTTCGAAGGACCAGTCATTGTTGTGGGCCACCTGCTCGATAACATCCACCGGATGGATTTCGCGGGAGAATTCGAGTTCGAGAAGTTCCATGGAATGCTTCCTGTCGTTCTAAGGAGCGCCGCCACACGCTCCGCGGGAGGGCACACACAACGAACAATCTGATCTAGAACTCGGACGGCCAGGACTTCTCGACGCAAAGACCCCCAGACCGGACCCCACCGCCCGGCCGCATGACCCTGCTCCGAATCATGCAACAAATTCAGTCTATTGATCGGGAGTCGCGTGAACAGCCCAATTTTTCGCACTGCGTCATTCGCATGTGGAAAGGCGCTGTCACAAAGATTCATGCAATGCCGTTAAGCGATTCACGGCAAAGCGCTTTTCAGAATTGGGCTATGTGGAAAAGTTTAATGATTATTTTTTTGCACGCGGCTTCGCCGCCGCCGCTGGCGCGGTATCACCGGCCAGTTCGGCGAGCCTGGCTTCGAGCGCTTCGATGCGGGCGGCAAGACGGGCATTCTCGTCGCGGGCCTTGGCTGCCATCTCGCGCGCGGCCTCGAATTCCTCGCGCTGCACCACGTCCATCGAATTGAGGATACGCTCCGCCTGCCCCTTGAAGGCGGTTTCCACCTCGCGCCGCACGCCCTGGGCGGCACCGGCTGCATCGGTCATGAGCTTGGCGAATTCGTCGAGAATGCGGTTCGGTCCGGTCGACATGGCAAATCCTCGCTTGCTCGAAATGACGTAGTGGCGCCGCGCGGAGAATGCAAGAACGTTGAAGCTTGGTGCGGCATCTGCGTTGCTATGGCGCATGGCGCTGCCGTGCCTATAGGCAGTTGTCAAACAGCTCCAACCTGTACTCGAGGACGCCAAATCGCCTATTGTGTTGTCGTCTCATGTTGCGTCAGCACACTCCAATCAGGGTCAATCAATGGCAACGCCTCCACGCCGACCAACAAATCCGATGGCAGCCGCCGAAGCGGCCTTCAAGCCGGTCAAGAAGCCGGCGGCACCGCCCCGGGAACCCTCGACCGCCCCGAATGTCCGCGAGCTCGTTTCGATCAGGATCGACCGAGCCGTGCTGGACTATTTCCAGGAGGATGGCCCCGGCTGGCAGGACAGGATCAACGACGCGTTGCGGCAGGTGGTGGCTGCCAAGTCTCAGGGTTGAACTTACCGCCTGCACGGCGATGGCCCGAAAGGATGACCCGCCCCGACAATTGACGGCAACCACCTTGCCTTGACCCTGCCCAAACCCTGCCGCATGGTCCGCGCGCAAACGCGTTTCGCAACCGAGAGCTCCCGTTGAACGATTATTTCCTGCTGCCGCTGGCCTCGCTGCCCTTTCCCAACATCAACCCGATCCTCGTCCAGATCGGGCCGCTGGCGGTGCACTGGTACGGCGTCGGCTACATCGTCGGCATCCTGTTTGCCTGGTGGTATGCCAAGCGGCTTGCCTCCAATCCAAGGCTCTGGCCCGACGGCATCCTGCCGATGAAGCCCGAGGACCTCGACGATTTCATCGTCTGGGCGGCCATCGGCGTGGTGCTGGGCGGCCGCACTGGCTATGTGCTGTTCTACGACCTGCCGCGCTACATCGCGCATCCGCTCGACATTTTCGCCGTCTGGCAAGGCGGCATGTCGTTCCATGGCGGCCTGCTCGGCGTCATCCTCGCCATGACGCTGTTTTCCATCAAGCGCGGCATCCGCACTTGGTCGCTGTTCGATGTCGTGGCCGCCGGCGTGCCGGTTGGGCTTGGACTGGTGCGCGTCTGCAATTTCATCAATGCCGAACTTTGGGGTAGGCCGACCGACATGCCCTGGGGGGTGGTCTTCTGCAACGATCGCCTCCAGCAGGCGCTAGGGCAATGTCCGGCCGGTCTCGACCCTCGCCATCCGAGCCAACTCTACGAAGCGCTGCTCGAGGGCCTGGTGCTGTTTGTCGTGCTGCGCATCCTCACCCATTCGCGCCTCAAGCTGAAGACGCCGCGCTTCGTCGGCGGCGCCTTCATCTGCGGCTACGGCCTGTCGCGCATCTTCGTCGAGTTCTTCCGCGAGCCGGACCAGCAGCTCGGCTATCTCCTCGGCACCAACTGGCTGACCATGGGCATGATCCTGTCGACACCGATGGTGCTGGCCGGCATCTGGGCGATGGCCACCGCCAAGCCGGTGACGCAATCGCAGCCGCAGGCGACATGACGCGGCTGAAGACCCGGATCGTCGACCTGATCGAGGCACTTGGTCCCCTTCCCGTCAACGAATACATGGCGATGTGCCTGTTCGATCCTTCGGACGGCTACTACACGACGCGAGAGCCCTTCGGTACCGCCGGCGATTTCGTCACCGCGCCGGAGATCAGCCAGATGTTCGGCGAACTGATCGCCGTCTGGCTCTACCAGGCGTGGCTGGCGATCGGCCGCCCGATGGCGGTGACCATCGCCGAGATCGGCCCAGGCCGTGGCACACTGATGAAGGACATGCTGCGCACCCTGTCGTGGCTCGACCCGGCGCTGGCCAATGGTGCTGACTTCGCCATGATCGAGACCAGCCCGCGCCTGGCCGAGGTGCAGAAGCAGACGCTTGCCGCGACACCGCTCGCGGTTCGGTGGCACGAGACGATCGAGACCCTCCCTCATCAGCCGCTGCTGATCGTTGGCAACGAACTGTTCGACGCCGTCCCCATCCGCCAGTTCGTGTGCGCCGGCGCCGGCTGGCGCGAGCGGATGATCGGCCTCGATGATGAGAACAATCTTTGCTTCTTCGCCGGCGCCGGCTCGGTCGATCCGACTTTGCTGCCTCCCGATGCCGCAAATGCACCGCAAGGCGCGGTCGCCGAAGTGGCACCGGCCCGCACGGCTCTGATGGCAGCCATCGCCGAGCGCATGGCCCGAGACAATGGCGCCGGGCTGTTCCTCGACTACGGCCATCTGCAGCCGGGTGTCGGCGACACGCTGCAGGCCTTGCGCCGGCACAATCACGAAGATGTGCTGGCCAATCCGGGCGAAGCCGATCTCACCTCCCATGTCGATTTCGCCGCCCTTGCCGCGACCGTGCGCGCGCACGGTTTCGACGCCCACCTGTCGACGCAGGGCGATTTCCTGCTTGGCATGGGCATCCTCGAGCGTGCCGGCAGGCTTGGCGCCAATGCCAGCCAGGCGGCGCGCGACAAGATCACCGGCGATGTCGAACGCCTGGCCGGGTCGCAGGCCATGGGCGAGCTGTTCAAGGTGCTTGCCGTCCTGCCGCGCGGCGCCGCCGTCCGGCCTTTTGCCATGGCGGATTGACTTTTCACCGCTCCCCCTCCCAATCTCCCGTCCGGTAAAAGAGCGGCCGGACCGCCGGCCGCTTTTTCTTGACGAAACCGCTCATACGGACAACAACGCCCGCATGCTGAATCAGACCAAACCGGATCCTGTTCGGTCGCCGCTGCTGGACGAGGCGCAGGCACAAGGCATCCGCCACGGCTATTTCACCCGCGTCGGCGGCGTCTCGGCCGGCATCTATCAGGGCCTCAACATCGGCACCGGATCGGATGACGACCAAGCGCTGGTCGCCGAGAACCGCCGCCGTGTCGCCGCCTGGATGGGCGTGCCGGCGAACCATCTGCTGACCGCCTGGCAGATCCATTCGCCCGACGTCATAATCGCCCGGGAGCCCTTTGCCGGCGAGCGGCCCAAGGCCGACGCCATCGTCACCGACCGGCCCGGCATCGCCATCGGCGCCTCGACCGCCGACTGCGGCCCGGTGCTCTTTGCCGATGCGCAAGCGCGCATCATCGGCGCGGCGCATGCCGGCTGGAAGGGCGCCTTCACCGGCGTGCTCGAAAACACCGTTCTTGCCATGGAAAGCCTTGGCGCCCGGCGTGAGAACATCATTGCCGTGCTCGGTCCTTCGATCGGCCCGGACAATTACGAGGTCGGTCCTGAATTCGTCGCCCGCTTCGTCGAGGCGGATGCTGAAAACGCCGCCTATTTCACACCCTCCGCCAATGCCGGCCACGCCATGTTCGACCTCAACCGCTACACGGTCGACCGGCTGACCAGGGCCGGCGTTACCGCCGAGGGCCTCGGCCGCTGCACCTATGCCGAGGAAGATCTTTTTTACTCCTACCGGCGCACCACGCACCGCAAGGAGCCTGATTATGGCCGGCAGGTTTCGGCGATTGTTTTGGAGAGGGAATAATGGCGCTGCATTTTGAACGATCCGAATTTGACGCGCGGCGCGACCGGCTGATGATCGAGATGGCCGAGAAGAAGCTCGATGCCATCCTGTTGTTCGCGCAGGAGAGCATGTACTGGCTGACCGGCTATGACACGTTCGGCTTCTGCTTCTTCCAGTGCCTGGTGGTGAAGGCCGACGGCTCGATGGTGTTGCTCACCCGCTCGGCCGATCTGCGCCAGGCACGCCAGACCTCGATCATCGATAACATCGTGCTGTGGACCGACCGCAATGGCGCCAACCCGGCGGTCGACCTGCGCAACCTGCTCAACGAACTCGACCTGCTTGGCGCCCGTATCGGCGTCGAATACGACACCCACGGGCTGACCGCCTACAATGGCCGCCGGCTGGACGAGCAGTTGCAGACCTTCGGCCAGATCGCCGACGCATCCGGCATCGTCGGACGGCTGCGCCTGTTCAAGAGTCCGGCCGAGATCGCCAAGGCCGAGAAGGCCGCCAACCTCTCCGACGACGCGCTGGACGCGGCCCTGCCGCTGATCAAGCAAGGCGGCGACGAAGCCCTGATTCTGGCCGCCATGCAGGGCGCCGTCTTTGCTGGCGGTGGCGACTATCCGGCCAACGAATTCATCATCGGCTCCGGTGTCGACGCGCTGCTGTGCCGCTACAAGGCCGGCCGCCGCAAGCTCACCAAGAACGATCAGCTGACGCTCGAATGGGCCGGCGTCTTCCATCATTATCATGCGCCGATGATGCGCACGGTGCTGACCGGAAAGGTCTCCAAGCGCCATCAGGAACTGTTCGACGCGGCGCGCGCCGCGCTTCTCGCCGTCGAAAAGGCGATGACGCCCGGAAACACATTCGGCGACGTCTTCGACGCCCATGCCCGCACCATGGAGGCGCATGGCCTGACCAAGCATCGGCTGAACGCCTGCGGCTATTCGGTCGGCGCGCGCTTCACACCGTCCTGGATGGACATGCCGATGTTCATCCAGGGCAATCCCGAGCCGATCGCGCCGAACATGACCCTGTTCGCCCACATGATCATCATGGATTCCGACACCGAGACGGCGATGACGCTTGGCCGCACCTACCTGACAACCGAATCCCAGCCGAAGCCGCTCTCCCGCCATGATCTCGACTTGATCGTGCAGTGAAACCACAATGGGAGGCGTTCTTCGCCAAGGAGTTAGAAGGCAAATGAGACGATCGCGTCTGACGACCGTGTCATTGCTTGTGGCATTGGCTCTGGCGGCCTGCACCAACGCAAAGGACGTTCTCGAACCTTCCGCAATCACCCCACCGGCCACCTCGGCGCCGGCAGCGCAAGGCGGAGCGGCGGCTGGTGTTTCGGTCCCGGCGTCATCAGCCGCGCCTGCCACCACGGCGGGTGCGCCTGCCGCCACCACTCCGGTCACGCCCGCACAGGCCGCCGCCATCCTTGCCAAAACCCGGCTGCAGATCGCGCCGATCGTTGGCGCTTCGGTGGAAGCCGCCACCCCGCTGACGGCGGAACTGCAGGCGCGCGCCAAGCAGCGTGGCATCACGCTTGCAGGCAGCCAGGATCAGACCGCGACCCACGTGCTCAAGGGCTACTTCTCGGCGATTTCGGAGGGCAAGGACACCACCATCATCTATGTCTGGGACGTCTACGACCCCTCCGGCAACCGCCTGCACCGTATCAACGGCCAGATGAAGGTGCCTGCGGTCAATTCCGGCAACAGCGGGAGTGCCGACAGCTGGAAGGCGGTCTCGCCCGCCACCATGCAGGCGATCGCCGACCAGACCATCGACCAGTTCGCGGCGTTTCTTGGCGGCAAGGCGAGTTGAGATGTTGTCAGCCGGCGATGCCCAACAGCTTTCTTGAGCTTAGCCGGCGGATTCCCGATCTCGGCGCTTGCAATACCAGCGCGGGCCGCTAAAAGCCCGGTTAAAAGGTACAGGAGAGTCCGTCAGGCCTCTCCACCCTCCACCAGGAACGGTGCATGAAACTCTTCGCGGGCAATTCCAACAGGGTGCTGGCCGAAGCGGTCGCCCGCTATCTCAACATCCCGCTGGGCAAGGCCAGTGTCAGGCGCTTCGCCGACCAGGAAATCTTCGTCGAAATCCAGGAAAACGTGCGCGGCGAGGATGTCTTCATCCTGCAGTCGACCTCGTTCCCGACCAACGATCACCTGATGGAACTGCTCATCATGATCGACGCCTTCATGCGCTCGTCGGCCCGGCGCATCACGGCGGTCATCCCCTATTTCGGCTATGCAAGGCAGGATCGCCGCGCCTCCGGCCGCACGCCGATCTCGGCCAAGCTGGTGGCCAACATGATCACCCGCGCCGGCGTCAACCGGGTTTTGACGCTGGACCTTCATGCCGGCCAGATCCAGGGCTTCTTCGACATCCCGACCGACAATCTGTTCTCGGTACCGGTGATGGCCCGCGACGTGAAGGCGAAATACAAGCAACTCGGCAATGTCGTGGTGGTATCGCCCGATATTGGCGGCGTGGTGCGCGCGCGTGCGCTGGCCAAGCGCTTCGACGCGCAACTCGCCATCGTCGACAAACGCCGTGAGCGCCCGGGCGAATCGGAAGTCATGAACATCATCGGCGCGGTCGCCGGCAAGGACTGCCTGCTGATCGACGACATCGTCGATTCCGGCGGCACGCTGTGCAATGCCGCCGATGCGCTGCTGGCCAACGGCGCCACCAGCGTCACCGCCTATATCACCCACGGCGTGCTCTCGGGCGGCGCGGTCGCCCGCATCAGCGGCTCGAAGTTGCAGGAACTGGTGATCACCGATTCCATCCAGCCGACCCAGGCCGTGCTCGATGCCCCCAACATCCGCGTCATCTCGATCGCCGACCTGATCGGCGAAGCCATCTCGCGCACGGCGACCGAAGAGTCGGTGTCGAGCCTGTTCGATTAACCTCCCGGCGGCGGCAATCTGGTTCCGGCACCGGGTACCATCCGCCGCGGGCTTTCCCCGCTGTCACGGGCACCGCGCATGTAGCCACGCGGCGAGGAGCCGAGCATGCGCTTGAACATGGTGATGAAAGCCGGCACGCTGTCATAGCCGAGATCGAGCGCCACCCTGGTGATCGGCTCGCCATCGGCCAGCCGCGGCAGCGCCGCGAACAGGCAGGCCTGCTGCCGCCATGTCGACAGCGACAATCCGGTCTGACGCTGGAAGGCGCGCGTGAAGGAGCGCCGGCTCATGCCGACGGCATCGGCCCATTCGTCGATCGTTGCGTGTGGCGAGGGTGCCGCGACAAAGCGCCGGCAGAGCGCCGCCAGTTTGGGATCGGACGGGAACGGCAGGCCCAGTGGCCGTTCCGGCAGCTGCGGAATCTCATGCAGCAGAAGGTTCATGATCAGGCCGCCGCGCCCTTCCAGTTCGCCGCCTTGCGGCAGCTTCTCGGATTCCACGATCAGGCTGTGCATCAGGTCGGTGATGCCGACCACGCGCATGCCTTCCGGCAGGCCGGGAATCGCCTGCGGCACGACATAGACCGAGCGCATCGAGACATCACCCAGCATCTCGACGGAATGTTCGATGCCGGCCGGAATCCACATTGCATGGTCGGGCGGCACCATCCAGCGCCCGTGCCGCGTCGTCACTAGCACGACGCCCACCAGCGCATGCAGCAACTGACTGCGGCTGTGGTGATGATGCGGCACATGGTAGCCATCCGGATATTCGGTCGGCAAGACCACCGCCGGTCCAACCGCCTGCTCCAGCCACTGCCAACGCAACCCGTGCAATCGCTCGAGATCGGTACGACCGGCGCCGAAAAGCTCCTTACCGTTCGGCATCATCATGCTCAGCTGGCCCACTTGCGAAACTATTGGACCAAACCACGAAAGAAGTAGCCTGGCAACCAGCTTATAAGGCTGCCCTGCGGGAGCCCCCCGCTATGTTACCGCTGCGGGGCGGGAAAGCCCCGCCGCGTCAGTCCTGCGGCTCTGCCGCCAAAAAGACTACGGAGCCTATCTTGACCGATACGACAGCGAGCAGCGTCGCGACACCGGCGAGCGCCAGTCACGTTTCAGCCCAGGCGACGGCCTTCACCGTCATTCTGGCGGTGAGCCTCTGCCATTGCATCAACGACATCATGCAGTCGCTGCTATCGGCCATCTATCCGCTTCTGAAAGACAATTACGGCCTCGACTTCTGGCAGATCGGCCTGTTGACCTTCACCTTCCAGGTGACGGCATCGCTGCTGCAGCCGATCATCGGCGCAATCACCGACAAGCGGCCGATGCCTTACTCCCTGCCCTACGGCATGGCCGCGTCGCTGATCGGCCTGGTCGTGCTGGCCTATGCCGGGCACTATTACCTGCTCCTGATCGGCGCCTCGCTGATCGGCATCGGCTCGGCGATCTTCCATCCCGAATCCTCACGCATCGCCCGCTTCGCGTCCGGCGGCCGGTTTGGCCTGGCCCAGTCGCTGTTCCAGGTCGGCGGCAATTTCGGCCAGTCCATGGGGCCCCTGCTTGCCGCCTTCATCGTCGTGCCTTTCGGCCAGACCAGCATCGCCTGGTTTACCGTCGGCTCGCTGATCGGCATGGCCATCCTGTGGCAGGTCGGCGGCTGGTACAGCCGTCTGCGCGCCGCGCAAGGGACCCGCAAGGCGCAAAACTTCGTCTCGCCCTTCCCGCGCCGCAAGGTGATGTGGGCATTGGCGGTGCTGACGCTGCTGGTGCTGACCAAGAACGCCTATATCGCCAGCCTCGCCAGCTACTACACTTTTTATTCCATCCATAAGTTCGGCGTGTCGGTGCAGATGAGCCAAGTGATGCTGTTCCTCTTCCTCGGCGCCTCGGCGCTGGGCATCCTGCTCGGCGGCCCGTTCGGCGACCGCTACGGGCAGAAGGCGATGATCTGGTTCTCGATCGTCGGCGTGCTGCCCTTCACGCTGGCGCTGCCCTACGCCAACATGGAATGGACGATGGTGCTGACGGTTCTGATCGGGCTGATCCTGTCGTCGGCCTTCTCCAACATCGTCGTCTTCGCGCAGGAACTGGTGCCGGGCCGCGTCGGCATGATCGCGGGTATCTTCTTCGGCTTCGCCTTCGGCGTGGGCGGCATCGCGGCCGCCGTGCTCGGCGTCGTCGCCGACATGAAGGGCATCGATTTCGTCTTCCAGATCTGCTCGTACCTGCCGTTCCTGGGCCTGCTGACAGTGTTCCTGCCCAATATGAAGGAAGCCCGGAAGATGGAAGCCGCCGCTTAGAGACCGTTTGAGAACGCTATTGGACGCGCGGGTTCACGTTGAGATGGCTACCGCCACAAAGCCTGAACGCCCGTCTGCAAAGCGCTGAGGCGCGACTGTAACGACTGCGTCTGGTGCGAATGCCCACTCCTCATCGTCCGGCATCGGGCCTGTCACTCGAAAGGTATCCTGGCTCAGTTTCTCAGCGACGACTGGTCTCCAGACGGTCGTGCCTTCGTTCAGCAGCGGCATATAGATCGTCGTCATCTCTACCATAGCGTTGAGCCCACCTGATGCTGCTGGTCGAAATCGCTTTTACGACCAGACCGCTTGTGATTCAAACTCCTGATGTGGACCCGAACGACGCGTGGCCGGATGGCCAAGATTGAACGAAAGACGAAGCGCTATCCGACGGACCTGACCGATGAGGAATGGCGTCGGATCGAGCCTTTGCTACCGCCGTGCGGCAAGACCGGGCGCAAGCGGTCGGTTGATCTCCGGGAGATCCTGAATGCAATCCGCTACATGGCCCGCTCGGGCGGCGGTTGGCGCATGCTGCCGAAGGACTTCCCGCCCTGGCAGACCGTCTATTGGTGGTTCCGTTGCTTCGTGCGGCGACTGCTGTTCCGGACCATCCACGACGTGGCGCTGATGATCGATCGTGAACGAACTGGCCGAGAGGCAAGCCCATCTGCCGGGATCATCGACAGCCAGTCTATCAAAGCTCCGGCGGCCAAGGTGCGCGGCTACGATGCCGGCAAAAAAATAGTCGGCCGTAAACGCCACATCGCCGTTGATACCGACGGTCGGTTGCTGATGGTCAATCTGATCACGGCCGATATCTCGGATTCCGCCGGTGCCCAGATGATCCTCGACGCGATCCGCAAACGCTGGCCATGGTTGAAACACTTCTTCGCCGACGGCGGCTACGACCGGACCAAGCTCATAGACAAGGCCGCCTTTCTCGACTTCATCATCGAGATCGTCCGCCGCACCGATAAAGAGCCGGGCTTCAAAGTGCTACCGCGCCGCTGGGTGGTCGAACGAACCTTCGGCTGGATGACAAGATAGCGCCGCCTCGTGCGCGACTACGAGACTCGCCTCGACGTGTCGGAGGCAATGATCCATGTCGCAATGGGCAGCCTCTTGCTCAGACGCATCGCTCACTGAGCGTTTTCAAACGGACTCTTAGAGCAATTTCAGGAAAAGTGCGTAGCGGGGGGTTTTCCGTTCGGAATTGCGTGAAAGCAATGAATTAGACCATTCGCGTTCTATCCGCGAAAGAGCACCCTACGGTTGGCGGATGCTCTTTCTGTTTGGTCCGGAAGACCTTACGACTTGAAGAAGGCCAACAGGTCGGTGTTGATGACATCGGCATGGGTCGTGGCCATGCCGTGCGGGTAACCCTTGTAGACCTTGAGCTCGCCCTTCTTGAGCAGCTTGATGGTCAGCAGCGCCGAGTCGGCGATGGGAACGATCTGGTCGTCGTCGCCATGCATGACCAGCACCGGCACGTCGATCTTCTTGAGGTCTTCGGTGAAGTCGGTCTCCGAGAAGGCCTTGATGCAATCATAATGCGCCTTGGTGCCGCCCATCATGCCTTGGCGCCACCAATTGTCGATGACCCCTTGCGAAACCTCGGCGCCCGGACGGTTGAAGCCATAGAACGGACCGGCCGGGACGTCGCGGAAGAACTGGGCGCGGTTGGCTGCCTGGGCGGAGCGGAAACCGTCGAACACCTCGATCGGCAGGCCGCCGGGATTGGCTGGCGTCTTGACCATGATCGGCGGCACCGCGCCGATCAGCACCGCCTTGGCGACACGGCCGCCCGAGCCGTACTTCGCGACGTAGCGCGCCACCTCGCCGCCGCCGGTCGAGTGGCCGACATGGATGGCGTCCTTGAGGTCGAGATGCGCGACAAGTTCAGCAACATCGGCCGCATAGGTGTCCATCTCATTGCCGATATCCGTCTGGGTTGAGCGGCCATGGCCGCGCCGGTCATGGGCGATAACGCGGTAACCCTTCGAGAGGAAGAACAGCATCTGCGCGTCCCAGTCGTCGCTGCTCAATGGCCAGCCATGGTGGAAAATGATGGGCTGACCAGTTCCCCAGTCCTTGTAATAGATCTGCGTGTCGTCCTTGGTGGTGATCGTGCCGCTGCCCGAGCCGGACTTGGTCTGCATTGTCATCTCAATCTCCCTTCGCTTGTTATCGCGATAATCATTATAGCGATAACCGTTGCTAACGCGGTTCACACCCTCTGTCCACAAAAATATGTATCGCGATATCATTTTCGTGGTACTTAACCCGTAAGTTGCAAAACAAGGAATGCGTCGTGCCTCTCCCGTTGGACAATCAGCTCTGCTTCACGCTTTATGCCACGAGCATGGCCATCAACCGCACATATAAACCCATGCTGAACGAGATGGGCATCACCTATCCGCAATATCTGGTGCTCAACGCCCTGGGTGAAGCCGACGGCATGTCGGTCGGCACGATTGCGGACCGGCTCGCCCTGGAATCGAGCACCATCACGCCGCTGGTGAAGCGGATGGAGCAGGCCGGACTGGTGACCCGCCAGCGCAGCCGGACCGACGAGCGCCAGGTTCAGGTCGACCTGACCGCCGCCGGGCGCGCCCTGCTTGTCCGGTGCAACTGCCTCAACGAGACCCTGATCGAGCGCTCAGGCATGACGCTCTCCGAGCTCAACGCCCTCAACCGGCAAGTCCAGGCGTTGCGCGATGCCTTGACCGGCGACCAGTAGCCAGCCTCTCCGGCCATGGCTTGCACCCCCCGCCGCCTTCCGCTATAGAGCCGCCACCCGCGTAGACACCCTTGGAGGCAACGCGGCGGAAGGCTGTCTTCCCCTTGTGATCCCGAACAAAGATCCGCTCGCTGCGGTTTCCGGCATTCGGGCATCGAGGTCCGGCGGCTTTCGACGTTTACGGCTTGGGCACACTGCTCTCCGCGAACGCTCCATAACACGCGAAAGGAAAAGCCATGAGCCACGATGCTTACGAGCTCAAGGCCGAAGCGCGCGAACAGGTCGGTAAGGGGTCCGCCCGTGCAGTTCGCCGCAACGGTAAAGTGCCTGCAGTAATTTACGGTGACAAGCAGCCTCCCCTGGCGATCGCTCTCACCTACAAGGACATCTACTACAAGATCCATGGCGGCGGGTTTCTGACCACGGTCGCCACGATCGATGTCGACGGCAAGAAGATCCAGGTCCTGCCGAAGGACTTCCAGCTCGACCCGGTCAAGGACTTCCCGGTGCACGTGGATTTCCTGCGCATCGGCAAGGACACCGAAGTCAATGTCGACGTGCCCGTGCACTTCGTCAATGAAGACAAGTCGCCCGGCATCAAGCGCGGCGGCGTGCTCAACATCGTGCGTCACGAGGTCGAGTTCCACTGCCCGGCCAATGCGATCCCGGAATTCATCACCGTCGATCTCACCGGTGCCGATATCGGCGACTCGATCCACATCTCGGCGGTCAAGCTGCCGGCCGGCGTGAAGCCGGTCATCTCCGATCGCGACTTCACCATCGCGACCATTGCCGGTTCGGCGGCGATGAAGCCGGAGACGGAAGAGACGGCCGAGGCTGAGACCCCTGAAGCGGCTCCTGCCGCCGAAGAGAAGTAAGTCTTTCCCGCCCGGAGCTGACGATGCTGCTGTTTGCAGGACTCGGCAATCCGGGCGCGAAGTACGCCAGCAACCGCCACAATGTCGGCTTCATGGCGGCGGACGCTATCGCCCGCCGCCATTCCTTTTCGCCCTGGTCGAAGAAGTTCCAGGGCCTGATCGCCGAGGGCACGCTCGGCGGCGAAAAGGTCATCCTGATCAAGCCGCAGACCTTCATGAACCTGTCCGGCCAGTCGGTCGGCGAGGCGCTGCGCTTCTACAAGCTCGAACCGTCCGCGCTCACCGTCTTCTACGACGAGATCGACCTTGCCGAGGGCAAGCTGCGCATCAAGACCGGCGGCGGCGCCGGCGGCCACAACGGCATCCGCTCGATCGACGGCCATGTCGGCAACGCCTATCGCCGCGTGCGCATCGGCGTCGGTCATCCCGGCATCAAGGAAATGGTCCAGCACCATGTACTCGGCGATTTCGCCAAGGCCGACCGCGAATGGCTGGAACCGCTGCTGGACGCGATCGCCGACAACGCCGCCATGATCGTCAAGGGCGATGAATCCGGTTTCATGAACAAGGCAGCGCTCGCCGTCCAGGGCAAGGCCGCGGCCGAGCCGGACAAGCCGGCGCAGAAGCAGCAGGGGCCAAAACAGCAGAGCCACATCCGCCAGGCGCGGCAGCAGCAGGCGCCTGCCAAGCTGCCTGAAACGGGCCCGATGGCCGCCATGCTGAAAAAGCTATTCGGCGGCAAGGACTGAGCCTCAGGCGTCCCGGGCGTTACAGGGCTTGACGTTCCTCACCCCTACCCCCATAGCCCTGATCAAATTTCGATTTCCCGATAGGACTGGACGAAAATGGGTTTCAAATGCGGCATCGTTGGCTTGCCCAACGTCGGCAAGTCCACGCTCTTCAACGCGTTGACCAGAACAGCTGCGGCGCAGGCCGCCAACTATCCGTTCTGCACCATCGAACCGAACACCGGCGAGGTGGCGGTGCCCGATCCGCGCCTGCAGAAGATCGCCGAGATCGCCAAGTCGAAGGAGATCATCCCGACCCGCATCTCCTTCGTCGACATTGCCGGCCTGGTGCGCGGCGCCTCCAAGGGCGAAGGGCTGGGCAATCAGTTCCTCGCCAACATCCGCGAGGTCGACGCCATCGTGCACGTGCTGCGCTGCTTCGAGGATGACGACATCACCCATGTCGAGGGCCGCATCGATCCGGTCGCCGACGCCGAGACGGTCGAGACCGAGCTGATGCTCGCCGACCTCGACAGCATGGAGCGCCGCATCGTGCAGATCCGCAAACGCGCCTCGACCAAGGACAAGGAAGCGACATCGGTGCTGCCGATGATGGAGGCCGCGCTCGAGCTGCTGCAGGCCGGCAAGCCGACCCGCATCCTGCTCAAGGGCATTTCCGCCGAGGACCTGCGCATCCTGCAGGGGCTGAACCTGCTGACCTCGCACCCCGTGCTCTATGTCTGCAACGTCGCCGAGGCCGATGCCGCCATCGGCAACGAGCACACAAGGGTCGTCGAGAAAATGGCGACCGCGCAAGGCGCCCGTACCGTCGTCATCTCGGCGGCGATCGAGGCCGAAGTCGCCCAGCTCAGCGATGAGGAAGAGATGGAATTCCTGTCCTCGCTCGGTCTCGACGAGCCGGGCCTCAACAAGGTCATCCGCGCCGGCTACGAGCTGCTGCAGCTGATCACCTATTTCACCGCCGGTCCGAAGGAAACCCGCGCCTGGACCATCCACAAGGGCGACAAGGCACCGCAAGCCGCCGGCGTCATCCACACCGATTTCGAACGCGGCTTCATCCGCGCCCAGACCATCGCCTACAATGACTATGTCACGCTGGGCGGCGAAGTGGCCGCCAAGGAAGCCGGCAAGGCGCGCGACGAAGGCAAGGAATATGTCGTCCAGGACGGCGACGTCATGCTGTTCAAGTTCAACACTTGATTGCCTACCGCCAGCGTGTCCGAGTGAACTCGTCACCCTGTTAGGCCCTTGATATGAACAAATTCCTAGGGCAAATTATCGAGTATCTACGACCTTCGGGCAGTCTCAAAGCCGACTTAGAGAAGAGTTTGTGATGGCTGGGACATCTATTGAGTGGACTGACGCAACGTGGAACCCAGTTGCCGGATGCACTATCCTCACGGCAGGGTGCACGAACTGCTATGCGATGCGCATGGCCTCCCGCCTCGAAGCGATGGGAGCTGAGAAGTACACGGGGTTAACTCGAAAAAGCGGTGGAAGGGCAAAGTGGACCGGCGAGATCAAACTTGACCATTCATCTCTGGACATTCCGGCCTCGTGGAAAAAATCCCGACGCGTTTTCGTTAATTCGATGTCGGACCTTTTCCATCCAGGCGTGCCCGCGGACTTTATCCGTGAAGTTTGGTCCGTCATGGAAACCACGCCGCGTCACACCTATCAAATCTTAACCAAGCGGCCAGATAGGATGGCTGAAATCCTGTCGACAGACAGTTTCAAAGTGCTGCCAAACGTCTGGCTCGGAACAAGCGTAGAGGACAGCCGTGTACTTTACAGATTGGACGAACTTCGATCTGTCCCGGCAATTGTCAGATTTGTGTCCTATGAGCCGTTGATCGGCTCTGTAGCAGGCGGAAGCCTCGCGGGTATTCATTGGGCGATCGTCGGCGGAGAGAGTGGCCCCAACGCCCGCCCAATGGACCCAATTTGGATTGATGAGATTTTCGATCAGTGTACTGATGCTGATGCAGCTTTCTTTTTCAAACAATGGGGTGGGAAGAATAAGAAAGCGACGGGGCGTACCTATCGTGAGCGCTTGTGGGATGACCTACCAGAATTGAGAATGTGAGATGCCATCTTGGTCGCCAGCTTCACAGCTGCTGAGCTAGTATTCGAGACCGCAAAGAAAAGCGACGCAAGCGGTGCGCCATTTTTATGGTGAAGCCGAACTGGATCAAGGACAGCTCCTTTGAAAGTGGTTTCGAGGCGCTCTTTCACATAGCCCTCAATTGCGCTTACATCGGCCCGACGCACCGCTTGCCCTTGAGTTTCAAAAATATCTGTCAACATAACTTCATGATTGTACCAACGGGAGCGCCAGTCAGCGGCACCCAGGACCCTATCTAGACTTGATTGCTTAGCAAGATCGAGTTTTGCCGGATCGTGCGGAGCATTCCTGTAGAGGCCCGACAGCGGGAAGAAATACCAACAATCCAGTGCTTCGGTCTTGGCAATTGCTTCTACCGTCTCCCAAGACACCTCCATACCATACGGATCTAGAAAGATAACCCCACGTATTCCACGGCCCACAATATCTGAACCTCGCCAAGCCGTATTTGTGCACAAACGCTGTACGAGTTTATTAGCATCACCATTTCGCACGATGATTTTGCGATCTGGATACTCATTCACCAGATTTTTAAGTTCTGAGAACCGGGACGAGTCTTGCTCAATTAGAACAATTGAATGCATTGGCGGATCGATCTCGATCGCGATCCGTGCCGATCCTGGCGTCGTTATTTCCTCTGGCTCTGCAAAATCCGGTCCGAATAGTGGCAAACCGGGACGTACCTGCGTGCGCGTACCAGAACCAGCAAATGCGTCAATGTAGATGCAAGCGAACTCCTGATTCTGAAGCGCAATCGAAAACGCCTGTAA
This sequence comes from Mesorhizobium sp. B2-4-14, assembly GCF_006442155.1. Classification (NCBI taxonomy): domain Bacteria; kingdom Pseudomonadati; phylum Pseudomonadota; class Alphaproteobacteria; order Hyphomicrobiales; family Phyllobacteriaceae; genus Mesorhizobium; species Mesorhizobium sp. B2-4-14. The sequence continues at coordinate 47,395 of NZ_VFVA01000005.1, read as the reverse complement.
ATACTCTTGCAGACATCTGAGCTTTCTTGACGTATCAGGACCGCCAAAGATATGTTTCGCCAATTCCATCCCCCAGTCCGAACGCGTTATCCAATCCGGAAATTAGACAAGTGTCTAGATAATTTGGCATACACGAGATAAACAGCAGCAATCTTGAGAACTGTCTTTGATCTCTACGGAAGAGTAACCGGAATCAGAGTAACGAAGTTAAGCCGCGCGCCTGGACCATCCACAAGGGCGACAAGGCCCCGCAAGCCGCCGGCGTCATCCACACCGATTTCGAACGCGGCTTCATCCGCGCCCAGACCATCGCCTACAATGACTATGTCACGCTGGGCGGCGAAGTGGCCGCCAAGGAAGCCGGCAAGGCGCGCGACGAAGGCAAGGAATATGTCGTCCAGGATGGCGACGTCATGCTGTTCAAGTTCAACACCTGATCTGACGGAAGGCGCGCCGCCGGTGGCGCGTGACGTTCGATCTTCGGCTGCGGACCGCCGTTCAGCGGCGGTTTGAACGATACGGACCGCCGCAAGCCGAGCCGGCGAAGCTTTCCTGGTACCGGCTGCTGGACGCGTTTTTCTGAGCGGGCGATGCCGGCCCGGCTCCAGTCCGGGCTCGTCTTGATTTTGTCGTGTCAGGGGTCTAAGCGGCGGTCGCACACTCGGCGCATGCGGCAAAGAACCGTGCAATCCGACACGAAGTATCAATCCAAACGCCCTTTAATCCTAGCAGGGGAGATCTGGCGATGATCAAGGCTTTTGTCGTGGACAATGATCGCCTGCGCATCGTCGACGACCTGCTGGCAGATGGCGACAGGGTCGTCTGGGCCGATCTGATCAATCCGACCAAGGAAGAAGAAACCACCATCGAGAGCTGGCTCGGCATCGCCATCCCGACCCGCGAGGAGATGGAGGAGATCGAGATCTCCAGCCGCCTCTACATCGAGGACGGCGCCTACTTCATGACCGCTACCCTGCCCGCTCAGACCGAGGTCGACGATCCCCTGATGTCGCCGGTCACCTTCGCGCTCTCCGGCAACAGGCTGATCACGGTGCGCTATCACGAGCCAAAGGCGTTCAAGACCTTTCCGCTGCGCGCCGAGAAGGTGGCGATGGGCTGCACCAGCGGCGACACCATCCTGATCAGCCTGCTGGAAGCGATCGTCGATCGCCTGGCCGATATACTCGAACGCGCCGGCCGCGATGTCGAGGCCATCTCGCGCGACATCTTCGAGGCACGCTCGACCAAGGTGTCGAAGCGCAACCGCGACTTCCAGGAACTGCTGAAGGCCATCGGCCGCAAGGAGGACATCGCCTCTTCCGTGCGCGACAGCCTGATCTCGCTGCAGCGGCTGGCCGGCTTCCTCGCCCATGTCGCCACACAGACCAAGATGAGCAAGGATGTCCGCGCCCGCATCAAGACGATGTCGCGCGACGTGCTGTCGCTCGCCGACCATGCCACCTTCCTGTCGCAGAAAATTTCCTTCCTGCTCGACGCCACGCTCGGCATGATCTCGATCGAGCAGAACGCCATCATCAAGATCTTCTCGGTCGCCGCCGTCATCTTCCTGCCGCCGACGCTGGTCGCCTCGATCTACGGCATGAATTTCGACGTCATTCCCGAGCTGAAGTGGCAGCTGGGCTATCCCTTCGCCATCGGCCTGATGATCCTGTCGGCGATCCTGCCCTTCTGGTACTTCCGCCGCCGCGGCTGGCTCTGAGCGCCCTCGGCAGCCAAGCAGGTCGCGGATCAGGCCGTTACGATCTTGCCATCCCATTCCCCGCCTGCGGGGATGAGGCGCTCGTGGGGTTTCCACTCTCACCGCCTCGCCCGGTAGGCCCTGCCGGGCCTGGCGCATTAGAAAATACTTGACCTGACCGCCTTCGGCCTGCATCCGGGAATTCCGATCCGTCGCAATCGCTCGTCTTTCAACCGGATTTTGCCTGATGACCGCAAAGATCTCTGTTTCCGAAAAGATCTCTGCTCCCGGAAAGACCTGGACCTATGATGATTTCGTCGAGGGTACGTCGCTCGACCTTGGCACCAAGCTGGTCAGCGCTGAAGAGATCATCGAATTCGCCACGGAGTTCGACGCCCAGCCGATGCATCTCGACGAGCAGGCCGGCAAGGCGTCCATCCTTGGCGGGCTGGCGGCGTCCGGCTGGCACACCTGCGCCATGTTCATGCGCATGTGGTGCGACGCATTCCTGCTGGACTCGACTTCACAGGGTTCGCCGGGCATCGACTATGTCAAATGGAAGAAGCCGGTGTTGGCCGGCGACACGCTGACCGGCCACAGCACCATCATGGCCAAGCGCCTCTCCAGGTCGAGGCCGCAGCTCGGGCTGGTCACCATGCGCGCCGAGCTCTTCAACCAGCGTGGCGAAAGCGTCTTCGAGCTCGAGAACACCGGCATGTTCCTCACCCGCGAGGCCGTCGCGTGACCCTCGACGAATTCTTCCGCATCGGCACCACCGTCACCCTCGGTTCGCACAGATTCGAGCCTGAGGAGATCAAGGCGTTCGCCCGCAAATACGACCCGCAGGTCTTCCATGTCGATGAGGAGGTGGCAAAGGACAGCGTGCTTGGCGGCCTCTGCGCCTCCGGCTGGCACACTGCTGCCACCTGGATGAAATACAATCTGGAAAAGCGTATGGACGCCGAGGGCTGGGATGGTCCAGGCCCGGTGCCGGAATTCGGTCCCTCGCCTGGTTTCAAGAACCTCAAATGGCTGAAGCCGGTCTATGCCGGCGAGACGGTGACTTTCACCCGCACCGCTGTTTCCCACCGCCCGATCACTTCACGCCCCGGTTGGCAGTTGCTGGCGCTGCGTTCGGATGCCTTCGATTCGACCGGCGACAAGGTGCTGGAATTCGAGAGCGCCGTGCTCGTGAAGGTGGGTGAGTAGCCGGTTCGCGTAAGCGAATTCATCGTGCCAGCGGCACGATGAAAGGCCGGCGAACGCCGGGACGCTGCGAAGCAGCGGGGACCCGGCAAGCAGGGTGCCGTCCTCGCCCGCTCAATGTCCCTCGAACCCGATCAGCGTCCGCACCGGCACGCCGAGTGCCTCGAGCTTGGCACGCCCTCCCAGATCCGGCAGGTCTATGACGAAGCAGGCGGCCAGGATGTCGGCCCCGATCTGGCGCAAGAGCTTGACCGCTGCTTCCGCCGTGCCGCCGGTGGCGATCAGGTCGTCGACCAGAATCACCTTCTCGCCAGGTGAAACGCCATCCCTATGCATCTCCATCTCGTCCAGCCCGTATTCCAAGCTGTAGGCCACACGCACCGTCTCGAAGGGCAGCTTGCCCTTCTTGCGGATCGGCACGAAGCCGGCCGAAAGCTGATGGGCGATCGCGCCGCCCAGGATGAAGCCGCGCGCCTCGATGCCGGCGATCTTGTCGATCTTCTGGCCGGCATAGGGATGCACCAGCTCGTCGATGGCGCGGCGAAAGGCGCGCGCATTGCCGAGCAGCGTGGTGATGTCGCGAAACAGGATGCCGGGCCTGGGATAGTCCGGAATGGTGCGGATCGAGGCCAGCAGCGTGTCTTCGAGCGAAGGTTTCATAAGACGGCTCCGGATGATGCAGCTGACAGGTGAGAAACGGCGCAGGGCCGATCGTAACCCGGCCACCGGCAACGGCTAGCGCGATGTCGCGGCCGAGACAAGCGCATCCGGCAAAGGATTGGCCTCGCTCGCTCTGTCCCACGCCTGCGCGGCGATCTTCCACTGCCCTTCGCTCTTTACCAGCAGCAGCATTTCCACGGAGCGGCTGGTCTCGGCTCCGTTCTCGGTCATCTCGGCGGCGGCGGCCGCGATCGCGATATTGCCGAAGACCTGAACGGTGACGCCAAGCACAACCTCATCGAACGTCAGCAGCGACGTCTCCGACAGAGCGCGCATCCGCGCGACGAAATCGGCGACACCGACCGGTCTTGCCGGCCGTGCGGCTGGGTAAAGGCTGGCGCCGGGGAGGAAATCACCGGCAAAATCGTCCCAGCCCGGCGCGACACCGTGGTCCCAGCTCAGACTGGCGAACTGGCGCGCGATGACAACCCGGATCGCATTCTCGTCCGCGCTGCGTTGGCTGTCCTGCATGGTCGGCCCTTCCCGGTCCGCTCCGCCGACATGAACTATAGGACCATTCCGCTGCCGCGAAAACAGTCACCGGCCGCGCTCCGCAAACCAGAAAGGGCGCCTCGCGGCGCCCTTCTGGGTTCCCTTGACTCTGCGCGCGGTTCAGTGCGCCACGCCTTCCCACACCTTGCGCTTGGTCATGTAGACCAGGGCGCCGAACAGAAGCAGGAACACCAGCACACGGAAGCCCATCTTCTTGCGGTCTTCCATGTGCGGCTCGGCCGCCCAGGACAGGAAGGCGGAGACGTCGCGGGCATATTGGTCGATGGTCTGCGGCGAGCCGTCATCATAGGTCACCTGGCCATCGGAGAGCGGCTTGGGCATCTTCAGCGACACGCCCGACATGAAGTACGGGTTGTAGTGCGTACCCTCAGGGATGACCATTCCGGCCGGCGGCGTCTGGTCGTAGCCGGTCAGAAGCGAATGGATGTAGTCGGGACCGCCGGCGTCATACTGGGTGAAGATGTCGAAGACGAACTGCGGGAAACCGCGCTCGACGCCGCGCGCCTTGGCCAGCAGCGACATGTCGGGCGGAGCAGCGCCGCCATTGGAGGCAGCGGCGGCCTCCTCATTGGCGAACGGCGCCGGGAAATGGTCTGATGGTTTGCCGGGACGGTCGAACATGTCGCCGGCATCGTTGGGGCCGTCATGGATGGTGTATCCGGCCGCCAGCGTCTTGATCTGCGCGTCGTTGTAGCCAAGGTCCGAAAGCGTGCGGAACGCCACCAAATTCATCGAATGGCAGGCCGAGCAGACTTCCTTGTAGACCTTCAGGCCGCGCTGCAGCTGCGCCTTGTCATAGGTGCCGAACGGGCCGGTGAAGCTCCAGCTCATTTCCTTCGGCTCGTTGATCGGGAAATGCGTCGGAGCCGCGGCATTGTGCGCCTCTTCGGCCGCGAATGCCGCCGTACCGGCGGCCACAAGGCCGATCAGCGCAAGTGAGGTGAGAATCTTTTTCATGCCAAATCCCCTTAGATTCTCTACCGCTCAGCCCTTGGTCTGTGGTGCGGCCGTGGCGCCCGCTGGATGCCCGCGGCCACCCTTGTTCTTCTCCAGCACCGCCTCGGTGATCGAGTTCGGCACCCTGCGCGGCGTCTCGATCAGGCCGAGCACCGGCATGACGATCAGGAAGAAGGCGAAGTAGAACAGCGTCGCCATCTGCGCCATGAACACATAGCTGCCTTCCGCCGGTTGCGAGCCCAGCCAGCCAAGCAGGATGGCATCGGCCACGAACAGCCAGAAGAACAGCTTATACCAGGGCCGGTACACCGCCGAACGCACCTTGGAGGTGTCGAGCCAGGGCACCAGGAACAGCATGGCGATGGCGCCGAACATGCACAGCACGCCGCCGAGCTTGGAGTTGATCGGCCCGATGTTGAAGGTGATGGCGCGCAGGATTGCGTAGAACGGCAGGAAGTACCATTCCGGCACGATGTGAGCCGGCGTCTTCAGCGGGTTTGCGACGATGTAGTTGTCGGCATGGCCGAGATAGTTCGGCAGGTAGAAGACGAAATAGGCGAAGAAGAACAGGAACACGATCATGCCGAACGCGTCCTTGATGGTCGCGTACGGAGTGAAGGCGACAGTGTCGGTCTTCGACTGGACCTCGATGCCGGTCGGGTTCGATTGGCCCACGACATGCAGCGCCCAGACGTGCAGCACGACGACCCCGGCGATCATGAACGGCAGCAGGTAGTGCAGCGCGAAAAAGCGGTTCAGCGTCGGATTGTCGACGGCGAAGCCGCCGAGCAGCAGCTGCTGGATCCAGTCGCCGACCAGTGGAATGGCGCTGAAGAAGCCGGTGATGACGGTGGCGCCCCAGAAGCTCATCTGCCCCCACGGCAGCACATAGCCCATGAAGCCGGTCGCCATCATCAAGAGGTAGATGATGCAGCCGAGGATCCAGAGCAGCTCGCGCGGCGCCTTGTACGAGCCGTAGAACAGGCCGCGGAAGATGTGGACATAGACGGCGATGAAGAAGAACGAGGCGCCGTTGGCATGCATGTAGCGCAAGAGCCAGCCGGAGTTGACGTCGCGCATGATCTTCTCGACCGAATCGAAGGCGAGAGTGCTGTCTGACGTATAATGCATCGCCAGCACGATGCCGGTGATGATCTGCGAGACCAGCATGATCGACAGGATGCCGCCGAACGTCCACATGTAGTTGAGGTTGCGCGGCACCGGGTAGGCGACGAAGCTGTCATAGACCAGCCGCGGCAGCGGCATGCGGGCATCGAACCAGCGTCCGAGACCGGTTTTTGGCGTATAGGTCGAGTGTCCCTCGCTCATCGAAATATCCCCTGCCTCAACCGATAAGGATCTTGGTATCGGAAACGAACTTGAATACCGGAATCGCCATGTTCTCGGGCGCCGGGCCTTTGCGGATGCGGCCGGCGGTATCGTATTGGGAACCGTGGCACGGGCAGAACCAGCCGCCGAAATCGCCTTCCTGGCCGAGCGGGATGCAGCCCAGATGCGTGCAGACCTGAACCATCACCATCCAGGCTTCCTTGCCGGGTGTGGTGCGGTTGGCATCGGTCGCCGGCGCGTCGGACGGGAGGTTGGCGTTGCGGGCGATCGGATCCTTGAGATCGGAAAGGCTGACGGCTTCGCCGTCCTTCATTTCCTTTTCGGTGCGGTTGCGCACCACGACCGGCTTGCCGCGCCACTTGACGATCAGCGAACTGCCTGGCGTCAGCGAGGAGACATCGACTTCGACCGAGGCGAGCGCCAGCGTCGAGGCATCGGGGCGCATCTGGTCGATGAACGGCCAGGCGACAGCACCGGCGCCAACCACGGCGGCCATGCCGGTGGCGACGTAAAGAAAATCTCGACGATTGGGATCGTGGATGTCGGTTGCGCTCACGGGTGCCTGATCCTTTCGCCTCTTCCGCGCCGGTGGCCGAGCCTTGTCCCCGCTCAATCACGCCAACCCGACAGCGCATGGCGAACAGGCTAGCGAATTCCTCCGGCATTTGGACTTCGGTTTATGCGTGAAGCCCGTTTTTGTCCAGACGGGTCAAGGCACATGGGCAGATTGTCGCGGGGACAAAATCCCCTGTTGCGCGGCAAGACGGCGAATGGCCGCAAAAGGCGGCTAAACAGCCGGGAAACAACCGCAAATCCAGTGTCCTTGTGCACCTCGACACAGGAGGCATGGCGCACGTCGTAGACCGCGAGGAACGGGCTGTTCGTTCCGACCGCTGGAAGGGCGAACTGCAATGCGGCGCCTGTGGCTCCAACACCTGCCTGATCTTCAACTACCTGCCCGATGTCGGCGGCGGCCCGCGCCTGCACGTCCATCCGTATTCCGAGATCTTCATCATCCGCCAGGGCACCGGCCTGTTCACCGTCGGCGATCAGGAGATCGAGGCCTCGGCCAGCCAGATCCTGATCGTTCCGTCGCACACGCCGCACAAATTCACCAATCTCGGTCCGGGGCCGCTGGAAACGACCGACATCAACGAGAACGGCACTTTCATCACCGAGTGGCTGGAGTGATGATGCCCTTGCTTGTCGGTTTCCGGTTGCCGCCTAGATTCACTGGATGGGCGGTCGACATGGCCAGGACATGCAAACCTCGGATATCGAAATCGAAGGGCTGAGCATTGCCTTGCGCGAAGCGGGCCCGGCCGGAGCGCCGGCTTTCCTCCTGCTGCACGGATGGCCACAAAGCTCCTACGCGTTCGAACGGGTGATCGGCCGGCTGGCAACCGAATACCGGGTCGTCGCGCCCGACCTGCCCTGCATCGGCGGCTCGCAGGGTTTGCCCGGGGCTGGCGACAAGAGGACCCTGGCAAGGCTGATGAGAGGCGTGGCCGAGGCTTGCGGCCTGCGGCAACTCGTGGCCGCCGGCCATGATGTCGGCGGCCAGATCGTGTTTGCCTTGCTGCGCGACCATCCCGAGATCCTCTGCGGCGCGGCGATCATGGACGTCGTCATTCCAGGCATTGCGCCGTGGGAGAAGGTCATTGGCAATCCGCGGATCTGGCATTTTGCATTCCATGCCGTCCCGGCCTTGCCGGAAACGCTGGTGAGCGGCCATCAGAGCGCCTATTTCGACTTCTTCTTCAATGCGCTTTCGAAGGACCGGGCCTCGATCCCGGATGATGCCCGGGAAATCTATGCAAAAGCCTATTCCCGGCCCGAAAGCCTCCAGGCCGGATTCGACTGGTATCGCGCCTTCCCGGAAGACGCCAAAGCCAATGCCGCACGGCCCGCGCAGCCGATCGCAATTCCGGTGCTGTATCTCAGGGGATCGGCGGAGCCCGGCGATATCGGCGACTATGTCGATGGCCTGCTCGCGGCCGGGCTTTCGGAAGTAGAGGGCGACATCATCCCCAACAGCGGACATTTCGTCGCCGATGAAAATCCCGAAGGGCTCGCCAGCCGCCTGGCGCGTTTCCACAGGGAAATCAGCGCGGCCAGCGCCGACCCTACATGGCGCCGAGCCTGACCAGCACGGTTTTCGGAATATTGTATTCGCGGATCACGGCATCGTGCTTTCGAAGGCCGCACAGTTCGCGCTGGATGAAATAGGCGTGAACGGCCACCGCGGCCTCCTTGAGCAATCGGGGGCGCAACTGCTCGTCGGCATTGTCGCGCAACCTACCCAGCGTTTCTTCAACCCGCTGCCCGGCACGCCCGAGTGCCGCCGCCTTCTCGGCCAGGATTTCATGGCCAAGCGCATCGAAGGCCGCTTCGGCGGCCGAGGCGCCGGCAAGATGAGATGGCGGACGCAAGGACATTTCAGCTTCCCTTTCCGAACACCATGCGGTGGGTGACGAATTCTTCGGCCTCCACGCGCTGAAAGCCAAGCCGCTCATAGAAAGCGACGGCTTCGCGCGGCGCCCTGGTGTTCAACACGGTGAAATACTGGCGGGCCCGATCGATGACGGTCTCGACCAGCATGCGGCCAAGGCCGGCGTGGCGGTGACGCGCGCTGACGAACAGATGCCGGACCCGGCCGTGGTCCCTGCCCTCGAAATAAGGATCGATGTTCAGCCCGCAGACACCGGCGAGCTCCGCGCCATGCCATGCTCCAAACAGCGCCTCGCCCCGTTTGAGGAACTTGTCGCGGCCGCTTGCCCAGCCATCCGCCAGGCGCACCAGCATCCAATAGCCTTCCAGCCGGCTCTCTTCCTTCAGCCTGTCGAAGGCCGGCGTTGTTGGCCGCAGTCGCCTGACCCCATAGTCGATCTTCGCCTGTCCACCCATGCGCCTACTCCGCCGGCCGCGTCTCTTCCAGCACGCTTTCCTCATGATAGAGGAAGCCGCCCGACTGGCGCCTCCATAGCCGCGCGTAGAGCCCGTCCAGCGCCACTAGCTCTTCATGCGTGCCTTGCTCGATGATACGGCCGCCATCGAGCACCACGAGGCGGTCGAGTGCGGCGATCGTCGACAGCCGGTGGGCGATGGCGATGACCGTCTTGTTTTCCATCAGCCGGGTGAGATTCTCCTGGATCGCCGCCTCGATGTCGGAATCGAGCGCCGAGGTCGCCTCGTCGAGGATCAGGATCGGTGCATCCTTGAGAAAGAGGCGGGCGATCGCCACGCGCTGGCGCTGGCCGCCCGACAGCTTCACGCCGCGCTCGCCGACGAAGGCCTCGTAGCCGGCACGGTCCCTGTTGTCGCGCAGGCCCAGGATGAAGTCATGCGCCTCCGCCTTTTTTGCCGCCGCGATCACCTCGGCGTCGGTCGCCTCGGGCATGCCCAGCTTGATGTTGTCGCGCAGCGAACGATGGAACAGCGCGGTGTCCTGGCTGACGACGCCGATATTGGCGCGCAGCGAATTCTGGGTCACCGTGGAGATTTCCTGGCCATCGATTGTGATGGAGCCGTCCTCGATATCATAGAGACGCAGGATCAGATTGGCGAGCGTCGTCTTGCCCGCACCCGATGGCCCGACCAGCCCGACCTTCTCGCCCGGACGCACGACAAGGTCGATGCCGCCCAGCACGCCAAACCCCTTGCCATAGTGGAACTCGACGCCCTTCACATCGATGCGCCCGCCGGTCACGATCAGTTCCTTGGCATTGGGCGCATCGAGCAGCCCGAGCGGCTGCGAGATCAGCGCCTTGGAATTCTCCAGCACGCCCAGATTGCGCAGGATGCTGTTCATCTGCATCATCAGGCGACCGAGAAGCATGTTGAGCCGCAGCACCAGCGACAGCGTGAAAGCAACGGCGCCGACGGTGATCGAGCCTTCGACCCACAGATAGACGGCAAAGCAGCCGATCGCCGTGATCATGATGCCCGACAGCGTCGTCAGCGCCATGCGCACCCCGGTAAGCCGGCGGGTGAAGGGACGCAGCGCGTCGAGATAGATGTCGAAGCCGTTCCTGATGTAGTGGTCATCGCCGTCGGCCGCGAACAGTTTCAGCGTCTGCACGTTCGAATAGGAATCGACGATGCGGCCGTTGATCATCGATCCTGCCTCGGCGGTCGCTTCGGCATGCTTGCGGATCGCCGGCAAATAGAGCCTGGCCAGAAAGCCGAACGCCGTGATCCAGACCACCACCAGCGCCGCCAGCCTGAGATCGAGGCCGGCGACCAGCGCCAGCGTGGTCACCGTGTAGACGACCATGAACCAGACAACCTCGATGAAGCTTTCCATCAGGTCGCCCGTCGCCTGTCCCGCCTGCCAGACCTTGGTGGCGATGCGGCCGGCGAAATCATTCTGGAAGAAGGCGTAGGACTGGCGCGAGACGTGCCGGTGCGCCTGCCAGCGCACCAGATTGTAGAAGCCGGGCGTGATCGTCTGCTCGTCGACCAGCGCCGACAGGCCGACGACCACGGTGCGGATGACCAGCACCACCGCGACCATGAACACCAGCTCAGGGCCGGCGGCGGTCCACAAAGCGTGCCAGCTGCGCTCGCCGGGAAGCTGGTCGAGAATATCGACCAGCTTCCCGACGAAGTAGAACAGGCCGGCCTCGACCAGCGGCGCGATGCCACCAATGACCAGCATGGCGAAGAAGGCGAACTTCGCCTGGCCGACATAATGCCAGAGAAAACCGCCGACGCTGGACGGTGGCCGAAGATTCGCCGGCTCCCTGAATGGATAGACCCAGTTCTCGAACCACCGATAGATGGCTGTCATCATGCGGCGGCCATCATTCTGCGGCTTGCCCCTTTGCGCCAATATCGTTGGCAACACTATCGTTGGCGGCGTCGGTCGGGATGTCCTCGAGCAGGAACCCGCCCGACTGGCGCTGCCAGAGCTGCGCGTAGAGCCCACCCCTGGCGACGAGTTCCTCGTGCGAACCTTCCTCGATGACACGGCCCTGGTCCATCACAACGAGCCTGTCCATGGCGGCGATGGTCGACAACCGGTGCGCGATGGCGATGACGGTCTTGCCTTGCATGAGCTTGTAGAGATTCTCCTGGATGGCTGCCTCGGCTTCGGAATCCAGTGCCGACGTCGCCTCGTCAAGGATAAGTATCGGGGCGTCTTTCAACATAACGCGAGCGATGGCGATGCGTTGCCGCTGGCCGCCCGACAATTTGACGCCACGGTCGCCGACATGGGCGTCGAAGCCCTTGCGGCCATTGTGGTCCGAGAGCGCGCCGATGAAGTCCAGCGCCTCGGCCCGCCGTGATGCCTCCACAAGCATCTCGTCGGTGGCGTCGGGCCGGCCATAGAGAATGTTGTCGCGCACCGAGCGATGCAGCAGCGAGGTGTCCTGCGTGACCATGCCGATCTGGGCACGCAGCGAATCCTGCTTCACCCCGGCGATCTCCTGGCCGTCGATCAGGATGCGGCCGGCTTCCAGGTCGTAGAAACGCAGCAGAAGGTTGACCAGCGTCGACTTGCCGGCGCCCGAGCGGCCGACAATGCCGACCTTCTCGCCCGGCTTCACGGCCAGCGACAGGTTTTCGATCACGCCTTTCTGCTTGCCATAGTGGAAGCGGATGTCCTCGAAACGGATCCCGCCTTTGGAAACCGTGATCTCCTTCGCATCCGGCCTGTCCTCGACCAGGCGCGGCAGCGAGATCGAGGCGATGCCGTCCTGCACCGTGCCGATGTTCTCGAACAGGCCTGACATTTCCCACATGATCCACTGCGACATGCCCCACATTCTGAGCACCAGGCCGATGACCACGGCGACCGCGCCGATCGTTACCGCCTGGCCAAGCCACAGCCACAGCGAGATGGCGGTAACCGAGAACAGGAGCAGCGCGTTCAGGATGTAAAGCGAGCCGAAAAGCACCGTCACCAGCCGCATCGACCGATAGACCGTGTCGAGGAAGCCCATCATGCCTTCCCTGGCAAAGGCGGCCTCGCGGCGCGAATGGCTGAACAGCTTGACCGTCTGGATGTTGGTGTAGCTGTCGACGACGCGGCCGGTCATGGTCGAGCGCGCATTGGCCTGTTCCTCGCCAACCTTGCCCAGGCGCGGGATAAAGAAGCGCAGCAAAAGGACATAGCCGACCAGCCAGACAGCCAGCGGCGCGGCCAGCCGCCAGTCGGCCGAACCGACGATGAACAGCATGCCGAGGAAATATACGATGACGTAGTTCAGGACATCGATCACCTTGATGACGCATTCGCGCACGGCGAGCGCCGTCTGCATCAGCTTGGTGGCGATGCGGCCGGCGAATTCGTCCTGGTAGAAGCTCATCGATTGTTTGAGCAGGTAGCGATGCACCTGCCAGCGGATGCGCATGGGATAGTTGCCCATCAGCGTCTGCTGGTTGAGCAGCGAATGCAGCCATACCGTGCCCGGCAGCGCGAACAGCACGATGAAGGCCATGCCGGCGAGCTTCCAGGCCTCCGTCTGCAGGAAGGTTTCGCGGTTCTGCCCCGACAGCCAGTCGACGATGCGGCCGAGGAAGCCAAACATCCACACTTCGGCGATGGCGATCGCCGTCACCAGCACCGCATCGGTCAGGATATAAGGCCATGCGCCGCGCGTATAATGCAGGCAGAAGGCGACCAGCGTCTTGGGCGGCTCGACCGGTTCCGACGCGGGGAACGGATCGAGCCTTCTTTCAAACCAGCTAAACAACAACATAGGTCATGCCTGTGAATCTGTTTTCCGCTTAGGCGGCCTGACGACGTACGAAGTCCCCGGACCGCATGGCGACAGGGGCCGACGGTCCGGAATCATCCGGACCGTCGGCCCTGCTTCGCGCAATATAGGGACTCGCGGGCTTTTCGCCGACAGCATCGTTCGATGATGCCGCCGGCGTGGTGCCGACAATCCGGATCTTCGCGCCGGGCCGGATCAGCCGGATGATCCGGCGCACCAGCGACGGCCGGCTCGGATCGGGAACCGCGCGCGAGAAATCGACATCCGGCAGCATGCCGCGATGCGGACGGCGGCGGACTTCGGCATGAACGGCCGACGAATAGGTGTCGCCGATCAGCAGCGCCCAGGTCGGCAGCCGGTGGATATGCAGGCTCCTCGAGCCAGGTATTCTGTAGGGATCGAACATTGGTCCGTCCTCCGTATGAAAATAGAGATGAAAAGGCGAAGCAACATCATCCGCCAGCATTCGGCCGGAGGCGCGGATTGCATCGGTCCGGACACGATGCCGAGCATCGATCTGGACACGACTGGACGAGTCGGTCCGGACACGACTGGACGAGTCGGTCCGGACATGACTGGACGAGTAGGTCCGGACGTCTTCAGGTGGGGCGTTCAGCCCTTTTGACTTTTTGAAAAACATCGCAGGATTCCTTCAGGAGCCGAAAAAACGTTTCGGCGGGAATCGGTGCGATCAAGTCTTAGAGAGTCAGGAGAATTGTCGTACCGAAACCGCCAGCAGGCAGGTAAGCCCACGGGAGGGGCGCTGGATGTGCATGGTCATCATGAAATACCCCTCCATCGGTTCGGGTTGACAATGGTGCTGACATACCCGACTTCGCAGAAAATGGCCACCCGCAGGTCCAGGAATTTCCAAAACCGCCAGCCCGCTGTGGCCGATCTGCCACTTATTAGAAGGATGCGGAAATGAACTGTCGTCTCCGCATCGCGCTCTACCAGCCTGACATTGCCGGCAATACCGGCACAATCCTGCGCTTCGCCGCTTGCCTTGGCCTTGGCGTCGACATCATCGAACCGGCCGGCTTTCCGCTCTCCGACAAGGCGCTCAAGCGCGCCGGCATGGACTACCTCGAAATGGCTGCCCTGACCCGGCATGTCGACTGGCAGGCCTTCGAGGAATGGCGTAAGGCCGGCGCGCGCAGGCTGGTACTTCTGTCGACCAAGGCGACCACCGCCTATACCAGCTTCAGCTTCGCCGACGGCGACATATTGCTGTTCGGCCGCGAATCCGCGGGCGTGCCGGATCAAGTCCACCAGGCGGCGGACGCACGGCTGACCATCCCCATGCAAGGCACCGCGCGCAGCATCAACGTCGCGCTTTCCGTCGCCATGGTGGCTGGCGAAGCCGTCCGGCAGCTCGGATAGGATCCGCTGCCCATCGACGGCACCGCCCTTGCCGCCGCCGACGACAGCGGTTTCTCCAGTCATTCTCACCCAGGCGCACATCGCCTTCTCCTTATTTGCCCAATCGATATCTCTTCGCTACAAGCTCAACTTAACTTGAGGTCAAGCGGAAAGTGGGACATGGCAGCTGTAACGGAATTGACGGTCGGCCAGGTGGCCAGGCGCAGCGGTGTCGCGGTGTCTGCGCTGCATTTCTACGAAGCGCGCGGACTGATCCGCAGCCACCGCACGTCAGGCAACCAGCGGCGCTACGGCCGCGACGTGCTGCGTCGGGTGGCGATCATCAAGGTGGCGCAGGAGGTCGGCATTTCGCTTGCTGAAATCAGTGCCGCACTTGAATCTTTACCTGAAGGCCGCACGCCGACACGTGAAGATTGGAATCTGCTTTCAACGGCTTGGCGCGATAGCCTCGACCTGAAAATCAGCCAGCTGAAGAAGCTGCGCGACGGGCTGACCGACTGTATCGGCTGCGGCTGCATGTCGATCGACAAATGCCCGCTCAGGAACAAGGGGGATCGGCTGGCTAGCGAAGGAACGGGCGCGAGGCGCCTGTTGGTCGAGCGTTAATCCGCTGCCGGCAGCCGCCTGATGGTGAACTCGATCAGATCCCCCGGACGCTCGAACCAGCTTTCGATCTCGGTCCAGTAGGCCTGTTTGGGGAAGCGCTCGAACCATTCCTTCGCCTTCAGGCGGGCGTCGGAGCGCGGCAGGACGAAGGTCTCGCGCAGGAAACCGTCACGCGGCATGCGCGCGCGTTCGGCCCGGCTCTGGTCGAGCCTTTTCTTCAGGCCATCCAGCGGCGGTCTTGCCGGGGTGCGCATGAAAAAACTCCTTGCACCGCAGCACATGGCCCCGAAACCGGACCCGCGTTTCGGAAAGGACCATGCGCCAAAACCAAGTCTTGCGGCGTTCCTTGCGCGTCCAAAGGACGCGTGGTGCCGCAATGACACTTGACCGTGTTCCCTAAGAGATTAGGGATCGCGCCCGGAAAAGACGAGTCTTTTGTGGACTCACCGCCCGCAACCGGAGACGGCACTTGGAACGACCCGAAATACCGGCTGGCCTGCCGGCCGACATCGAAGAGAAGAAGGTGAAGGCACGCCTGTGGTTCGAGGCGCTGCGCGAACGTATCTGCGCGGCCTTCGAGCAGATCGAACAGGATCTGCAAGGCCCTCTGGCCTCATGGTCGCCAGGCCGCTTTGAAAAGACGCCTTGGGAACGCGATGCCGGCAGGGGTGGCGGCGGCACCATGTCGATGATGCACGGCCGCGTCTTCGAGAAGGTGGGCGTCCATACTTCGACGGTCCATGGCGAGTTCTCGCCCGAATTCAGGAAGCAGATGCCCGGCGCCGAGGAAGACCCGCGCTTCTGGGCCTCCGGTATCTCACTCATCGCGCACCCCTGGAATCCCAACGTGCCGGCCGTGCACATGAACACGCGCATGGTGGTCACCTCAAGCCAATGGTTCGGCGGCGGCGCCGACCTGACGCCAGTGCTCGACCGCCGCCGCGCCCAGGACGATCCCGACACGGCAGCCTTTCACCGCGCCATGGAGTTCGCTTGCGAGAAGAACGCCGGCATTGCCGACTACCCGAAGTTCAAGACCTGGTGCGACGAGTACTTCTTCCTGCCGCACCGCAATGAGCCGCGCGGCACTGGCGGCATCTTCTTCGACTGGCTGCATTCCACCGAGGACAAGGGCGGCTGGAATGCCGACTTCAACTTCGTCCAGGATGTCGGACGCTCCTTCCTGGTCGTCTACAGCCACCTCGTGCGCGCCAACTTCAACGAGAACTGGACCGACGGCGACCGCGACGAACAACTCATTCGCCGTGGCCGCTATGTCGAATTCAACCTGCTTTACGACCGCGGCACCATTTTTGGCCTGAAGACCGGCGGCAATGTCGCATCGATCCTGTCCAGCCTGCCGCCGGAGGTCCGCTGGCCGTAACAAGATGGTGAGCCCGGTGTGAGCCGCATTGCTGTCCCATTTCCCCGAAATGGGGGGCGAATGTGGCGTCGGGACTTTCTTTTCGTCTAATAGCCATCGGAAAAGATTGGGCTATTTGTCGGGGCGGGTCGGGAAGCGCCGGCGGTTTGCCTAAGCATTCCAGGAAAACTGCAAAGCGGTTTTTCGTTCGGAATTGCATCAGGACAAAGCGAATCGCGACTCGACGGATCCGGATGGCCCAGGACGATGCGGGCGCCAAAAGGATGCCCGCCCTTTCCCAGGAGTATTTCGCAATGCGCAAGATCATTGTTTCGACTGCCGCGGCTGCCCTTCTTGCTTCCGGTTCGGTGGCGTTCGCCGCCGTCAAGCACACCACTGGAACGGTCAAGACATTCGACGCGGCGGCCATGAGCCTTGTGCTCGACGACGGATCTTCTTTTACGCTCTCCAAGGCCTTCAAGGATCCTGGCCTGAAGGCCGGCGAAAAGGTCAGAGTTTCATGGGACATGAGCGGCAAGAACAAGGTTGCCGAGGCGATCAAGATCGTGAAGTGACGCCTGTCCGCAAGGGCGCGGCGAGACGATGTCCGGCCTGCCGCCTGCGGTAGGCGTACGAGGGGTAAGCGTAACGGGGCGGAGCAGTGCTGCTCCGCCTTTTGCCCATTGACGGCAACCAACATCGCCCCATCTGTGTTATGCTCACCCGCTCGATGATCCGGAGGTGCAACTCGGACGGGCCACGAGCCAAAAAGCGTACCGGAGCCTGACCAGGTTTCACGGAGGAAAGGGAGAAATCCGATGAAGGAATTTCACTGCGGGTCGCTCGTTCCCGGCTGTGAATGGCACACCCGTGCCAACGAGGAAGCCGAAGTGATGCGCCGTGCCGTCGAACATATGCGCGAGACACATGGTGAGACCATCATCCGCGAGACGATGATCGAGGCGATCCGTTCGCGTATCCAGAAGGCTCGCGACGCGGCGTAGGTCTTGGCGCCTGGGTTTGTGGCAAGAGATAAGCGTCGGCGCTCAAGATTGGCTGTAAAGCAGATAGAACAGCGTTGGGCCACGGCGTCCGCGATGGCGTGCGACGCGATCGCGAACGTCATGCCGCCAGACCTCGCAGGGCCAAAAAATTATATTCGCCTTAACTAAAGTAAACCCGGCGGTAACCGATCCATGCCATTGTCGCACCGATAATCCGGCTACAGCGGGCTGCAAGAGGAGCCCGTCGCCATCAGGCACTGGTCCGGAATCGGTAGGCGAGGTGTTTCGCGCATGCGCGAAAAGTCCGGCAATCGAGAGAGTTTCCGCTCGGCGGCGCTCCTCCTGTGCGCGCTCCTTGAGGGGTCCCCGGCTATTGCCCAGGAAATGACGACATCGTTGGTCGACATCCATCAGGGCTCGCCACTCAGCGATCGCGCGAAGGGCCTGGGCAACGGCGGTTACGAACTGCAGAACGGAAACCGGGTATCGTTCAACCAATGGTACCGCGCAAGCTGGGTCGACATGCACGTGGACCTGCTGACCCAGGTCACCGAGGATACCGGCATCCTTTGGGGCTTTGGAACCGGAGAAGAGGGCGAGAAGTATCGGATCCAGCCCAGCCTGAAGCTTGGCTTCCTCACCCAGATGCATCCGAATCCGAACAGTACGCTTTCCCTGTCGCTCACCACGACCTTCGGCGGCAAGCTCACCGAAAAGGCCTGCGAAGCCGATTATGGCGACTTCGGTACCTACAGCGTCAATTGCCGCCTCGCTGCCAGCCAGATGGCACCTGAGGAAACGCTGAAATATCTGGTTAACGCTAAACCGGAGAGCCAGCATCTCTGGCTGAACTACCGTGTTAGTTTCTGATCGCCGATGCCTTGGATCGAGAAAACCATCTCGCCGAAGTTCGCGATCGCCCGTCCCAGTTTCTTGTTTGACCGGAGTTGGAACATGTCAGGTAATCACTTGAAATTCGGTATCGCCCTCGCTTTCGCCATGCTGTCGGCGCCGATCGCGTCGGCACAGGAGGCTCCCGATGCGGACGAAATGGCCGCGCTGTGCCATGGCGGCCTATCCATATGCGTGAGCGCAACAATCCCGACCGCGCGTACGCAAGCTGCCACACCAGGATGGATGAGCCCCGACGTCGGCGCCGCTTGGGCGGCAGGCTACAAGGGGCAGGGCGTCACCATGACCATCGTCGACGACTTCAGCAGTTCGTCGCGCTTCTCCGGTAACTTCGGCGTCGGGGTTCAAAACCAGCGGCACGGTGAATGGACCCGCGAGGAAGCCGGCATGATCGCGCCCTGGGCGAGCATCAGATCAAAGGATTTCTCCACAGGTTCGGCGGTCTCGCTAGCGCCCGGCCGTAACGTGCTCAACCTCAGCTACGGGATGTACACGACCGCAGGCTACAGCGTGAACCAGATCGGGTGGGCACCGGAAGAGGCGTCGATCATCTCCTATGCCAGCAGTGGATCGGCCATCATCTCAAAGGCGGCCGGCAACGACTCCGTCGCGGTCGGGGGTGTCACGAACGGCCAGCAGGACTATCTCAATCTCGCCCTGATCGGCAAGCAAACAGCAATCTTCGTCGGTGCGCTGTCGACGAATGGCACGACAACCAACAAGGCGCAGCTTGCCTGGTACTCGGACTACGCCGGCTCCAATCCGCTGGTGCAAAGCCACTTCCTTGTTGTTGGTGTCGATGGAAGCAAGACAGGCCTTTATGGCACCTCCTTCGCCGCGCCGATCATTTCAGGATATGCGGCGATAATAGGCAGCAAGTTCACCAAGGCCACGCCGACCCAGATCACCAACGATCTGCTCAATACGGCTCGGACCGACACCCTGGTCAACTATAGGGCCTCCGTCTATGGCAAAGGCGAAGCGAGCCTGTCACGCGCCCTGGCTCCCGTGGCAATCAGGTAGATGGGCAATGCATATCTCCCAAAGTGGCCTTGGGAGAACGACAGGCATCGAGACAAAGACCTGATCCAAAGCGCGGCGCGTGATCCGTTTCGACGCGACGCGTTCAGGTTTCAAGTGCCTTTGCGGCGCGCTCAAGCAACGCGCCGCGATCAAGCGCAAACCCCGCCTCGATCCATTCCGCCTCAAGGTTCTTGAGGATTTCACCGAGCTTTGGCCCCGGCGTTGCGCCGAGCGCGGTCAGATCGGCGCCCTTCAGCGGAAACACTGGTTTTTCCCATTTGAGCGCGAAGGCAAGCAGGCGCGAAAAACCGCCGGCTTCGAGCAGCGCGTCATTGTCCTCGGCGGCGCGCATCCGCACCGATGCAAGCGCCAGCCGCAGGCGATCGACAAACCCCTGCCGGTCGCCACGGTACAGCCTTTTCGCCAGTTCGCCCTCGGTCGTCCTCGACGCGACGGCGGTGGCCACCGCCCAGTGGCGCAACCGGTCTGCTTCGCCGGTCGACAACCTGAGGCGCTCGGTGAGCGTTTTCATGCGCGCGGCGTCCGGCGGCACGATCGCCTCCAGCCGCAGCATCGGATCTGTCGCCCAGCCCAGATCCTTCTCGGCCTTGGTCAGCCCGTGGATCGCATCGATGCCCCATTTCTCGCTTTCCGGCAGTGCGGCGGTCAAGACGCTCGCCTGGCGCATCCAGAGCAGCGCCCGCGAGGGATCAGGCGCCGACAACAGCTTCTTCAGTTCGGACCAGATGCGTTCGGCCGAAAGTTGCGCCAACCCGTCCTTCAGCCGGGCGCAGGCCTTCAGCCCCTCGGCGTCCGGCCGGCCTTCGCCATACCAGGCGAAGAAGCGGAAGAAGCGCAGGATGCGCAGATAATCCTCGCGGATGCGCGCCTCCGGGTCGCCGATGAAGCGCAGCCGGCGGGCCTCGATGTCGGCGATGCCGCCGACAAGGTCGACAACCGTCCCGTCAGCCTCGGCGTAGAGCGCGTTGATGGTGAAATCGCGCCGCTCGGCATCGAGCTTCCAGTCGCGGCCGAACGACACCCTGGCGCGACGGCCATCGGTTTCGACATCGGCGCGCAAAGTGGTGATTTCATAGGGCTTGCCGCCGGCGACCACCGTGATCGTGCCATGCTCGATGCCGGTCGGCACCGTTTTGAAGCCTTCCGCCTCGGCGCGGCGGACCGTTTCCTGCGGCAGGCAGGTGGTGGCGATGTCGATATCGGCGACCGCCTGGCCCATCAGCGCATTGCGCACGGCGCCACCGGCGACACGCGCCTCCTCACCGCCCTCGGTGAGCGCGCCAAGCAGGCGCTGCAGATGCTTGTCGCCGAGCCAGTCGGCCCTGCCCGCGATCGATACACTCACGCATAGAGCCTTTCATAGAGCGTGCGGATGATGCCGGCGGTGACGCCCCAGATGCGCCTGTCGCCATAGGGCATGTCGTAGAAGAACCATTCGAGATCGTTCCACATGCGGCTGTCGCGTTTGTGGTTCACCGGGTCCATCAGGAAGCGCAGCGGCACTTCGAAAGCGGCATCGACCTCGTCGGCGTTCAAGGTCAGCTCGAAGCCGGGTCGCACGATGCCCAGCACCGGCGCGATGCGGTAGCCGCTGCCGGCGACATAATCGGGCATGCGGCCGAGGATCTCGATGCGATCGCCGCCGAGACCGATCTCCTCCAAGGTCTCGCGCAGCGCCGTTGCTTCCGGGCTGGCGTCGGTCGGGTCGATGGTGCCGCCGGGAAAGGCCACCTGCCCTGAATGGCTGCGCAGCTTCTCGGCCCGTTTGGTCAACAGAACCGTCGCCTCGCCGTCATGATCGACCACCGGGATCAGGACCGCGGCATTGCGCAGCGCCTTGCTCTGGGTGAGGCGCGGGTGGCCGGGATTGAAGCGGTGATCGCCATAGTCGTCGTCGGCATGCGCTTGCGGCTGCGCGGCAAAGCGCGTGCGAAAATCCACCGATGAAAACGGCGCCGGCGCCATGTGGTCCATCACGCGCTCAGCTGTTTCAATTGGTCGGCCGGCATGATCGCGAACACCGCTCCCTTGGAGCGCACGGCGAACATCGTCCTGCCGTCGATCTCGACCTCCTCGCCATGGCCGACCAGCTCGTACATGACCGACCGCGCCACCAGCGCCTCCAGCCTGCCGCGCACCAGCACATAGGGCTTCAGGCCTCCGGTCTCGTCCTCGTCGACGAAACGCAGCGGCCGCCCCGGTCCGGCCTCGACCACGTCGCCGAGATTGGTGCGGAAGGTGATGATCTGTTCGCCGCCGCGGCCCGAAACATCCATCTCGACGGCGATGAAGGGCGCATCGGCGACGCGGATGCCGACCTTTTCCACCGGCGTTACCAGATAGGTCCTGCCGTCGGCATCCTTGCGCAGCACGGAGGAAAAAAGCTGGACCAGCGGCATGCGGCCGATCGGCGTTCCCAGGTAGAACCAGGTGCCGTCAGCCTTGATCTCTATATCGAGATCACCGCAAAAGTCGGGATTCCAGCGCTCGACCGGCGCCGCGCCCTTGCCGGCACGGGCCGCACGCGCGATCAGCGCCTCGAGGCCCCGCGCCTCGGTGGCATCGGTAAGGCTTTGTTCGCGATGTGGCGAGTGTTCCGTCATGGTCACGAAATAGTCACTGTTGTTCCGCTTGTCAGCCTAAGTCTGTGATTTAAATTCGAACATAGGCGCTACGCGAGGCCGAATCGCGGCACCTATGGTATGGTGCGAGCCGGTATTTCCAAACCAAAGGGATCGATGCGGCATGAGCGTGATGGTCAAGGAAAGCCCGATCAGCGAAAAGGACATGGTCGCCGAGGCCGAGAAGGCGCTCGCCGACATTTCCAGGATCCGCGACGGGGTCGGCCGGGTGATCTTCGGTCAGGAGAACGTCGTCGAGCGTACGCTGGTGGCGCTGCTTGCCGGCGGCCATGCGCTTCTGGTCGGCGTGCCGGGCCTTGCCAAGACCAAGCTGGTCGAGACGCTGGGCGTCGTGCTCGGCCTCGATTCGCGCCGCATCCAGTTCACGCCCGACCTGATGCCGTCCGACATCCTCGGCTCCGAGGTCATGGAGCAGGACGAGACCGGCAAGCGATCCTTCCGCTTCATCTCCGGGCCGATCTTTGCCCAGCTTCTGATGGCCGATGAGATCAACCGCGCCTCGCCGCGCACCCAGTCGGCGCTGCTGCAGGCGATGCAGGAGTATCACGTCACCATTGCCGGCGCCCGCCATGATCTGCCCTCGCCCTTCCATGTGCTGGCGACGCAGAACCCGCTGGAGCAGGAAGGCACCTATCCGCTGCCCGAAGCCCAGCTCGACCGCTTCCTGATGCAGGTCGACATTCTCTATCCCGAGATCGAAGCCGAGCGCCGCATCCTGCTGGAGACCACCGGCGTCGAGGACGCCAAGGCGACCAATGTATTGCAGGCCGCCCGGCTGAAGGAGATCCAGACGCTGATCCGGCGCATGCCGGTGCCCGAAAGCGTCGTCGAGGCGATCCTAACCCTGGTGCGCTCGGCGCGTCCGGGCCAAGGCAATGCCGAAACCGACAAGCACGTCGCCTGGGGTCCCGGTCCGCGCGCCAGCCAGGCGCTGATGCTGTGCACGCGTGCCCGCGCCCTTTACGATGGGCGCCTGGCACCTTCGGTCGACGACGTGCGCGCGCTGGCCGAGCCGGTGCTACAGCATCGCATGGCGCTCACTTTCGCCGCCCGCGCCGAAGGCACCAGCGTTCGCGACGTGGTGGCGAAGCTCGTGAAAGGGATTTGATGGCGCGAATCGGCGAGGTCCAGGCTCCGGCAGCGACGCGCGACGCGCTCGCCCGCGGCCGGTTGCGGGCTTCGCTTGTGCCGGACCTGCTGGTCGAGGCGCGCCGCATCGTCAACACCGTGATCGCCGGCTGGCATGGCCGCCGCAAACGCGGCATCGGCGAGAATTTCTGGCAGTTCCGGCCCTATGTGGAGGGTGACGCCTCGCGCATCGACTGGCGCCGCTCGGCCCGCGACGACCATACCTATGTGCGCGACCGCGAATGGGAAGCCGCCCATACGGTCTGGCTGTGGGCCGATCCCTCGCCCTCCATGCTCTACAAGTCGACGGGCGCCGGCGTCTCCAAGCAATCGCGCGCGCTGGTACTGGCGATGGCCATGGCCGAACTGTTGTCGCGCAGCGGCGAACGCATCGCCTGGCCTGGCCTGACCGATCCGTTCACCGCGCGCAACGGCGCCGAGCGTATCGCCGCCCAGTTGATGCATGCCGACGACTTGCCGGCAAAGCCTGACCTGTCCGATATCAGGCGCTTCTGCGACATCGTCATCGTCAGCGATTTCCTCGATCCCGTCGAGGAAACCATGGCCTGGCTCGACGTCCTCGCCCGCCACGGCGTGCGCGCCCATCTGATCGAGGTCGCCGATCCGGCCGAGGAAACCTTCCCCTATGCCGGCCGCACGGAGTTCACCGATCCGGAGACCGGCGACAAGCTGACCGCGGGACGTGCCGAGATGCTGGGCGATGAATACCGCCTGCTCTACACCGCCCGCCGCCAGGAACTGGCCGGCTGGTGCAAGCGGCTCGGCTGGAGCTTCACCGTCAACCACACAGACCGGCTGGCTTCCGACGCCCTGGTGCGCCTGCACATGGCAATGACCGCCGATGGCTCTTATGCCCGGCCGACCTCCGGTCAGCCTGGAAAGGCCGTGGCATGAGCTGGCTGCCGCTCTCCTTTGGCGCTCCCATGGTGCTGTGGGGCCTGCTGGCGCTGCCGGTGATCTGGTGGCTGCTCAGGCTGACGCCGCCCAAGCCGCAGACCGAGATCTTTCCGCCGCTGAAGATCCTGGCGCGCGTGCTGAAGCGCGAGGAGACGCCGCAGCAGAGCCCCTGGTGGCTGACGCTGCTCAGGCTGCTAATGGCGGCGCTCATCGTCGCGGCATTGGCCGAACCGGTCTTCAATCCGCGCGAGAAATTGCCGGCCGAGGGTGCGGCACTTGCACTGGTCGTCGACAATGACTGGGCCAGTGCCGCCGACTGGAGCAAGCGCGTCGCCACCGCCGAACGGCTGATCGCCGATGCCGGCTCCAACGGCGTGCCGGTCATCCTTGCCTTCACCGCCGAAAAGCCCAATGCCGAGATCGGCCCCTTCGATGCCGCCGCCGCGCTGAACCGGCTGCGTGCCGCCAAGCCGCGGCCGATCCCGACCGCCCGGCCCGCTGTCTATGCCCGCGTCGCCGGCGCGCTGGAGACCTTGCCCGGCGCCAGCGTCGCCGTGCTGGCCGACGGCCTGGCCGCCAAGGGCGACGAGGCCGCCTTCAACACGCTCTTGTCGAAAAATGCCGCCCGCATCGT
Source organism: Mesorhizobium sp. B2-4-14 (assembly GCF_006442155.1). Lineage (NCBI taxonomy): Bacteria > Pseudomonadati > Pseudomonadota > Alphaproteobacteria > Hyphomicrobiales > Phyllobacteriaceae > Mesorhizobium > Mesorhizobium sp. B2-4-14. The sequence goes on along the minus strand of NZ_VFVA01000005.1, from coordinate 22,591 downwards.
CTGGGCAATCGCCGACCGGCTTTCCCTGACCGGCCTGACCGCGGCCGACAACCAGGTTGATGGCTTTGCCCTGACCGCCATCCGCGCGCCGGGCGATCCGGCTCCCGCGCAGGTCACCGCGGGTGCTTTCGACGACAAGGGGCGTCGCATCGCCGATGCGACGCTGACCTTCGCGCCCGGCGAAGCCACGGCCACGGGCACCATGACGGTGCCGTTCGAGTTGCGCAACGACTTCGCCTCGATCGCGCTCGACGGCGAGCACCACGCCGGTGCGGTGCGCGTGCTGGATGAAAGCTCCAAGCGCCGCCGCGTCGGGCTGCTGTCGCAGGCCGAAGCCGACCAGGCGCAGCCGCTCCTGTCGCCGCTCTACTACATCAGGCGTGCGCTGCAGCCCTTCGCCGATCTGGTCGAACCCTCCAGCGCCGATCTAGCCGACGCCATCCCGCAGATCCTCGACCAGAAGCCGGCGATGATCATCATGGCCGATATCGGCACCATTCCGGCGCAGGTCCGCCAAAGGCTGGTCGATTGGGTCGACAATGGCGGCACGCTGGTGCGTTTCGCCGGCTCGCGGCTGGCGGCCGCCGGCAATGACGACGACCTTCTGCCGGTCCGCCTGCGCACAGGCGAGCGCTCGCTCGGCGGCGCATTGTCATGGACCTCGCCACAGCCGGTGACCGAATTTCCGAAGGCCGGCCCCTTCGCCGACCTGGCGCCGCCCACCGAAGTCACGGTGAGCAGGCAGGTGCTGGCCGAGCCGACACCCGACATCGTCGAGCGCACCTGGGCGGCCCTTGCCGACGGCACGCCGCTGGTCACCGGCCTGAAGAAGGGCAAGGGCACGCTGGTGCTGTTCCACGTCACGCCCGAGGCGACATGGTCGAACCTGCCGATATCGGGCAGCTTCGTCGAGATGCTGCGCCGCATCGTGCAGCTGTCACGCAACCAGGGTGCGGCGATCGCCAATGCCGAAGCCGCCGCCACGTCGCTGGCGCCCTACCGCATGATCGCGGCCGACGGCTCGCTGGTGCCGCCGACACCGGATGCACGTCCACTGGTGCCAGGCGCCGGCGCGCTGCCGGTGACTATCGAGAATCCGCCCGGCCTCTATGGCTCGGAGACCGGTGTCTTCGCTCACAACCTGCTTGATGCCGCGAGCACCTTCGCGCCGCTGGCGCGCCCGCAAATCACCGTGCCGGTTACCACGATCCAGTATGCCTTCGATGAATCGCGCAACCTGAAGGGTGGGCTGGTCGCGGCAGCCCTGGTGCTGATGCTGCTCGACACGCTGGCGGTGTTGTGGATGGGCGGCCTGTTTTCGCGCCGGCCGCGCCGTGCCGGCGCGGTGGCAACCACCGCCGCGATGCTGATTGCGCTTGGCGCGCTGTTTGGCCATGCCGATCTGGCCCGCGCCGATGACGCCAAGCCGGGCGACGAGGCCGCGATCGCGGCGATCTCGAAGACCCGCATCGCCTATGTGCTGACCGGCGTGCCGGGCGACGATTCGATCAGCCGCGCCGGGCTCGAGGGCCTGACCCGTTTCCTGATCGAGAAGACCGCCCTGGAACCGGGCGCGCCAGCCGGCGTCGACATATCGAGGGACGAACTATCCTTCTATCCCCTGATCTACTGGCCAATCAATCCGGCGGCGCCCATGCCGAGCCAGGCCGCGATCGCTCGCATCGACGCCTATATGCAGCAGGGCGGCACGGTGCTGTTCGACACGCGCGACCAGTTCGCCAACGGCATCGGCGCCAATTCCACCAGCCCTGCGACGGAACGGCTGCGCGACATCCTCGGCAACCTCAACGTGCCGCCGCTGGAGCCGGTGCCGTCGGACCATGTGCTGACAAAATCCTTCTTCATCCTGCCCGAATTTCCCGGCCGTTTCGCCGGCAGCCCGCTCTGGGTCGAGGCATCGCTCGACGCCAGCAATGCCGACAACCGGCCGGTGCGCACTGGCGACGGCGTTTCGCCGATCATGATCACCGCCAATGATTTCGCCGGCGCCTGGGCGGTCGACGAGAATGGCGACCCTCTGCTGCCGACCGTGCCGGCCGACCCGATGCAGCGCATGTATGCGTTGCGCGCCGGGGTCAACATCATGATGTACATGCTGACCGGAAACTACAAATCCGACCAGGTGCATGTGCCGATACTGCTCGAACGGCTGGGGCAGTAGGATGAGGTTCTTTGTTACGCTCCCCACGCGGATCGGCCCCTCCCCACAAGGGGAGGATAAGGCATGAACTGGTCGATCTCCTTCGAACCGCTGATCTCCTGGCCGCTTTGGGCCCTGGTGCTTGTGCCGCTGGCGCTGCTTGCGCTTGTCGGCCTGTGGTTTCGCCAGCGCGGCGCGGTCCTTCGCTTCGTCGCCCTGCTGGCGCTCGCCGCCGCCCTCTTCAATCCGGTATTCCTCAATGAGGAGCGTGATCCGCTGAAGAGCGTGGTTGCCCTCATCGTCGACCGCAGCCAGAGCCAGGATATTGGCGACCGCACCAAGCAGACCGATGAGGCGCTCGCCGGGCTGCAACAGCGTCTTGGCCGCTTCAAGCAGTTCGACGTCCGCGTCGTCGAGGCCGGCAAGTCCGACGCCGCCGAGGAGCGCACTGAAACCCGGCTGTTCAGCGCGCTGGAAGGCGCCTTCCGCGACGTGCCGCCCTCGCGCGTCGGCGGCGCCATCATGATCACCGATGGCGAGGTGCATGATGCGCCTCCGGGCGCTGCCGACTTCAACGCCCCGCTGCATGCGCTGATCACCGGCAACGAGCACGAAAAGGACCGCCGCATCCGCTTCGAGAACGCGCCGCGCTTCGGCCTCGTCGGCAAGCCGCTCGACATGACCTACCGCGTCATCTCGACGGAGAACGAGAGCGGCCCTGTCGATGTGCACGTTTCCGTCAATGGCGAACAGGTTGCGGTCGAGCACGCCACCGTCGGCCAGGCGATGCCGCTGCAGGTGACCATTCCGGGCGCCGGCCGCAACATCATCGAACTCGCCATCGACCGCGAACCGGGCGAATTGACCGATACCAACAACCGCGCCATCGCGCTGGTCGACGGTATCCGCGAGAATTTGCGCGTGCTGCTCGTCTCCGGCGAGCCGCATGCCGGCGAGCGCACCTGGCGCAACCTGTTGAAATCCGACGCCTCGGTCGATCTCGTCCATTTCACCATTCTGCGGCCCCCCGAGAAGCAGGATGGCACGCCGATCAACGAATTGTCGCTGATCGCCTTCCCGACCCGCGAGCTGTTCGTCGAGAAGATCAAGGATTTCGACCTCATCATCTTCGACCGCTACCAGCACCGCGACGTGCTGCCGATCCTCTATTACGACTACATCTCGGAATATGTCGAAAAGGGCGGCGCGCTGCTGATCGCCGCCGGCCCCGAATATGCCGGAGAAAGTTCGATCGCGCGTACGCCGCTGATGTCGGCCCTGCCCGCCATGCCGACCGGCGAAGTGGTCGAGAAGGCCTTCTATCCACGCTTGACCGATCTCGGCCAGCGTCACCCGGTGACGCGCGGCCTCGACGGTTCGGCCACAGAACCGCCGCACTGGAGCCGCTGGTTCCGCACCATCGGGGTGCAGAACCCGCAAGGCGAAGTGGTGATGAAGGGGGCCGACAACCGGCCGCTGCTCCTGCTCGACCGCAAGGGCGAAGGCCGTGTCGGCATGCTCCTGTCCGATCAGGGCTGGCTGTGGGCGCGCGGCTTCGAGGGCGGCGGTCCGCATGTCCAGCTCTACCGGCGCATCGCCCACTGGCTGATGAAGGAGCCTGAACTCGAGGAAGAGCGGTTGACCGCCGAGGGACGCGGCATGGTGCTGGAGATCCGCCGCCAGACGATGGCCGACCAACCCGGCCCGGCACAGATCATCACCCCCTCCGGCAAGACTTTGACGGTCAAGCTCGATAAGTCCGAGCCCGGCGTCTTCCTCGGCAGCGTCCAGACCAGTGAGATCGGCCTCTTCCAGGTCGCCAATGGCGATCTCACCGCGCTGGCCCATGTCGGACCGGTCAACGCGCCGGAATTCGCCGATGTCGTCTCCACCGAGGACCGGCTGAAGGCGCCTGCGGAAGCCACCGGCGGCAGCGTGCGCCGGCTGACCCCGTCCGCCGCCACTGGCAGCGAGGTGAGCCTGCCTTCCATCGTGCCGGTGCGCTCGGCCGGCGCTGCCTCCGGCAACGACTGGATCGGCCTGCGCACCACCGACGACAGCGTCCTGAAGGCCGTCTCGCGCGTGCCGCTGTTCGGCGGCTTCCTCGGCCTCGGCCTGTTGCTTCTGGCAATGGGCTCGATGTGGTATCGCGAGGGAAAATAGCGGCGGCGCCCTTTTCCATCTCCCCGTTTGCGGGAGATGATGCCCGAAAAGGCGGACGAAGGGCAGCCTACGCTGGGACGACCGGCCCTGCCCTCCGCTATGGCTCCGGGCGTTCGTCGCTTTAATCGACAAATCGTTGTCGATTAATCGCCCGGCGGGCGACCACTCCTCACTCCTCCGGCTCCGTCGTGAACAGCAGCGGGTAGCCCTTGGCCTTGCCGGCGTCGGTGGCCCGCGTCGCCTTGGTTTCGGCGACATCCTTGGTAAAGACCGCGACGACGCAGACGCCGCGCCGGTGCGCGGTGATCATGATCCGGTGCGCCTGGTCTTCGCTGAGCTTGAACTCGCCCTTCAGCACCGTCACCACGAATTCGCGCGGGGTGAAATCGTCATTGATCAGGATGACCTTGTAGAGCTTCGGCCGCTCGGTCTGCGGCTTGACCTTGGTTCGCGGTTTTGTGGTGATTTCTGGCATCGGAACCGGCAGTTTCCCGATCGGGCTTCGCCTCGCATTTTGCCACGCGCGGCAGCGATCGTCCATTTTGGATTGGCATGCAGACCGTCGGCGGGCCGGCCCGGTCATTCACGTTCATGTGGGAAATTGTCGGTCGCGGTTCAACGGCCCTGACGGCCGAAGATGCGGCGATTTGCGTCGGCATCCGCCCGGTGTTCCATCCATGCCGCGATCGGCCACGCGACGACGCAGATCAGCGTCACGCTGGTGAGCAGGATCAGCAGCCAGGTCTGTGCCGGCGTGATGTAGTCCCACTTGCTGGAAATGGCTGGCGCAAACAGCGAAGGCTCTGTGCGCCCGCTCGCCGGATCCGGCACCGGGCTGGCGGTGAGCAGGATCAGCACCCTGGCAATGCCGGTGGCAACCAGGCCGCCGAACACTATCGAACGCAAAATGGACGAAAGCCGCTTCTTCATGCGGGCAGTCCTACAGGGCCGGCGTTGCAAACGGGTTAAGGCAGGTCGAAGCGCGTGACCGGAAGCCACCGGTGCTCAGTTTCCGATCAAGCGCATGGCAGAAGGCCGCCCCAGCCGGTTTGCGGCTGGGGCGGCCTTGATGGAGAGGTGTCCTGGGACCTGATTAGGCCTTCTTCGGAGCAGCCTTCTTCGGAGCAGCCTTCTTGGCGGATTTCTTGACCGGGCACTTATGCTTCTTGGTCACCTTGCAGGCCTTCGCGGCCTTCTTCATCGGAGCAGCCTTCGCGGCCGGAGCGGTGGCGGCAGGCGCAGTGGTGGTCGTGGTGGCAGCCGGAGCAGTGGTCGTGGTCGTGGTGGCGGCGGCGTTGCCGAGAGCCGGCATCGAGAAGGCGAGAGCAACGGCGAGGCCGAGGGCGGACAGGAGGGACTTTTTCATGGCTACGTTTCCTTTTTCTTGCGGGTCGAGTTTGAGCGTCACTGAACTGGGTCGTTCGGTGTCACTCCAAGCAGCTTCAAAGCGTTGGCGAGCATCCGGATGCCCTGCGCCTGTTTCTTGGCGGCGCAGTACCGGTTGCCCTTTCTCTGAAGTGCCTTTGCCGCGGTGACCTGCGTTGCCGTGGCATGGGTTTCGAGTGCTTCATCAAATTGGTGGCTGAGATTGGCGCACCGTTCAGTCCGGGTGAGCGGCGCCTTTGCATCGGATTGTCCAACAGCGGTGGTGACCAGGCCAAGACCCAGCAACGCACCCAACAGACTGATCGACAACCTTGGCATCGGTTTATCCGCGAACCCGGAGACTATCGTCGCAGCCAATGACCTGACCGCCACGGCACCGTTATGCCGCCCTACCTTTTCAGGAGTTTTTCCGGATTGTAGAATTTTGTTTCTGGATTGTTTCTGGCTCGCCGGCGGAAAGCCGCCAAATGCTCTCTATGCGGGAAAGTGGTATTCCTTCCACCTGAAATGCAAGGCACTGGCCAACATATGGCCCGAATTCTATCGTGTGGCTCAGCCACCAAGAATCGCTTTGCCGGCAACCGAGACGGGGCACCTGTGAAATCCGACGCACACATACTGATCGTCGACGACGACAAGGGCATCCGCGACCTGCTGCAGGAGTTTTTCCAGAAGCGGGGCTTGCACACTTCGGTTGCCGCCGATGGCAACGAAATGGAAACCATCCTGCGCCGTGCGCAGGTGGACCTCATCGTGCTCGACGTCATGTTGCCCGGCAAGAGCGGGCTGGAACTGTGCCGCGAACTGCGCGCCCAGTATTCGACGCCGATCATCATGCTGACGGCCGTCACCGAGACGACCGACCGGGTTGTCGGGCTAGAGATGGGCGCCGACGACTATGTGCCCAAACCCTTCGACCCGCGCGAGCTGCTGGCGCGCATCCGCGCCGTGCTGCGGCGCAATGGCGCCGCCGAGCCGAAGCGCGCCACCCTCAAGCAGATCTACCGCTTCGCCGGCTGGACGATGGACTGTTCGCGGCGCCGGCTGACCGCGCCCGACGATGTCAGGGTCGAGCTGACCATGGCCGAGTTCAACCTGCTGCAGACTTTCGTCAGGAGCGCGCAGCGCGTGCTGACCCGCGACCAGCTCATCGAGCTCTCCGGCGGCGATAGCGACTATTCCTTCGACCGCAGCGTCGACATCTTGGTCAGCCGGTTGCGGCGCAAGATGGAAGATGATCCCAAGACGCCCAAACTGATCCTCACCGTGCGCAGCGGCGGCTACCAGTTCCTGCCCGAGACGACCTCCGAATGAGACGTTTCCTGCCGCAGACCTTGCCTGTCTGGGTGCTGCTGATCGTCATTGCCGGCCTTTTGATCAGCCAGGTGGCGACGCTCTATATCGTGGCGCACGACCGCGCCGCCGCCAACGACGTGGTCGATCTCTACCGCCTCAACGACCGCGCCTATTCGCTGGTGCAGCTGATGAGCGGCGCCACGCCCGAGGAGCGCAAGGCGACCGCCGCGGGCCTGTTCAACTCGACCTATGCGCTCACCGTGTCGGACACCCCCGCCGTCACCTCCTCGATCGCCGGCGACGACGAACTGGCCGAGCTGGAAGACATCCTCGTCGGCCGGTTGTCGAAGTTCGGCGTCACCGACGCGCGCGTGCGGCGCGACCCGGCGACGCGCGAGGCAGACGACGCCGGCGGCATGGTGTCGGGCCCCGATATCGGTCAGGTGGAACGCGACCTGCTGGTCCTGGCCGCCGACTTTGCCCAGAGCGACAAGCTGACTGCCTCGCTGCGCTTCGCGGACGGCCAGTGGCTGAACTTCACCGAGCCGATCACGCCCGTCGGCCCGATCCTGAGCGTCGACAGCCTGCCGCTCTACTCGCTGATCGCCGGCCTGGTGGTGATCATGTCGATCTGGTCGCTGCGCCGGCTGACGGCGCCCTACCGGATGATGGAAACCGCCGTGAACCGGATCGGCAAGGACCTGAAGAGCCCGCCGATCGCCGAGTCGGGCAGCCGGGAGGTCCAAGCAGCCGCCAGGGCAATCAACGCCATGCAGGCCAGGCTGCGCGAATATGTCGAGGATCGCGAACATCTTGCCGCCGCACTCGCGCATGACCTGCGCACGCCGATGACGCGCATGCGGCTGCGCCTGGAACTGTTGCGCAAATCGGCGGTTCGCGAGGCGCTGGCGCATGATCTCGCCGATGTCGAGAGCATCGCCAGTTCCGTGATCGACTTCGCCACCTTCGAGGTGACCGAGGAGAAGAACGAACGCATCGACTTCTGGTCGCTGGTTGAATCGATCGCCGACGCCTATCCGGATGTCTCCTTCGACAATGACGATACCCGCTCGCGCGGTCTGATTTGCATGGCGCGGCCGGTGGCGCTCAGGCGCTGCGTCACCAATCTGGTGCAGAACGCCGTCACCTACGGCAAGAAGGCACATCTGAGCCTCCATCGCTCGGACGGCACGATCACGCTCGCCATTCGCGACGAAGGGCCTGGCATACCGCAGGCCCAGATCGATGCCGTGTTCGGCTCCTTCGTCCGGCTGGAACAGTCCCGCAACCGCCAGACCGGCGGTCTTGGTCTCGGCCTCACCATCGCGCGCAACATCGCGCGCGCCGCCGGCGGCGAGATCCGCCTGTCCAATCATCCGGATGGTGGACTGCTGACGGAGTTGCGCCTGCCGCTGGCGACCTGAATTAAGCTATCTTCCGGCGACCAATTCCAGACGGAAAGCCGTTTCACACTTTTCCTGGAATTGCTCTATCGCCGCAGCACCGCGCTCAGCACGTCGCGGATGCCGATCGCGCCGACAAAACGCGACTGGTCGTCGAACAGCGCCACCGGTGCCGTCTGCGAACGGTGCATGGCCAGCATCACTGTCTTCAGCGACGTGCCGGGATTGGCCCAGAACACCTGGGCGCTCTCCTCCGGCTGTCTCTCGACATCGGCGCAGGACACCCACACCGCCGGCTTGCCGTCGCGTTCGGCCGCCGCCACCAGCCCATGCTCGTCGATCTTGAAGCGCGTCGTCTTGCGCCGGTCGAGCCACACCCAGCCGTCCGTGCCGTGTTCGAGGTCGCGGCGGTCGCGCATCACGTTCCAGGCGGTCAGCACCGATAGCGGGTTCACATTGGCGATGAAATCGCGGACATAGTCGTTGGCGGGCCTGAGCACGATGTCCTCCGGCGCGCCGGTCTGGACGATGCGGCCGCCCTCCATGATGGTGATATGGCTGCCGATCTTCAGCGCCTCCTCGAGGTCGTGGCTGACGAAGATGATGGTTTTCTTCAATTCCGCCTGCAGCTGCAGCAATTCGTCCTGCAGCTTGGTGCGGATCAGCGGGTCGAGCGCCGAGAACGGCTCGTCCATCAACAGGATCGGCGCCTCGGTGGCGAAGGCGCGCGCCAGCCCCACGCGCTGCTGCATGCCGCCCGACAGCTCATGGGCGTATTTCTTCGACCACTGGTCGAGATTGACCAGCTTGAGCTGCCTGTGCACACGTTCCTTGCGTTCGGCGTCCGGCACGCCGGCGAGTTCGAGACCGAGGCCGACATTTTCCTCCACCGTGCGCCAAGGCAGCAGCCCGAACTGCTGAAACACCATGGCCACCTGTTTCTGCCGCAGCCGCCGCAAGGTCGGCTCGTCGCAGGTGACGACATCGACCGTGCGGTCGCCGTCCTTGACCAGGACCTGTCCACGCGAGACGACATTCAGGCGGTTGACGGCCCGCAGCAATGTCGACTTGCCCGAACCGGACAGACCCATGAGCACGGAAATCTCGCCCTCGTGCACGGTCAGGCTGGCGCCGGCACAGCCGAGCACATTGCCGGTCTTCTCGAGGATCTCGGCGCGCGTCGCGCCCTTGTCGATCATCGCCAGCGAGCCCGCCTGGTCGGCGCCGAAGACGATGTCGACGTTCCTGAAATCAACGGCGACGGTCATTTCTTGCCTCCAACGCCAATGCGGGTCATCCGGTCGAGCACGATGGCGAGAACGACGATGGCCAGGCCTGCCTCAAGCCCGAGATCAATGCGGCGTGAGCCGAGCGCGCGGTTGATCTCGGTGCCGAGGCCGCCGGCGCCGATCAGGGCGGCGAACACCACCATCGACAGCGACAGCATGATCGACTGGGTCAGCCCCGCCATGATGGTGGGCAGGGCCGAGGGCAATTCCACCTTCCACAGGAGCTGGTGCTTGGTGGCGCCGAACGCCTCGCCTGCCTCGATGATCGACTTTGGCACGGAAACGACGCCGAGATGAGTAAGCCGGACAGCGGTCGGGATGACGAAGATGATGGTGACGATGAGGCCGGGCGCGTTGCCGAGACCGAACAGGGTGAGCACCGGGATCAGGTAGACGAAGGTCGGCAGCGTCTGCATCAGGTCGAGCACCGGCAGCATGACGCGATAGACCTTCGGCTTGTGCGCCGCCCAGATGCCGAGCGGCACGCCGATCGCCATCGCCATCGCGGCGGCGGCGACGACCAGCACCAGCGTCTGCACCGTCTGCTTCCAGAGGTTCTGGTTGATGATGAAGATCAGGCCGAGGAAGACGGCAACGGCGAGCGGCCGCGAACGCTGCAGCAGCCAGGCAATGACGGCGATGACGAGCGCCAGCAGCACCGGCGGGACCATCAGCAAAAGGTTGACCAGCCCGTCGAGGATGAAATTGAGCCCGTTGGAGAAAGCTCTGAAGACGGTGTCGAAATTGTCGGTGAGGAAACCGAAAAACGACTTTCCCCAGGCGCCGATCGGGATCTTGTGATCGACCATGAATTTGGAAATCGGATCCATCTCACCCCTCTTCCGCCGGAGCTCTGTCTTTGGCTCCGTACTGTCGCGACGTCATCTTGTCACAGCATATGAAAAAGGGCAGCCTTTTCCAGATGGCTGCCCTTTTCTTTCGGTCATGCCGAAATCAAAGCCGGCTCAACCTCCAAGCGCGGTCTTGACCGCCGCCGCCGCATCGCCGCCGTCGAAGGTGGTGACGCCGGCAATCCATGGCTTGACCGCGTCCGGATTTTTCTTCAGCCAGTCGGTCGCGACCGTCTGGGCGTCGCCGCCCTTCAGGATGGCGTCCATCATCTGGCCTTCCATGTCGAGGTTGAACTTCAGGTTGGCGATGAACTTGCCGGCATTCGGGCACTCGGTTGTGTAGCCCTTGCGCACATTGGTATAGACGGTGGCCGCGCCGAAGCCGCTGTCGCCCATGCCGTCCAGATAGGTGATCTTCATGGCGCCCATCACCGGATGCGGCGTCCAGCCGAGGAAAGCGATCCACTCATTGTTCTTCATCGACTGCTCGGCCTGCGTCAGCATGCCGGCCTCCGAGGACTCGACCAGCTCGAACCCCGCGAGGTTGTCTTTCGGATTCTTGATCATATCGAGGATGATGCGGTTGCCGTCATTGCCGGCTTCGATGCCGTAGATCTTGCCGTCGAACTTGTCCTTGAACTTGCCGAGGTCGGTCAGCGACTTGACGCCGGCATCCGCGACATAGGTCGGCACGACGATGCCATAACCGGCGCCGGTCAGGTTCGTGCTGATGGTCTCGACCGAACCGTCGGCGGTGTAATCCTTGATGTCGTTGGTCATCGACGGCATCCAGTTGCCGAGGAAGACGTCGAGGTCCTTGTTCTTGAGCGACGCCATCGTCACCGGCACCGACAGCTGGATGACCTTCGGCTCATAGCCGAGCGCGGTAAGCAGCACCGAGGCGAGGCCGGTGGTGGCCTGGATGTCGGTCCAGCCGACATCGGAGAGACGAACAGTCTTGCAACTCGCCGGATCGCCGGCAAAGGCGGCACTCGTGGACAGGAAAGCCGCCAGGCCGAGGCCGGCGACGAAAGAATTCATACGCGACATGTACTTTCTCCCATTGCGATTCTTTGGCGAGGCAAAGTTACGGTTTTTCTGCCCGCCTTGTTTCGTCAGCCAAACACCATTCTCGTGCGGTTTCAAGCATCAAGGCAATCACGATCAACGGCGCGGGCTGGCCAATCAGCGACACGGCCGACGCTATGCCGACCCGGCCTGACCTTGTCGGCGCCGGCCCGTGACGGCTTTTTCAGGGGAATGCGGCGGCAGGCCCTCCCCGCACCGCGGCAAGTCGGCTTAAAAGAGCGGCATGGCCAAGCTCTATTTCCACTACGCGACGATGAATGCCGGCAAGACGACCATGCTCTTGCAGGCATCGTACAATTATCGCGAGCGCGGCATGACGACCATGCTGTTCGTCGCCGGCCACTATAGCAAGGGCGACAGTGGCCTGATCTCGTCGCGCATCGGGTTGGAGACCGAGGCCGAGATGTTCCGTGACGGCGACGATCTGTTCGCCCGCGTCGCCGAACATCACGGGCGCAGCGCCGTCCATTGCGTCTTCGTCGACGAGGCGCAGTTTCTCGAGGAGGAGCAGGTCTGGCAGCTCGCCCGCATCGCCGACCGGCTCGACATCCCAGTCATGTGCTACGGCCTGCGCACCGATTTCCAAGGCAAGCTGTTTCCCGGCTCGCGCGCCTTGCTGGCGATCGCCGACGAGCTGCGCGAGGTCCGCACCATCTGCCGCTGCGGCCGCAAGGCGACGATGGTCGTGCGCCTCGGCCCGGACGGCAAGGTTGCCCGCCAGGGCGAACAGGTGGCGATCGGCAAGGACGTCTATGTCTCGCTCTGCCGCCGCCACTGGGAAGAGGAAATGGGCCGCGCCGCGCCCGACGATTTTATCGGCTTCACCAGGGCCTGACCTGGCGCGCGGACCACGCATCGCCCCCGATCTGCCGATGCAGCGTTTGTTAAGGCCTCCGTCCTACAAGGCCGTCAGCCAGAGCTCCCCGGGTCAGCCATGCTTCGAGCCGTTTTGTCAGCCAGCACCCTTCTGCTTGTCACCTCGCTTGCCGCTCATGCTGGCGGTGACCCGGTGCTGGGCAAGCACGTCTTCAACCGGTGCGTTGCCTGCCATGAAGCGGCTACCGACCGCGACAAGGTCGGCCCGCATCTGATGGGTGTCGTCGGCCGCACGGCCGGAACCGCCGAAAGCTTCCTCGGCCACTATTCGGAGGCCATGAAAAGCGCTGGCGCCGCCGGTCTTGTCTGGGATGAGGCGAATCTTGCCGAATACCTCAAGGCGCCCAGGCTGAAGGTGCCCGGCAACAGGATGGCTGGCCTCAGCAGCGATGACGACATCGCCAACGTCATTGCCTATCTGAAGGCCGACCCAAAACCCTGAGCCGGCTGCAACTGGTCAGTTATTTGTCGAATTCGGAGGGCATCCGCCTCGGCGGAGACTGATTGCTTTGCCGGCATGAAAGTTCAAAATCAGCTGAACTACGACTGGCTGGCCAGTTGATCACGCTATGACCACGGCTCCATTGGTTTTCAAGGGCGCGGCCGGATATTTTGTTTTCGCTCCGCCCTTGTCGTCGCGCCTTTCAATCCCCGGATGCCCCACTTATATTCGCCGCTGTTCGCGACCAGCGACCTGATGCCGAAGTGGGAGGCCCTTATGGCGACATTGCAGGATTTCGACGCCGAAATTGCCAAGACCAAGCAGGTCGTCCAGGACATGCGGGCCAGGATCGAGCAGTCCGGCACCATGCTCGACACGCTCGCCACATCGGACAAGAAGATCGGCGACGCCAATTTCGACATCGAGAACGCCCGCATCGAGGACGTGCTGAAACAGCAGAAGGTGATGGAAGGCAACATCGCCGACCTGATCATCGGGCTCGAGGACGCGACCAATGTCTTCGGCGCCGAATTCGAGAGCATGAAGAACTATACCGGCTGGGAGAACTTCGTCGGCGTCTTTTCGGCGCAGCGCAAGCAGCGCATGCGCACCGACCGCGTCCGCAACATGTCGCTGGCCGGCAATCTGCAGGAATTGCTGGCCAAGTCCGACACCATCGTCGGCATCCTCAAGGCGCAGAAAGAGATTCTCGACCAACGCTACAAGACCTCCGAGGCCAGCCTGTCGCAAGTGATCGAGCGCCGCAAGACCACCATGACGAATCTCGAAGCCGTGCAGAAACGCATCGAGGAGCTCAACCCGATGCTGCTCGACATCGAGAACAAGATCGCAGCCTCGACCAGCCAGAAGGATCGCACCCAGCTCGAAGGCGAGCGGTCGAAACTGGCCACCGAATACAATGAGAAGCAGGCCAAGGAGCAGGAACTGCTGGCTGAGAGCCAGACGCTGGAGCGCTACACCTCGATGTTCCAGACCTTCGTCGATTCGCTCAACAACCAGATCGCCGCGCAGTCGACGCTGATCAACAAGCTGACCATCGATACCGAGCAGCGCATCGTGCTCTACAAGGCGCTGGAGGATTCGCTGAAGACCGCAGCCCAGCAGGACGTTGCCCACAAGATCAACACGCTGGGCAGCCAGGTCGACAACACGGCCGAGGAAACCATGGCCGGCATTGGCGCCGCCTCGCAGAAGCACATCGGCGATCTGCTTGAGATGCACGAGAAGAACATGGTCGCCACCGCCGACATCCAGCGCCGCAAGAAGCTCGCGGACGACGCCTTTGCCCGCCGCTTCGACGAGGTGCTGAAGAAGCACAATTCGGCCAATTACGTGCAGTCATAATTGCCGCGCGCACCGGTGCGACAATCCAGGGCCGATAGCATGACCTCCGAAAACGACGCGGCGGCGCGGTATTTCTCGGCGATCACGGCAGCGCTCAGCGGCCTTGAAGTGTTCATGCGCGACGACCGTTCGCCGCTCTACCGGCACGGCATCGTCGCCAGGGTCGTCGCCGAATATATCGCCCGGCTCGACAAGTCCTTCTCCTGCTGGCGCAACCGGCTGGGCTTCATGGACACGTTTCGCATTTCGCGCGCCGAAAGCGGCTTCCCGGTGTTCCAGAACCTGCTCGAACTGGAAAACGACCGCCGCCAGGCCGACGCGCGGCTCGCCAACATCCCACTGGCCAGCGAACTGCGCGAGGAGATGGCGGACTTCATCCTGCGCCACAAGGAATTCCCCGAGGCGCTGCAGCGGTCGATGGCTGAGCGGCTCTACCTCGAGGACGTCAAGAGCGAGCAAACCTTCGGCCCGTTCATGCTGGCGCAAACCGCGAATGTTTCGGTCAACCCGAAGACAGCGCGGCCCTATTATCTCGTCCATTGGGCGACCTTCGACGGCAGCGCCAACCTGCCGCTGGTCTACATGGCGACGGTGGAGGACTCATCCGAGAACATGATCCACCAGCTCGTCGACAGGAACGGCAAGCTCAACGACAAGGTCGACATCCCGCTGCCCGTCGACGGCCTGCTCAATCCCGAGCTTGCCCACCGTTTCGACGATTTCACCGAGAAGAACTCCGCCTACACGCTGTCGCCGGCCACCATCGCGGTCAACCTCGACAAGGATTTCCCCGAGCTGCATCCCAAGCAGCTGCGCCGCGTGGTGCTCGGTCCCTTTTATTCGGCCGGCATCACCGAGAACAATTCTGTCGTCGCCGAAGTGCTGGCCAAGGTTCGCAAGCCCGACAATGCCTGGCTGCTGACCTGGACCATCCAGGAAGTCTATTCGAAGAGCGAAAAGCCCGGCCGCAGGGGCCTTTGGTCGAGCGAGCCGTCGTCCCAGGAATTCTTCATCAACACCGACGATTTGGAAGCCGCGCGCCAGGGCGTGTCGAGCTACGAGAACCATGCCTTGATCCCGCACGAGGCCTACCAGGCGCTCTACGCCGCCGGCGAGGCGCAGAAGATCTTTGGCGGCTACAAGGTCCACATCCTGTCCAACGGACAGGTGATCTCGGACGTCTGACCGCCACACCACGGAGCATCCTTCATGGACACCGGCCTGACCACCATCCCGGAAGCGGCGATCGAGAAGCACCGCGCCACCGCGCAAAGCTTCATCACCCGCATCGTCGTGCTGGAGGATCCCTCGCGCGAATCCGGCACGGCATTGGCCGGCACCAACCGCCGCTTCGTCTCGACGGTGTCGGTCGGCTCGGTGCGCCGCACACGCGAGGTCGAGCTGTCGAAGACCGTCGGCGCCGTCCATCCCGACGACCAGTTGCTCACCATCCTGCAACACACGCTGTTGTTTCGCGCCCGGCGTGGCACGGCGATCGCGCTGGCGATATCGGATGTTTTTGCCGAGGGCTCGGATCTCGAAAGCCTGCAGGCGAAAAATGCCCGCGCGCCCCTCGAAGGCAACGATGCCGCCATCTTCAAGAAGCTGCTGTCGGCCTCGGCCTACATTTCGGCCTTCAGCCTCGCCTCCTACCTGTTCCAGCTGATCGACAGCGACGGCGAGGCGCCGAATGACATCCCCGAGCCGGATTTTCTCTTCGACACACCCCAGGATGCGGTGAAGTCGATCATAGCCGGCCTGGACAAGGCGATAGCAGGCTCGTCCGACGATGCCGACCTGATGACTCGCGCCCGTGCCTTCGCCCGTGTCGCCATAGACGGGCTGCTTGCGCGCAAGGGCCGCTTCGACGGCATTGGTCCATTCGAGAACGCCCATATCCGCATCGACGTCGACGATTTCACCCTCGACGGTTTCGATGTTGCGCCTGGCAAGCGCTCCAAGCCGCTGGTGATGACCTTCAAGAAGCCCGAAGAGGTTGTCGGCAACCACATCGCCAAATACCAGTCGGTCAAGCTGGCCAAGATGCTGATGGCCTATGATTTCGAGCGCGAACTCAATCCTTTCGTCGAGCTTGGCGGCTTCCTCTTCACCTTCATCGGCGACGGTGCGCCCGGCACCGGCAAGACGACGCTGATCCAGATGATCGCCGGCCTTGTCAACGGCTACTGCCAGGTCGCAGGCTACCCCTTCGCCTATGAGAATTTCGGTGTCGACCAGATCTCGTCCTATCAAGGCAAGTCGGGCCAGAACTGCCGCCAGTTCATCAACAATGTGCTCAATCCGCGCGTCATCGGCTTCGGCACTATCGACGACATCGACCAGGTGGCGGCGCGCCGCTCCGACGACCGCGCCTCGGCCGGCCAGCAGGAAATCACCGGCGTCCTGATGGACGCCTTCGGAGGAGCGTCCACGGTCGTGCGTGGCAACTGCTCGTTCGGCATGTTTTCCAACTATCCTGAAAATGTCGACGACGCGCTGCGCCAGCGCGCCGGCGCCCGCTGGCTGGTCGACGGACCGCAGACGCGCGACGACTACATCGACATTTTTGTCCTTCTCGCCGGCAAGAACCACAAGATTCCGCTGGGCGACCACAAACTCTACGCAGCACAGGAAATCCAGCGCGCCGTCGCGGAAGCCTATGAGCAGCACGAGAAGCCGCGGGAGGACGGGCTGATGCGGGTCTATGAACGCTACATGAAGGAGAACGGCGCGCCCAGGACCATGGCCGATATCGGCACCTATCTGCGCCTGATCAAGGATGCCGAGCCACGCTTCACCGGCCGCGCCATCAAGAACATCACCGACGCCATCAAGATGCGCGCCATGGACATCGAACTTCCCGACGACTGGTTCGAGAAGCCCGAAGCCTTCATGCACAAGAGCTACGACGACAAGAAGGCGATGATCGAGGACCTGCGCGGGCCGTTTTCGATGGACATGGTGATGCAGGAGATCAACCGCTACGCGGACAGCGAGTTCCGCTATTCCGACAAGTCCGACGATGCCGCGGTGGAAAAACTGCTGCGCGACACCCGCCTGCGCGAACGCGCGGCCCGCGAGATGGAGGAGATGAAGAAGAAGGGGCTTTGGAATGCGTGAGCTTCCTTCTCCCGTGAACCATCGATGGACAGGCTGCAATCACAACGTCGAAGGACGAGAGGCCGACGTTGACGCCCCCTCTCCCCGTCCTTCACGGGGAGAGGGTAAGGGTGAGGGGCGGCGCATGCGTGGACCGAAAATCGCGACAACAAAACGGGCAAGACGTCTGCGCCAGTCGGACAACGATGCCGAAGGCGCACTTTGGACGGAATTGCGCGACCGCAGGCTAAACGGCCATAAATTCGTGCGGCAGTTTCCGATAGGAACCTTCTTTGCTGACTTCGCATGTAGAGAATGCCAGCTGATTGTGGAGGTCGATGGAAGCCAGCATGCGGGCAACAAATACGATCAGGCGAGGGATCGCTTCATCGTCTCAAATGGCTGGTCTATCCTACGTTTTTGGAACATCGATGTTTTGAAAGATCGGGAAGCCGTGCTCGAAACGCTATTGGCTGCTATTGAGCAGCGCTTGGAGCGCAATATCGACACGCACGACCTTCGATTTATTGCCGCCGAGGGCTATGGGGAGACATGTCTTTGACCGTCTGCGCTGCCCCTCACCCTTACCCTCTCCCCGTGAAGGACGGGGAGAGGGAGGCGTCAGCGTTGGCGCTTCGCCTTATCAGGCAAAGCCCCTCGGACCCTTCAACATGATCAGCAAAAAACCTGACCTCCTCCGCGACAATGAGCTGATCTACGGCCGGCTGCTTACAGTCGACGAGCCGCATCTCATCCAGCGCTACAACAAGGCGCTTGCCGCCTTCGGCCTCGAGCCCACCAGGCTGGAGAGCTTCCAGATCGACCGCACCGGCTTCTCGCCGGAAGTGGCCGAGGAGTGCGGCGACTATGACTATCTCGACCCCAACGAGGTCAATCCCCGCTTCATCATCCTGACGCCCTCGCAGATCGACCTGCCGGTGGTGCACACCGCCTTCTCCAACACCTCGCAGCTGATGTTCGAGTTCATGACCAGGAACCAGCGCGCCATCGACGCGCTGACCATCAAGGACGTCATCTACGGCGAGATCGAGGACTCCGTTCCCAAGGTCAACGATATCGAGGATCTGCTGTCGATCAACCAGGTCGAGTTCAAGGTGCTGTCGGCCGAGAATGTGCTGGGCAAGGCCGCCGAACTCGGCAAGCTCGTCGACCGGCTGAAACAGGAACCCGACGCCTGGCGCGACAATGCGATGCTGACCCGCATGGTGGACCTGGCCAAGGTCTGCGGCGACATCCGCGAGAACGCGCTGGTGCCCGACCAGGTGATCTTCCGCCATAGCGCCTACTGGACCAGCCATTTCGGCGGACTCTATGTCTTCGTCGATCCCGACATGACGACCGTGATCAGCGACCCGGCCGCCCCCGGCTTTCGCCGCTCGCGGCCATGGCAGGTGAGCTATCTCTCGATCAACGATGCCGACAAGGTGTTCAAGTTCCTGGCCGCCACCGGCCGCGTCGAGCTGCCCCGCGCTTCCTGGATCGAGGCGTCCGGCTATCTCGAACACCGCGCCGAGATGGTGGTGCGCACGCTGATCCGTGACGCCGAGCCGAACCGCAACCTTACCGATGTCGACAAGATCTGGCTGCAGACCTGGATCCAGAGCCATGCCGACCTGATCACCAGGGACGGCAATTTCCCCTTCCTCAACGCCGCCAAGCGCGAGATCGCCCAGCTCGGCCATCTCAAGATCGAGGACGTCCTGCCGCGGCAGCGTTTCCTGGTAATCCGCGCCAAGCCTGACCATCCCGACGCCTGGCTGACCAACAGGCTGATTTCGGATTTCGTGCCGGCGGACTTCGTCTCGCGCTACATCTTCAACAAGGACCGATTCTACAAGGACTATGACGGCTTCAGCGACGCCTGGCGATCGCATGTTGTCGACGTTCTGAAAACCACATATTTGAAGGACAAAGTGGCGTTTCGCACGCGCCTCTACGGCCTGACTGACTGAGGGGTGACACAGCCATGCTCGATCCGATCGTGAACTTTTTCACCCGGATTTTCCAATGGATCGGCCGCGGCATCGGCCTCGTCATCGGAGTCATCCTGTGGCCGTTCATGTGGGCCGGGCGCTGGTACACGCAGCGCGGCTGGATCCTCAAGGCCTTGGTCGCCCTCGCGCTGCTGGTGCTTGTCGGCCTCTACGCCAACTTCTTCTACGCCACCCAATGGTGGCGCAATTTCAACCCGAACTATCCCGACACCTACAGCTTCGAGAAACGCAATGTTTCCGCCGGCGAACAGGTTGCCGCCGGCGCCGGCACCGACACGGCAAAGACCTGCGGCAACTCCGGCATCGCTCAGATTGCCGCCGACCTGATCGACTTCAACGTCAATCAGAACGCCTGGGTCTCGTCGATGGTCCTCTACAAACTCGGCCTGTTCGGCATCGACTGGGACGACACGCCATGGATGGACAACAAGGCTTCGTTCCAGCGCGGCATCAATCAGGCGGTGCGGCGCACAGCCACCGAGCTTGCCGACAACCTCGGCCGTGTGCGTACCACCTCGCAGATCGACACCAATCTCCAGGATGCCCGCGGCCAGCTGCAGTATGACGAGTCCATCTGGTATATCAGCCGCAACGGCATGACCGCTACCACGCCTAGCATGTATCGGCGCGCGATGGGCAATCTGCGCTCTTTCAACGCCCGCCTCGCCACCTGCCAGGCGACTTTCGATGCCCGCGCGGATAATCTGAAGCAATATATCGATCGCATCGCCAGCGACATCGGCTCGACCTCGGCCATCCTCAAGGAGCGCGCCGAAAACCACAACAATGGCTGGTTCGACTTCCGTGCCGACGACCGCTACTGGTTCGCCTATGGCCAGCTCTATGCCTATTATGGCCTGATGAAGGGCGCCCAGGCCGATTTCGAGGGCGTCATCAAGGAAAAGCACCTGCAGAGCCTGTGGGACACGATGGACGCGCAGTTCGTCTCGGCGCTGCGCATCCAGCCTTTCATCATCGCCAACGGCCGGGAGGATGGCTGGCTGCTGCCGACACATCTGACGACCATGGGCTTCTACGTGCTTCGGGTGCGTTCCAACATGGTTGAAATCAGCAACGTGCTGACGCAGTAACGCTGTTCGGCTACAACCTCCGGTAATGGCGAATTTGCGCCGTCGCTTCTGTCGCATTCCGTGCATTGTGCGGCTGTTTTGAGACGGCGGAGACGCCCCTGCTCTGGCTTCTATACGGCGCGGCAAGCGGAGCCAGAAAGAACCGAGGAGAGGTCGGCCGGCCGCGGATGAATTTTCTTCATAGGAAACATAGTTGCATGAAAGTTGACGCCACGGCTGCGACAGGGTTAGATGCCCGCGCGTCCGGTTCCAGCCTTCTTGCGAGCGACATCAACCCCGTCCCCTCCACCGTCCAATCCAGAGGAAAGCCGTCATGGCCGAAGTGAAGTCCGACATCGAGATCGCGCGTGGCGCTAAGAAAAAGCAGATCCAGGAGATAGGCCAGAAGATCGGCATCCCGACCGAACATCTGCTGCCCTACGGCCACGACAAGGCCAAGATATCAGCCGAATTCATCAAGTCGGTGAAGGGCAACAAGGACGGCAAGCTGATCCTGGTCACCGCCATCAACCCGACCCCGGCCGGCGAAGGCAAGACGACCACCACCGTCGGCCTTGGTGACGGCCTGAACCGCATCGGCAAGAAGGCCATCATCTGCATCCGCGAGGCCTCGCTCGGCCCGAATTTCGGCGTCAAGGGCGGTGCCGCCGGCGGCGGCTACGCGCAGGTCGTGCCGATGGAGGACATGAACCTCCACTTCACCGGCGACTTCCACGCCATCACCACCGCGCACAATCTTCTGTCGGCGCTGATCGACAACCACATCTACTGGGGCAACGAGCTCGGCATCGACACGCGCCGCGTCGTATGGCGCCGCGTCATGGACATGAACGACCGGGCGCTGCGCGAGATCATCTGCTCGCTCGGCGGCGTCGCCAACGGTTTCCCGCGCGAAGCCGGTTTCGACATCACCGTCGCCTCGGAAGTCATGGCCATCCTGTGCCTTGCCACCGACCTGAAGGATCTGGAAAAGCGCCTCGGCGACATCATCGTCGCCTACCGCCGCGACAAGTCGCCGGTCTATGCCCGCGACCTCAAGGCCGACGGCGCCATGGCCGTCCTGCTCAAGGACGCCATGCAGCCCAACCTGGTGCAGACGCTGGAAAATAACCCCGCCTTCGTCCATGGCGGCCCGTTCGCCAACATCGCGCATGGCTGCAACTCGGTCGTCGCCACCACGACGGCGCTGAAGCTCGCCGACTATGTCGTCACCGAAGCAGGCTTCGGCGCCGACCTTGGTGCTGAAAAATTCTTCGACATCAAGTGCCGCAAGGCGGGCCTCAAGCCGGCAGCTGCCGTCATCGTCGCCACCGTGCGCGCCATGAAGATGAATGGTGGCGTCAAGAAGGAAGACCTTGGTAAGGAAAACATCGAGGCGGTGAAGAAGGGCTGCGCCAACCTTGGCCGCCACATCGAGAATATCAGGCAGTTCGGCGTGCCGGCGGTGGTTGCCATCAACCACTTCTATTCCGACACCGACGCCGAAATTCAGGCGATGAAGGACTATGTCGCCTCGATGGGCGAAGAGGCGATCCTGTGCAAGCACTGGGCCAACGGCTCGGCCGGCATCGAGGACCTCGCCAATAAGGTGGTGGCACTGGCCGAATCCGGCGCCTCGCAGTTCGCGCCGCTCTATCCCGACGCCATGCCGCTGTTCGAGAAGATCAACACCATCGTCCAGCGCATCTATCGCGGCTCCGAAGCGATCGCCGACAAGTCGGTGCGCGACCAGTTGCATGCCTGGGAACAGGCTGGCTACGGCAACCTCCCGGTCTGCATGGCCAAGACCCAGTATTCATTCTCGACCGACCCGAACCTGCGCGGCGCGCCGACCGGCCACACCGTGCCGGTGCGCGAGGTCAGGCTTTCGGCGGGTGCCGGCTTCGTCGTCATCATCTGCGGCGAGGTCATGACCATGCCGGGCCTGCCCAAGGCGCCGTCCTCGGAAAAGATCTTCCTTAACGAGGCTGGCCAGATCGAAGGCCTGTTCTAGAGCATCGGGCGATTAACATGCAACGTAGCCTGCCTGTTTGAGATAGTTCCAGCATTCGGTTGGATCGAACAT